>JBMYPI010000093.1:0-8832 GCA_049600155.1 Rubricella sp.
GGTGCCCGAGTCGGTGGTGCCCCGAATCGAGACCGGCAGCGAGGTCGATGTGTTGGTGCCGCTTCTCGGACGCACCGTGCGGGCGCGCATCGACTCGGTCGCCAGGGCATCCGCAACCACGGCCTGAAGATCGGCCCGCGCGCCGTCCAGATCGCCGGTTTCCGCCCGGATCGCCGCCCGGATTTCCTGTGCGATGAGGCTCATCTCGCCCCCCTCGGTGACGATACCGTCGACGATGGAAAGGCGTTCCTCCGCCGTGCCGTCCTCGAAATCGAGCACGCCGACGAGGTGCAGCCGCGCGACGTCGCGCAAAAGCGGATCGGGCGTCGCCGCGATCACCTCCCGAAGCGTTTCCGCCGCCGCGGCGGTATCGCCGGCATCGACCTCGGCCTGCGCCTGAAGAAGCGCCGTCAGCGTCGCCGCCTCGCCGCTCCCGGCATCGCGGGCCTCGGCGAGGGCGGCGGCGCGCGCAGAAGGATCGGCGATCAGCATCGCGGAATCGATCGCACCGCCGGTCGCGCGCGCCTCGGCCTCAGCGGAGGCGCGGCGCCACTCGGCGAAGATCGCGCCACCGACGATCAGCAGGATCGCCAGCACGCCGACCCATCCCCAGCGGCGCACGAGCCGGTAGAGCCGCTCGCGGCGGACCTCTTCGCTGACCTCTTCGATGAAGGAATCGGGATTGCTCACGTCTGGAACCCTTTTCTTGATTGGCCGGCAACCTACTCTGCTCCTTCACGGGAAGCAAAGGCGTTCGGGCGGGCTTTTCGGTCACATTCGCGCGTTTTCTGCAAGTGCGTTGAAAGCGTGGTCGTATTCGCGCCCGCCGACTTGTATTTTACCGAGGCCGGCTATACTGAACTGAACGGTATAGTCATGGGGCCGGGCCCCGAAGGATCGCCCGGAAGGGAAACACATGCGGATCGCATCCATCATAACGGCGCTGGTCATCTGCGCCCTCGTCTACGGGTTCGTGATCGAGCGCGAAACCTTCATTGCCCTCGTGGGCGGCGGCCAGGGCGACGGGTCGATAGACGCGGTGCTCGATGACGAGGCGCCGCAGCCGGACACGGTGACCACGATGAACGCCGTTCCCGTCGTCGCGATGCGGTCCTCCGCGCGCCAGATCGAGAGCACCATCACCCTGAGGGGACGCGCCGAACCGGTGCGGGAGGTCGAGGTGCGGGCGGAAACGACGGGCCGTGTCCTTTCCGATCCTCTTCCGCGCGGCACCCGCGTGGCCGAAGGCGATATCCTCTGCCGTCTCGATCCCGGCATCCGCCCCGCGCAACTGGCCGAGGCCGAGGCACGGCTCGCCGAAGCGCGGCTGAACGCCGAAGCCTCCCGCTCGCTGCAGGAACGGGGCTTCAGTTCCGAAACCGAGGTCGCACAGCGCACCGCACAGCTTCAGGCCGCCCAGGCCCAGGTGGACCAGGCCGAGACCGAGCTCGAACGCCTGGCGATCCGCGCCCCCTTCGCCGGAACGCTCGACGAGGAACCGGCCGAGACCGGCACGCTCCTCCAGGCGGGTGCTCTCTGTGCACGGCTTCTCGATCTGTCGCGGGTCACGCTCGTCGGATTCGCGCCGGAAGCCTCCGTCACGCGGCTGGAACCCGGTCTCCTCGCCGATGCGCGTCTGATCGATGGCCGGACCCTGCAGGGAACCGTCACCCATGTCGCCTCCTCCGCCGACGAAGCAACCCGAACGTTCGAGGTGAATGTCGAGGTCGACAACACCGATGGCCTCATCCGCGGCGGGGCGACGGTCGAGCTTTCCATCGCGCTCGAAGGCGAACCGGCCCATTTCCTGCCGCAGGCGGCCCTGACGCTTGACGATGCCGGGCGACTCGGCGTGCGGGTCGCCGAAGAGGGCGTGGCGCGCTTCCATGCCGTCTCCATCCTGCGCGATGAATCCGACGGCGTCTGGCTGAGCGGCCTTCCGCCGCAGGCCGACGTGATCGTCGTCGGCCAGGATTTCGTCAGCGATGGCGGCGCGGTCAGCGTCACCTACGCAGAGGACCAGATGCAATGACCGGTATCGTCGACTGGGCCGCGTCCCGCGCGCGGATGATCCTCGCCTTCGTGCTCGTATCGCTCGTCGCGGGCTGGACGGCCTATGTCGGCCTGCCCAAGGAAGGCGAGCCCGATATCGACGTGCCGGTTCTCGTCGTCACCGCGCCCCTGCCCGGCGTCTCCGCCGAGGATGCCGAAACGCTCCTCGTCCGCCCGCTGGAACAGGAGCTGAGCGATCTCGACGGCCTGACGGACATGACGGCGACGGCCGCCGAGGGCGTCGCGATCATCGTGCTGGAATTCGAGTTCGGCTGGGACAAGAACGCCACCATCGCCGACACGCGCGACCGCGTGGACCGCGCCTCCGCCCAGTTCCCCTCCGACGCCGACGAACCGACGATTTCGGAGATCAACTTCTCCGAGTTTCCGATCCTGACGATCTCGCTGTCGGGTGAGGTGCCCCAGCGCACGCTTTTCCGCCTCGCCAACGATCTTCAGGACGAGCTGGAATCGATGGGCGAGGTGCTGGAGGCCGGCCTTGCCGGCTATCGCGAGGAGATGATCGAGGTGATCCTCGATCCCCTGCGGCTGGAGGCTTATGACGTCACCGCGCAGGATCTCATCAACGTCGTGGTCAACAACAACCAGCTCGTCGCGGCGGGCGAGGTGACCAACGGATCGGGCGCCTTCGCGGTGAAGATCCCCTCGAGCTTCGACTCGCCCGAGGACATCTACGATCTCCCCGTCACGACGAACGGCGACCGTGTGGTCACGCTGGGCGATCTCGCCGATATCCGCCTGACCTTCGAGGACGAGGTGGGCACCGCACGCTACAACGGAGAGCCGACGGTCGCGATCCAGGTGGTCAAGACGCGCGGCGTCAACATCATCGAGACGGTCGCGCTGGTGCGCGAACGGGTGGAGGCGCAGGTCGCGGAATGGCCCGAGCCGCTGCGCGCCGCCGTTCGCGTCGATTTCTCCATGGACGAGTCGATCAACGTGGGCGACATGGTGCGCCAGCTCGAAGGTTCCGTCCTGACGGCGATCGCGCTGGTGATGATCGTTGTGCTGGCCGCGCTCGGATCGCGCTCGGCGCTACTCGTCGGCTTCGCGATCCCGACATCCTTCCTTCTCACCTTCGCGGCCTTCGCGGCGCTCGAATTTCCCGTCTCCAACATCGTGATGTTCGGCCTCATCCTCGCCGTGGGGATGCTGGTGGATGGCGCGATCGTGGTGGTGGAATACGCCGACAAGCGCATCCAGCGCGGCGACGGGCCGATGCACGCCTACACGGCGGCGGCCAAGCGCATGTTCTGGCCCATCGTCAGTTCCACGGCGACGACGCTCTGCGCCTTCCTGCCGCTCGTGCTCTGGCCGGGGCTGCCGGGCGAATTCATGGGAATGCTGCCGATCACGCTGATCTTCGTGCTCACCTCCTCGCTGATCGTCGCGCTGATCTATCTGCCGGTGGTCGGTGGCGTGGCCGGGCGCTTCTCCCGCTTCCTCGAAGGCCGGGCGCTGAAGCTCCACGACACGACGCCGCTTGCACTGCGCGCGGCACTGATGGGTGTGGCGGCCGTTGTAACTGTCGCCGGCCTCGTGCTGACACTGCGCGCCGTCATCCTGCCGGGGCTGCTCCTGACGGTGCTCGGGCTCGTCCTGATCACGCTTGCGGGCAGCTCCTTCCGGGCGCGGCGCGTCGATCCCGTTCCGCGGGCCGGCTATCGCCGCACGCTGTTCGGCCGCTTCATCGCGGTGATCGTGTCCAATCCGATCATGCCGATCGTCACGCTCGTGGGCGTCCTGATCTTCGCGGTCGGCACATTCAGCTACTACTCGGAGAACAACAACGGCGTGGAGTTCTTCGTGGAGACCGAACCCGAGCGCGCCGTCGCCTATGTCCGCGCGCGCGGCAATCTCAGCCTCGACGAGGCGGACCGCCTCCTGTGGCAGGCCGAGCAGGTGATCCTCGGGACGGAGGGCGTCGATTCGGTCTTCGCCTTCGCCGGCAATGGCGGGCTGAACCAGGCCGGCGATGGCGGCTCGGTTCCCAATGACACGATCGGCCAGATCCAGATCGAGCTGGAAAGCTGGCGCGACCGGGGCGACGGCAACGCGATCCTCGACGATCTCAACGCGCGGCTTTCGGAGATCCCGGGCATCGTCGTCCAGATCACCGAACAGGCACAGGGGCCGGGGCAAGGCAAACCGGTCCATCTGCGCCTCACGGGCAATGATTTCGACGATCTCATCGCGGCGACGGCCACCGTGCGGGAGCGGTTCGACGCGACACCGGGCCTGATCGACCAGGAGGACAACCGCCCGCTGCCCGGCATCGACTGGCAGATCAACGTGGATGTCGAGGCCGCGGGCCGCTACGGCGCCGATGTCGCGACGGTGGGCGGCATGGTGCAGCTCGTGACGCGGGGCCTCCTCCTCGACACGATGCGCACCGACGACTCCGACGAGGAGATCGAGATCCGCGTGCGCTTCCCCGAGGAGGATCGCAGGCTGGAAACGCTCGACACGCTTCGCGTGCGCACCAACCAGGGCCTCGTGCCGCTGGCGAATTTCATCAGCCGCGAACCCGCTCCCCAACTCGCGGAGATCCGGCGGATCGACGGAGAGCGTTATTTCGACGTGCTCGCCGATGTGCGCCCCGGTCTCGTCGCCGTCGTCGCGCCCGGGACGGAGGAAGAGCCCGAGCGGGTGGTCGAGGTGATTTCCGCCGAGGACGCGGAGGCGCGCGCGGCGGCGTTCGCGGAAGAGGGGCTTTCCACCCGTGTCATCACGCCGACGGAACGGATCGCTGTCCTGACGGAATGGCTCGAAGGCGAAGGTGCCGATGCGCTGCCCCCGGGCGTGAGCTGGACTTGGACCGGCGACCAGGAGGAGCAGGAGGAAAGCGCGACCTTCCTGGGGCAGGCCATGCTCGGCGCACTGGCGCTGATGTTCATCATCCTCCTGGCGCAGTTCAACTCGCTCTACAATTCGGTCGTCGTGCTCGTCGCCGTCGTGTTCTCGATCTTCGGGGTTCTGATCGGGATGATCGTGATGGACCAGGCCTTCTCGATCATCATGACGGGCACGGGCATTCTCGCGCTCGCCGGGATCGTGGTGAACAACAACATCGTGCTGATCGACACCTACCAGGGTTACGCCCGGTTCCTGCCCCGGCTGGAGGCGATCGTGCGCACGGCGGAGGCGCGGATCCGTCCCGTCCTGCTGACGACGATCACCACCATCGCGGGCCTCACGCCGATGGTGATCGGTCTTTCGCTCGATTTCATCGGGGGCGGCTACACGCTCAACTCGCCGACCGCGCTGTGGTGGAAGCAACTCGCGACGGCGGTCGTCTTCGGCCTCGGCACGGCGACCTTCCTCACCCTTCTGGTGACGCCCGCGCTTCTGGCGCTGCGGGTCTGGATCAGCTTCGGAGTGTTCGGGCGCCGGCGCTTCGACGGGGCCACCGGCAGCGCACGCAAGAGCGCGGATCGCGATCTCAAGCGCCGCGCGCGCGGGATCCGTGATGTCGGCGATATCGACTGGACCGCGATCCTGCCGAACGCCGCGCTGCCCGAACCGGGAACGCCTCCGGCACCGGGCGCACGCCCCCTCGCGGCGGAATAGGCGCTTTCAGACCAGTGCGTGCAGGATCAGCCCCGCGCCGCCGATCAGGAGCACCAGGAGCGTCAGAAGCGCCCCGCCGGCGCGCTGCCAGACGGGCGCGTCATCCGCGATGAAATGGGCCGCGTGCATCGCCCGCCCGGCCGTCAGCATGATCCCGAGCACATGGATCGCCCAGGCGGGCGCCGCGCTCAGCGCCATTACCAGAAGGATCAGAAGCGCCAGCGGCGCGTGCTCCACGAAATTGGCCTGACCGCGCATGGCGCGGATGACGCGCCGGTTTCCGCCGTCGCCCATGAAGACCTTCTCCTGCGACCGCACCCGACCGACATGGATCGACAGCGCGATCAGGATCAGCGTATTGAGCCCGGTATAGAGGGCGACGGCGGAAAGGTCGGGGTTCATGTCGCGATGGCTCCTTCGGGATCTGCCTGTTCGGATGTATCGTCCTCGCCGCGCGCCTGCCGCGCCCAGAGGCCCGCATAACGCCCGCCGAGCGCCAGGAGCTCGTCATGGGTGCCGCTCTCGCGCACCTCGCCGCGCTCCAGCACGATGATGCGGTCGGCATGGACAACGGTGGAGAGCCGGTGCGCGATCGTCAGCACCGTGCGCCCCTGCCCCATCCGCTTGAGACTTTCGAGGATTTCGCCCTCGGTATCGGTATCGAGGGCCGATGTCGCCTCGTCGAGCACGAGGATCGGCGGGTTCTTCAGCAGGGTGCGGGCGATGCCGACGCGCTGCTTCTCCCCGCCCGAAAGCTTCAGCCCCCGCTCGCCCACGACGGTGTCGTAGCCCTCCGGCAGGCTCATGATGAAGTCGTGGATCTGGGCGGCGCGCGCGGCGCTCTCGACCTCCTCCCGCGTCGCGTCCGCCCGGCCATAGGCGATGTTGTAGCCCACGGTGTCGTTGAAGAGCACCGTGTCCTGCGGCACGACGCCGATGGCCGCGCGCAGCGATTCCTGCGTGACGTCGCGCAGATCCTGCCCGTCGATCGTGATCCGCCCGCCGGTCACGTCATAGAACCGGAAGAGAAGCCGCCCCAGCGTCGACTTGCCCGAACCGGACGGCCCAACCACGGCGATGGTCTGCCCCCCCGGCACCGCGATATCGACGCCCTTGAGAATTTCGCGCGCGGGTTCGTAGGCGAAGCGGACGGTCTCGAAGGCAATGCGCCCCTCGCGCACGGCGAGATCGGGCGCGCCCAGCTTGTCCGTGATCTCGGCCGGTTGTTCCAGAAGGCCGAACATCTCCGCCATATCGGTCAGCGCCTGCCGGATCTCCCGATAGACGGTGCCGAGGAAGTTCAGCGGCATGGTGATCTGCATCATGTACATGTTCACCACCGTGAACTGGCCGACGCTGAGCCGCCCCGCCTGCACGTCGATCGCGGCCATGATGAGCACGATCACGAGCCCCCCCGTGATCAGGAGCGACTGCCCGAAATTCAGACCGGCGAGGGAGTAGTTCGTCTTCAGCGCCTCCCGCTCGTAGCCCTCCATCGAGTGGTCGTAGCGGGCGGCCTCGCGTCCCTCGGCACCGAAATACTTCACCGTCTCGAAATTCAGGAGGCTGTCGATCGCCTTCTGGTTGGCGTCGGTGTCGCGCTCGTTCATCCGCCGCCGGATCGCCACGCGCCATTCGGTGACCTTGAAGGTGAACACGACATAGAGCGCGATGGTCCCGAGCACCACCGCCATGTAGGCGAAGCCGAACAGCACCCAGAACACGACCGAGATCATCAGAAGTTCGATGATCAGCGGCCCGACGGAGAACAGCATGAAGCGCAACAGGAAATCGACGCCTTTCACCCCCCGTTCGATGATCCGGCTGAGCCCGCCGGTCTTGCGGGTGATGTGGTAGCGCAGCGAAAGCGCGTGGATGTGCTGGAACGTCTCCAGCGCAAGGCGGCGAAGGGCCCTCTGACCCACCTTGGCGAAGAGCGCGTCGCGCAACTGCGCGAATCCCACCTGCCCCAGCCGCGTGATCCCGAACCCGATGACGAGCGCCACGGGGCCCGCGAGCAGCAGGAACGCCTCCGGCGTCTCCTCCGTCGGCGCCAGCGCATCCACCGCCGCCCCGAAATAGAGCGGCGTCAGCAGCGTCACCACCTTGGCCAGAACGAGCGAGACGAGTGCCGCAACGACGCGCGCACGCAGAAGCGGCTCCCCCTCCGGCCAGAGATAGGGCGCCACCTTGAGGAGCACGTTGCGCTCCGATCCTTGCGGAGTATCTGCCATGGAAATCCTTCAACGCGTCTTGCTGCGCAGACTATGCCAGCGGGCGCCGGGATACCATGCGGGCAAAGGGCCTTATTCGCCCTCCCCCTGCGGCAGAACGAAGACCTGGCCGGGATAGATCAGATCGGGATCGCGGATCTGGTCGGAATTGGCCGCGAAGATCTGGGTGTAGAGGAACCCGTCTCCGTAGCGCTGGCGCGCGATCGTCCACAGGTTGTTGCCGGGCTGGACGACGATCTGGGACGGTCGTGGGGGCGCCGCAAGGGCAGTTGCGGGGGCCGACTCGCTGTCCGCGCCCTCGGAGGTGGTCGCATCGGCCATCTGCGGTTCCTCGGTGGACTGTTCGGCCTCCGCGGTCGCTTCCGCCACGGCGTCTGCGGCCGGTTCCTCCACGATGCCGGGCGCGGCCGTATCTTCGGCCGGCGCCTCGGCGGGTGCGGCGCTGGCGAGGGTTTCGTCACCGGCACTTTCGGCGGGCTCCGGTTCGGGCGCTGGATCGGGCAGCGCCACGGGCAGGATGACCCGCTGGAACGGGGTCTCCGCACGGCTCGTAACGGCGCCATCCTCGCCGATCTGGTCGGCGCGCAGCGTGTAGAGGCCTTCCGGCAGGAAGGACAGCACGATCCGCCATTGCCCTTCCGCGTCGACGCGCGCATCGGCGGCGGGCTCGTCATCCACATAGAGCACGACATCCTCGCCAGCCGCGCCGCGCCCCTGGAGAATGACGTCGCCGGCGTCGGAATAGCTGATCGCCTCGAAGGTGACCTGCGCGGCGGGGATCGCCTCGCCGGGCTGGAGAATCTCGACGCCCTCATCCGTCGCCCGGACGACGAGCGGCGCTGCATTGCAGCGCCGCCTGCTTGCGAGGCAACCCTGCCGACGCGCCAGCACGAGCCGCCGAGTGGTGTGGCGCCGTTGATCTTCTTTCATTTTCGAAAGGTAGGAGGCTCAGAGC
>JBMYPI010000094.1:0-4951 GCA_049600155.1 Rubricella sp.
GCGCCTCGACGTTGGCCTCCATGTCGCGCACCATCCCCTCCATCGCGGCGAGGGCGAGCATCAGGTTGTCGGCGGCGTCGAAGACCTGCTCCTTGTCCTCCTGCATGTCCTTGGAATAGGCGAGCGGCAGGCCCTTCATCACCGTCAGGAGCGCCACGAGCGCGCCATTGATCCGCCCGACCTTGGCGCGGATCAGCTCCGCCGCGTCGGGGTTCTTCTTCTGGGGCATGATCGAGGAGCCGGTGGAGAACCGGTCCGACAGCCGGACGAAGCGGAACTGGGCCGAGGACCAGATCACGATCTCTTCCGCGAAACGCGAAAGGTGAGTAGCGCAGATCGCGGCGGCGGCGAGGTATTCCAGAGCGAAGTCGCGATCCGATACGGCGTCGAGCGAGTTGGCCATCGGCCGGTCGAAGCCGAGCGCCTGCGCCGTCATCTCCCTGTCGATGGGAAAGCCCGTCCCGGCAAGCGCGGCCGCGCCGAGGGGCGACTCGTTCATCCGTGCGCGGGCATCGGCGAAGCGCGCGCGATCCCGCGCGAACATCTCCACATAGGCCATCATGTGGTGGCCCCATGTCACCGGTTGGGCGGTCTGCAGATGGGTGAAGCCCGGCATGACCCAGTCCGCCCCCGCCTCGGCCTGGTCAAGCAGCACGCGCATCAGCGCGGTCAGCCCCGCCACGGCCTCGTCGCACTGGGCCCGAACCCAGAGGCGGAAATCGGTCGCCACCTGATCATTGCGAGAACGCGCGGTATGGAGCCGCCCGGCAGGCTCGCCCACGATCTCCTTCAGCCGCGCCTCCACGTTCATGTGGATGTCCTCGAGCGCGGCGGAGAACTGAAACGAACCCCCTTCGATCTCTGACAAGACCGTGAGAAGCCCTTCCCGGATCGCGCCGGCCTCGTTATCCGTCAGGACACCGACGGCGGCGAGCATGGCGGCATGGGCGCGGGAGCCCTCGATATCCTGCCGGGCGAGCCGCTTGTCATAGCCGATGGAGGCGTTGATCGCTTCCATGATCGCATCGGGGCCGGCGGCGAAGCGGCCGCCCCACATGGCGTTCGAGGATTTGGGTCTGGTCATCGCGCGGTGGCCCCAGGGGTGAGGAAGTGGGAATGAAGCTCGGTAAAGCCTGTCTGGCCGTCTTCTACGCCGCGTGTCTTCTCGGTGCAAATGCGGTTTCTGCCCAGACGCTGGCCGAACGGCTGGGCGCCATGCGCGAGGGCGACATGCGGATGCTCGTCGTCCATGACGAGGCGCAGGCTTTCCCGCAAACCCCCTACACGGACCCAGCCGGCGGCACCCATTCCATCGCCGATCATGCGGGACGGGTCGTGCTTCTGAATTTCTGGGCGACGTGGTGCGCGCCCTGCCGGGAGGAGATGCCCGATCTCGACGCGTTGCAGGCCGATCTTGGCGGTGAGGACTTCGCCGTCGTGCCCGTCGCCACGGGGCGCAACGCCGTGCCCGGTATCCAGCGGTTCTTCGAGGAGACGGGGGTCGAGGCGCTGCCGATCCTTCTGGACGAACGCAGCAGGCTCGCGCGGGATGCCGGCGTGCTGGGCCTGCCGGTGACGGTTCTGATCGACAGGGAAGGCCGGGAGATCGGGCGCCTGCAGGGGGCCGCCCATTGGAACGCGCCCGAAGCCCGGGCGATCATCGAGGCGGCGATCGCCGCCGAATGACAGCTATCGCGCCAGCGCCGCATGGCGCGGGCAGGTCACGAGATGGTCGTTGACCATACCCACCGCCTGCATGAAGGCATAGACGATGGTGGGCCCACAAAAGCGGAAGCCTTCCGCCTTGAGATCCTTCGAAATGCGCTTGGAGAGCGCCGTTTCCGCCGGAACATCCGCGATACCGGAGAAGCGATTCTGGATCGGTTCGCCGTCGACATAGGCCCAAAGCCAACTCGAAAAGCCTTCGCGCTCCTCTATGTGCAGCCAGGCCTGCGCGTTGCCGATGGCGGCCTCGATCTTTCCCCGGTGCCGCACGATGCCCGGATCGGCCAGGCAGCGTGCCACCTCGCCCTCTCCCCATGATGCGATCCGCTCCGGAGCGAAGCCCTCGAAGGCCGCACGGAAGTTCTCACGCTTTCGCAGGATGGTGATCCAGCTCAGCCCGGCCTGGAAACCATCGAGCATCAGCTTCTCGTAAAGCGCGCGGCCATCGCGCTCCGGCACGCCCCATTCCTCGTCGTGATAGGCGACGTAGAGCGGATCCGTTCCGCACCAGGGGCAGCGTTCGCTCATGGGATCCTCCGTTTACCAACCGTTAGAACAAGACAGGAACATTTGAAACAGATCGCAACCGATTCCACCAGCCCGGAGGGCCTCGAGAGATGACCGCACAGCCGAACACGATCCCGCTTGCCATCACCGACCGGATCGAGGACGCGATCCTGTCGGGCCGGGCGCATCTCCTGTTTCAGCCGGTTTTCGACGTCGGCCCGATGCGGCGCGTCGCCTTCCACGAGGGGTTGTTGCGGCTGGAGGATGCCGATGGCGTGGTGATCGAACCGGTGGCGTTCCTGCCGGTTGCGGAACGGGCGGACCTCATGCCGGAGCTCGACGCGCTCGCACTCGATCTCGCGGTGGCGGCGCTGGAGCGGACGGAGGCGTTCCGTCTCTCCGTCAACCTCTCGCCGCGCAGCCTGCGCAACCCGCTGATCCGCCTGCGGCTGGCGCGGCTGACACCGCGGATCGCCGACAGGCTGATTCTCGAAATCACGGAAGTTGCACCGCTCTCCCGGCAGGATTTCGACTGCATCGCGGAATACCGCCGTGCCGGTTGCACGGTGCTTCTCGATGATTTCGGCGCGGGGGCGTCCTCCGTCCGTTACCTGCTCGATGGCGGCGTGGACGGGGTGAAGATCGACCGCCACCTGATCACCGGCATCGCGGGGGACAGGGCCCGGCAGGAGGTCTTCCTCGCGCTTCGATGCCTCGCCGAAGGGCTCGATCTGTGGCTGATTCCGGAAGGGGTGGAGTATCCCGCCGATGCGGCCTGGCTCGAACGGCACGGCGCGACGACAGTGCAGGGCTACCTGTTCGGAAAGCCCGGTCCACTCCCGACGCCGGCCGCGCCGCCGATTGCGGAGCGGGTCGTCTGAACGCTCAGTCCTTCTTCACCAGCGCGGCGAGCTGGGCCTGCATCGCGGCGAGCTGGTCCTTCAGTTCGTCGAGCTCGACATCGCGCGCCTCGCCCTCCTCCTGCCCGGCGGGGGCGGCCTCGCCGTTCTTCGCCCTGGATGACGCCGCAGCACCGGCAAAGGGGCTGAACATCCGCACCGTGTTCTCGAACCACTCCATGTTGGAGCGGGCCATCGCCTCGAAATTCGCGATCGCCGGGTTCGCGTCGAAAGCGGCGCGGACCTGCTCGCGCATCTGCTCCTGGTTCTTCGTGAAGGTCTCCATGGACGCATCGAGATAGCCGGGCACGAACCCCTGCAGCGTATCGCCATAGAGGCGGATCAGCTGGCGCAGGAAATTCGTCGGCAGCATCGACGATCCCTTGGCCTCTTCCTCGAAGATGATCTGGGTGAGGACCGATCTCGTGATATCCTCGCCCGTCTTGGCATCGGTCACCACGAAGTCGACGCCCTCACGCACCATCTCCGCGAGGTTTTCCAACGTCACATAGGTGGATTTGTCGGTGTTATAGAGCCGCCGATTGGCGTATTTCTTGATGATGATCGGGGCGTCATCGCCCGTTTTTTCAGCGGCCACGGGGACCTCCCGGAACATGCTTGGTTTTCCGCCATCCTATCTCACACGCCCCTTGCCGCAATGCAAAAAATCATGCTGCATGGCCGCAGGGCGAGGTTGGTAGCGTTTTGAAACCGCAACAGCGCAAGGACGAAACAGCGCGTGCAGCCGCGAAGGCGTTCCTCGACCTGTGGGAGCGCAACCTCTCGCTGATCGTGCGCGACGGCTTGCCGATGCCGCTGGTGCCGACGCCGAAAGACAGGATGGACGATGACTGATCCCGTGCAGGCCCATCGCGCGGGGGGGCCGGCGCCGCTGGGGCTCCACCTCGCTCAGGCCAGCGCGATCGTGCAGGGCGCAGCCGCCCTCGCACCGGTGTTGCACGACCCGCGCGCGCCGTGGCACCGGGCCCTCTCGCGGGAGGCGGCACGGCTCGATGCGCCGCGTCCGGAATGCGTTCTCGAGGTCGGCATGGAGCGACTGCGCGAAACGCTGCGCGGGATCGAGATGTGGCAACGACACCCCTGGCGGCGCGACCTTCCCGAACCGCCCGCCGTCTGGTCCGAGGGATCGACGCGGCTTCTCGATTTCGGGCAGGTGGATGGCGCGCCCCAGCCGATGGGCCCGCCGGTCCTCGTCATCCCCTCGCTGATCAATCGCGCCGACGTGCTCGACCTCACGCGGGAGCGGTCGTTCCTGCGCGCGCTGGCGCAGGGTGGGTGGAGGCCGCTCCTCCTCGATTGGGGCGCGCCGGGGGAGGATGAACGGGGTTTCGCCCTCGACGACTACATCGCGACCCGGCTGCGCCCGGCGCTCGCTGCCGCCCGGGTAGCTGGCGGCCGGCCCTGCCCCGTGATCGGCTATTGCATGGGCGGCACGATCGCGGCGGGGCTCGCCGCGCGGTTCCCGGCGGATGTCTCGGCGCTCGTGACGCTCGGCGCGCCCTGGGATTTCTCCGCCGTCTCCGAACCGTCCGAGCGCATCGCCGCCGCGCTTCGGCAGGATGGCGGGCTTGCCGCACGCGCGGCGATCCGGCAGATGGGCTTAGCCTTCGGGGCGGTGCCGGCGGTGCTCTTCCAGACGCTCTTCGCCCTTCTCGATTTCGGGCTGGTCTTCCGCAAGTTCCGTCGATTCGCCGCTCTCGACCAGTCGAGCGCCGAGGCGAAGCTCTTCGTCGCGCTGGAGGACTGGCTGGAGGACGGTGTCGACCTCACGCCGGGCGTGGCTGAAACGGTGCTGGTCG
>JBMYPI010000094.1:4961-8804 GCA_049600155.1 Rubricella sp.
CTGGCATGTGTTCAACACCACGGGCATGGGCCGCTGGAGCGTCCTGGGCCGCACGGTCGATCCCGGCGATATCCGCGTTCCGACGCTCGTGATCGCCGGGCAGAGGGACCGCATCGCCCCGCCCGGATCGGCGGAGGCGCTGGGCTATGCGGTGCCCGGTGCGGCGCTCGAACGCCCCGATACCGGCCATGTCGGCCTCGTGGTCAGCGGGCAGAGCCGTGCCGGTGTCGTGACACCCGTTTTGAATTTCCTTTCGCAACTGTGATAGCAAGCCGGTGATGCGGCCATTCGCCCGTAGCCTCTATTCCACTCTTCGGAATAGGGTCCGCCGCGAAAGCGGCGAGTGGTTGCAAGCCGCGACCTATAAACCCGGGAGAACGCCCCATGACCAATGTCGTCATCGCCTCCGCCGCCCGCACCCCCGTGGGCAGCTTCAACGGCTCCTTCGCCAACACGCCGGCCCATGACCTCGGCTCCATCGCCATCAAGGCGGTGCTGGAGCGCGCGGGCGTCGATGCCGCCGACGTCTCAGAAACGATCCTCGGCCAGGTCCTGACCGCCGCGCAGGGCCAGAACCCCGCCCGCCAGGCCCATATCAACGCGGGCCTGCCGAAGGAATCGGCCGCCTGGGGCATCAACCAGGTCTGCGGCTCGGGCCTTCGGGCGGTGGCGCTCGGCGCCCAGCATATCCAGCTCGGCGATGCGGGCATCGTCGTCGCCGGCGGGCAGGAAAGCATGTCCCTCTCCGCCCATGCCGCGCACCTGCGCGCCGGCCAGAAGATGGGCGACATGAAATTCATCGACACGATGATCAAGGACGGCCTGTGGGACGCGTTCAACGGCTATCACATGGGCCAGACGGCCGAGAACGTGGCCGAGCAGTGGCAGATCAGCCGCGAGATGCAGGACGAATTCGCCGTCGCCTCCCAGAACAAGGCCGAAGCCGCGCAGAAGGCCGGCCGCTTCGATGACGAGATCACGCCCGTCACGGTCAAGCACCGCAAGGGCGACATCGTCGTCGACAAGGACGAATACATCCGCCACGGCGCGACCATCGAGGCGATGCAGAAACTCCGCCCCGCCTTCACCAAGGACGGCACAGTGACCGCCGCGAACGCCTCGGGCCTGAACGATGGCGCAGCCGTGACGCTCCTGATGTCGGCGGACGAGGCGGAAAGGCGCGGGATCGAGCCGCTGGCGCGGATCGTCTCCTACGCCACGGCTGGTCTCGACCCGACGATCATGGGCGTCGGCCCGATCTACGCCTCCCGCAAGGCGCTGGAGAAGGCGGGCTGGAAGGTCGGCGATCTCGATCTCGTGGAGGCCAACGAAGCCTTCGCCGCCCAGGCCTGCGCCGTGAACAAGGATATGGGCTGGGATCCGGAGATCGTGAACGTCAACGGCGGCGCGATCGCCATCGGCCACCCGATCGGCGCCTCCGGCTGCCGCGTGCTCAACACGCTTCTCTTCGAGATGAAACGCCGCGACGCGAAGAAGGGCCTTGCCACGCTCTGCATCGGCGGTGGCATGGGCGTGGCGATGTGCGTCGAGCGCCCCTGATATCGTGGGGTGCGTGACAGCGCGCACCCCGCCCCCCAAACAAGAAACCATTCAGGAAGGAAACACCCATGGCACGAGTTGCACTTGTCACCGGAGGCTCCCGCGGCATCGGCGAAGCGATCTCCAAGGCGTTGAAGGCGGAGGGCTACGAGGTCGCGGCCACCTATGCCGGCAATGACGAGAAGGCCGCGAAGTTCACCGAAGAGACCGGCATCAAGACCTACAAGTGGAACGTGGCCGATTACGAGGCCTCCAAGGCCGGCATCGCGCAGGTCGAAGCCGATCTCGGCCCGATCGACGTTGTTGTCGCGAACGCGGGGATCACGCGGGACGCGCCGTTCCACAAGATGACGCCGGAACAGTGGAACGAGGTGATCGACACCAACCTTACCGGCGTGTTCAACACCGTCCACCCCGTCTGGCCCGGCATGCGGGAGCGCAAGTTCGGCCGGGTGATCGTGATCTCCTCGATCAACGGCCAGAAGGGCCAGTTCGCGCAGGTGAATTATGCCGCGACCAAGGCCGGCGACCTCGGCATCGTCAAGTCGCTCGCCCAGGAAGGCGCGCGCGCGGGCATCACGGCCAACGCGATCTGCCCGGGTTACATCGCGACGGAGATGGTCATGGCCGTGCCCGAGAAGGTGCGTGAATCGATCATCGGCCAGATCCCGGCAGGCCGCCTCGGCGAACCCGAGGAAATCGCCCGCTGCGTCGTGTTCCTCGCGTCCGACGACGCGGGCTTCATCAACGGTTCCACCATCTCCGCCAACGGCGCGCAGTTCTTCGTCTGATCCGAAACCGATCGCCCCGAAAGCGGAAAGGCCCGGCGCATCGCCGGGCCTTTTTCGGTTGGAGGCGTGCCGGTCGCCTCAGTGACGCGCGGGGACGGCCCTGCCGTGATCCTGAAACAGCGAACGGAGCGCAAGGCCGAGCGCGTGCAGGCCGTCATGGAAGGCCTGCGAACGGGCACGGCGTCCTGCTTCGATTGCCTCGGTGCGGGTTTGTGGTGTGATGTGCAAGGTGTCGACCTTTCAAGGCGTTTGTTTCGATGCCCCCAATCTGGGCGTTCGAAGCCCTTTCAACAAACGAGTCTTTGTCTTTGCTCGGATAAGGTATATTTAACTGACCATGAGTGATCGCCTACCCCCGCTGACCGCCCTGCGTGCCTTCGAGGCCGCCGCGCGCCACCTCTCTTTCCAGAAGGCGGCGGCGGAGCTTTTCGTCACGCCCGCCGCGCTCAGCTACCAGATCAAGAATCTCGAGGCGCATCTGGGTCAGCCCCTGTTTCGCCGGCTCAACCGCGCGGTGGAACTGACGGAAGCCGGTCGCGCCCTCTATCCCGGTGCGCGCGAGGGGTTCGAGGCGCTTTCGGCGGCGTGGCGCAGCGCGCGGCGGGTATCGGATACCGGCACGCTCAACGTCACCGCGGGCCCCGCCTTCACCGCCAAATGGCTCGCGCCGCGCATGTTCACCTTCGCGCGGGAAAACCCCGATATCGAGATGCGCTTCTCGGCAAGCCTGAAGATCATGGATTTCGAGCGGGACGAGATCGACGTCGCGATCCGGTTCGGCCTGGGGTCGGACGAGGGCTTGCACTCGGAAACGCTGATCGAGGAATGGGTGACGCCGATGCTTCACCATCGGCTCGCCGAGGACGTGAAGACTCCACAGGACCTGCTCGCCCTGCCGCTCCTGCATGATGACAGCCTTGCCTTCCTCTCTCCGGTGCCCGGATGGGCGGAATGGTTCGCTGCGGCGGGTGTGGAGGGCGCGGATGTGAAGGGCACCCATTTCAGCCAGGCCGACCACGCGATCGACGCGGCGCTGGAACAGGCTGGCGTCGTGATGGGGCGCGTTTCCATCTGCGAGCGCGATCTGCGAAACGGGCGGCTTGTCGCCCCCTTTTCCCTCGCACTCAGGCCGCGCGCGATGTTTCGTCTCGTTTGCCCTAACAGCCATCTGGAGCGTCCGCCCGTCCGCCGCTTCATCGACTGGATCAAGGCGGAAACGGCCCCCATCGCGGAATTGTCCGAAGGGCGCGATATCGTCGATCTTGCATGAGGGATTGCGCAGGCGCCTTGGAGGGCGCATCTCTCCGTCCGAGTGGATTGAACGGATCACGGCCATGAGAATCGGCATCATCGAAACCGGCCTCGTCAGCGAGGATCTCCTTCCCGAGCACGGTCCATACGGCCCGATGTTCGAGCGGCTGTTGCGCGCGGGCGGGCTCGAGCCCGCGACCTTCACCGTGTCGGTCGTCCGTGGAGAAGCGCTCGGCGCGCC
>JBMYPI010000095.1:0-8767 GCA_049600155.1 Rubricella sp.
TATAGGGCAGGGCGGACGTGATCAGAATACGGGCCATCTTCGGTCAACTCGTCCTGGACTAAGGGGCGTTTGGCGCACGGGGCGGTTGCCCCGGCAGCCGATGCGGTCGGCTCCGTTTAGCGCAAGCGTTCCTTGCGTTCCAGTGCCGCTCAGCGCCCCGTGCCGTAGAACAGCCGCTCGAAGATGAAGGTCGTGCTCGGCCGCCAGGTGTAGTAGGTGCGCTCCTCCGGAACGGGTCGCGCCCTCGATCGGATCGCCGCGAGGACGAGGAGCGCCCCGTGCAGCCCGCCGTTGACGAGGAAGAGGGCTTCCAGCCCGTAGCGTTCCATCGCGATTCCGGCGGTCGCCGGCCCGATCACCGCGCCGAGCGCGAGGTAGAACATCAGCGTCGCGTTGAGCGACAGGGCGGCGTCATCGGGCGTGAAGTCGTTCGCGTGGGCGGCGGCGATCCCGTAGATCGGCATCGCGGCGGCGCCGAAGACGATGAACAGAAGAAGCGGCGATTGCATGGCCCTTTCGCCACCCAGACCCAGCAGGATGCCGGTGAAGATCACCACCGCCGCAAGCGCCATGATCATCACCCGCCGGTCTATCCATTCCGACAGGAAGCCCAGCGGCAACTGCGCGATCCCGCCGATCAGGATCGCCCCTGCGATACCGATCGCGACCGATTGCAGGGAAAGCTCCGCGGCGCCCGCGAGGTAGAGCGGCCCCATCGCCAGCAGCGAGGCCATCGTGAAACCGGCCGCGAAGGTTCCCGCCGCGCCGAGCGGCGAAAGCCGCAGCGCAAGGCCCGGTTGAACCCGCAACGGCATCCGCGCCATCGGTGCCGGCATCCGCGACAGTGCGAGCGGCAGCATGGACGACACGCAGACGAGAGCGAGGATCGTATAGGTGACGTAAGCCCCGGGCGCGAGAAGCGCCACGACCGCCTGGGAGCCGCTCAGCGCAAGAAGATCCACCATCCTGTAGAAGAAGAGCGCCCGCCCCCGGTTGCCGTTCGTGAGCTTGGGATGCATCCAGCTTTCCACGACCGTGTAGGTTCCGGCGATGGAAAGGCCGGCGAGCACGCGCAGCGCGGCCCAGGCCTCGGCGGTAACGATGAGCGTGTGCCCCAGTATCCCCGCCGTTCCCGCGACGACGAAAACCGCGAAGGCACGGTTGTGTCCGATGGAGCCGATCAGCCGCGGGCCTATCATGCAGCCGAGCAGGAATCCCAGGAAATGACCGGTCCCGAGAAGACCCGCTTCGGCGGTGCTGAACATCGCGACGCTGTGTGCGGTCAAGGCGTCGATCGGCAACAGCGCGCCGGAGGAAAGCTGGACCAGGATGAAGGAAGAGAAGAGAGCGACAAACGACACCAGCAGACGCATGTGATCACCGTACTCCATCAATCATCCGTAATTCATACCATAAACGCCGCTTCTGACTGCGAAAATTCTTACTCGCGCAACGGTTGTGCCCCGCGGTGCCGCCTTGTTCCCGCCAGTCGTCATTGCTAAGAACGGGATCGGAAGACCCCTATCGGAGCACGGCGTGACGGACAGGCCCGAAGACAGGCAGAAAGCCTCCTCGATCGGGCCGATCAGGGGCCTTGTGCCCTTCCTCGCGCCCTACCGGGCATTGATCGGCCTGGCAGCGCTGGCCCTCGTGGCGACCGCCGGTTTGACGCTTACGTTACCGATCGCCGTGCGTCGGGTCGTGGACGGGTTTCTTTCCGAAAGCGTTGAGCAGATGGACGCCTATTTCGCTGCGGCCATCGGGATCGCCGCACTCCTCGCGATCGGCACGGCGCTGCGCTACGCGCTCGTCACGACACTTGGCGAGCGGGTCGTCGCCGATATCCGCCGTGCCGTCTATGATCGCGTGATCGGGATGAGTCCGGAATTCTACGAGAGGTTGAAAACCGGCGAGGTTCTTTCCCGGCTCACGACGGACACGACACTGATTCTCTCGGTCGTGTCCTCCTCGGTTTCCATCGCCCTGCGCAACGTGCTCACGCTCTTCGGCGGGCTGACGATGATGCTTCTGACATCGCCGAAGATGACGGGTCTCGCGCTTCTGATCGTGCCGCTGGTGATCGTGCCGATCCTCACGCTCGGTCGCCGCCTTCGGGTGCTGGGACGCGAGAACCAGGATCGCATCGCCGACAGTTCAGCCCAGGCGAGCGAAACGCTTCTTGCCGCGCAGACGGTTCAGGCCTTCACCCATGAGAGCGTGTCACGCGGCGAGTTCGGCGGGTTGACAGAGGCGGCCTATACCTCATCGAAGCACCGCATCCGCGTGCGCGCCGTGATGACCGCGATCGTCATCTTCCTGGTCTTCACCGCGGTCGTCGGCATTCTCTGGATCGGGGCGCGGGACGTGCGGGCGGAGATCCTGACACCGGGAACGCTCGTCCAGTTCCTGATCTACGCGATCCTGACGGCGGGCTCCGTCGCCGCGCTGTCGGAGATCTGGGGCGAACTGATGCGCGCGGCCGGCGCGACGGAGCGGCTGGTGGAGCTTCTTCATGCCCGTGACACCGTGAGCGATCCGGAAAACCCCGCCTCTCTCGGCCCCGCCCGGGGCGAGATCGCGTTCGAGAACGTGCAGTTCAACTATCCCGCCCGCCGGGACGTCACCACACTCGATGGGGTTTCGTTCCGGATCGAGCCGGGGGAAACGGTCGCGCTCGTCGGTCCTTCGGGGGCGGGCAAGACGACCGTGTTCCAGTTGCTGCAACGGTTCTATGATCCCGATGCGGGCACCATCCGCGTGGACGGGACCGATATCCGCGATGTCCGGCGGGAGGAACTGCGCAAACGGTTCGCCCTTGTCCCGCAGGAACCGGTGATCTTCGGCGCGACCGCGCGGGAGAACATCCGCTTCGCCCGGCCCGGCGCGACCGATGCCGAGATCGAGGCGGCGGCGCGTGCCGCTGCCGCGCACGAGTTCTTGTCGCGCCTGCCGGATGGCTACGACACCTATGTCGGCGAGCGGGGCGTGATGCTGTCGGGCGGGCAGCGCCAGCGCATCGCCATCGCCCGCGCGATCCTGCGCGATGCTCCGGTCCTGCTGCTCGACGAGGCGACATCGTCCCTCGATGCCGAGAGCGAGCGCCTGGTGCAGGAGGCCGTGGAGCGGTTGAGCGCCCAGCGCACCACGCTCGTGATCGCGCACCGCCTCGCCACCGTGAAGAAGGCCGACAGGATCATCGTCCTTGAGGACGGAAGGATCGCCGCGACGGGGACCCATGACAGTCTCGTCGCGGAGGGCGGCCTCTATGCCCGGCTTGCGCGTCTGCAATTCACCGCGACGGAGGATGCGGCCTGATCGCTACCGGTGCTGGTCCACGAGGATCGGATTGCCGTCGGGATCGGTGATGACGAAGAAGCCCGGGCCGCTGCCCTGTTCGTCCGCTTCCTCCACGAAGTCGATGCCCTTTGCCTTCAATGCCTTCTGGAGGTCGCGGACATCGGTGAAACCATCGAGCTCCTGCGCGTCCTGGTCCCAGCCGGGATTGAAGGTCAGCGTGTTGCGCTCGATGAAGCCCGCGAAAAGGCCCAGGACGGTCTGACCGTTCTTCATGATGACCCAGCCGGCGGACGCGTCCATCGCAGTCGAGAATCCGAGTTTCTCGTAGAAGGCGATGCTCGCGGGCAGATCCTTCACGGTGAGGCTGACGGAGAAGGCTCCGAGGTTCATGGCGTCGCTCCGGTGGCGTGCGGATCGGGGAGCATAGCAGCAAACCCGCGATCCGGCCAAATCGGCGCGCGCGACGTGTGGTCAGGCCCGTTTTGACGTTGCGTTCGGGCTTGAGGGGTGGCCTGCTGTCCTGCAACGAACCGCACTCGATCGAGCGCGCCCGCCAAAGAGGCGCGCCGGATGCACAGGGGAGGAGAACGCCATGACACATATGGCCACGCTTGCCGACAAGATCGCGCTCGAGCAGGAGATGCCCGTTTCCGCACGCTGGACGGCGACGACCGTATACGAGCAGCTCGGCCAGACCGCGGCGCGCCATCCGAACCGCCCGGCGGTCAGTTTCCAGATCCGCTCGGGCGAGAAGGACAAGGCCGAAACGCTCACCTGGTCGGACTACCACGCGAGGGTGACCCAGGCCGCCAACCTCTTTCGCAAGTTCGGCGTGGGGGAGGGTGATGTCGTCGCCTATCTCCTCCCCAACTGCAACGAGACCGCGATCGCGCTCATCGGGGGCGCGACGGTGGGGATCGTGAACCCGATCAACCCGCTTCTGGAGCCCGAACAGATCGCAGCGATCCTGCGCGACACCCGCGCGAAGGTGCTGGTGACGCTCGCGCCCATGCCCAAGACCGACGTGGCCGAGAAGGCCGCGAAGGCCGCGGCCATGGCCCCGAACGTGAAGACCATCCTGGAGGTGGATCTCACCCGCTACCTCTCCCCGCCGGTGAGCTGGATCGCCAGGCTGATCCGGCCGAAGCCCACGGGCGGGCATTCCGCGCAGGTCTTCAACTTCAACTACGAGATGGGCCGGATGAATGCCGGCGCGCTCGATTTCGACGAGCCGATGGACGACGGCATCGCCGCCTATTTTCACACCGGCGGCACGACCGGCATGCCCAAGATCGCCCAGCACCGCCATTCGGGCATGATCTACAACGGCTGGTGCGCGAACGAGCTTCTGTTCACCGAAGAGGACGTGCTGATCTGCCCCTTGCCGCTGTTCCATGTCTTCGCGGCCTACCCGATCCTGATGGCCTGCCTGAAATCGGGAGCGCACATGGTCATGCCGACGCCACAGGGCTATCGCGGCGATGGTGTGTTCGACAATTTCTGGAAGCTGATCGAACGCTGGGGCGTGACCTTCATGGTCACGGTGCCGACTGCTGTCGCCGCGCTCATGCAGCGGAAGGTGGATGCGGATCTCTCCACCCTGAAGTATGCGCTCTGCGGTTCCGCGCCGCTCCCCGTGGAGCTGTTCAAGCGGTTCGAGGAGGCCTGCAAGGTCAAGATCCTCGAAGGCTACGGGATGACCGAGGCCACATGCCTGGTCTCCTGCAACCCGCCTTTCGGCGAGCGCAAGATCGGTTCTGTCGGCCTGCCGTTTCCCTACACGGAGGTGCGTATCCTTCAGTGCGATGAAGCGGGCGAGGTGATCCGCGAATGCGGCCCGGACGAGACGGGCGAGATCTGCGTGTTCAATCCCGGCGTGATCCCGGGTTCGACCTACACCGAAAGCGACAAGAATCGCGGGCTGTTCGCCAGGGGGCAGTTCCTGCGCACCGGCGATCTGGGGCGTATCGACGAGGACGGCTATCTCTGGATCACGGGCCGGGCGAAGGATCTGATCATCCGGGGTGGTCATAATATCGATCCCGCCCTGATCGAGGAGGCGCTGCTCGGCCATCCGCAGGTCGCCTTCGCGGGTGCGATCGGCCAGCCCGATTCCTATGCGGGCGAGCTGCCGGCGGCCTATGTAGAGCTGATCGACGGCGCGGATGCGACGGTGGAGGAACTGATGGATTTCGCGCAGGAGCGGGTCGCCGAACATGCAGCGATCCCCAAGCATCTCGAAATCCTCGGCGAGTTGCCCAAGACCGCCGTGGGCAAGATCTTCAAACCCGATCTGCGCAAGCGCGCGATTGCGCGGGTCTACGGCGAAGCGCTCCGCTCGGCGGGGGTGTCGGCGACCGTTACGGAGGTCTACGAGGACAAGAAGCGTGGCCTTGTCGCCCGGGTGCGTCTCGACGGGGAGACGACGCGGGACGATGTTCAGGCCGTGCTCGGCAATTTCGCGCGGCCCTGGGAGGCCGCTGCGGACTGACGCCGCCTCAGCGCATGCGCCTGTCCAGCCGCAGGACCAGCCAGGGAACGAGGACCGACAGGAAGACCAGCCGCCAGACATGGTGTGCCGCCACGAGGGCCGGGTTGAGTCCGAGTTCCACGGCGATAGCCGCCATCGCCTCCAGCCCGCCCGGGGCGAAGGCCACGAGAAGCGTCCGGACCGGAAGGCCGAGAAGCGCCATCGTCGCCAGCGCGCCGAGCCCGGCGAAGACCACCGTGACTCCCGTCACGGCGATACCGGCCAGGAGGACACCGCGCAGATCGGTGGGCGTCATTCCCCGAAACCGGGCACCGATCAGCGCACCCATCGTGACGAAGGCCAGAGCCGTGAGGACGAATGGGGGCGTTCCGGGCGTGACGCCGGCGAGGTGGCCTGTCGCGGATACCGCCATCGCCGCAAGGAGGTAGGCCGCCGGCACCCGTAGTCGCAGGAAAACGAGGCCCAGCGCCAGAGCGGCGGCGGCGAGTGCGGCGAGATGCGGCAACGCCATTTCCGGCCGCCCGGCCGGCAGCGCCACGTCGCCAAGCCCGATCCCGATCATCGGAGGCACGCAAAGCGTCAGGAACAGCACCCGTATGCCCTGCACCATCCCGACCCGCGCGCTGTCCGCGCCGCGCTCGACCGAAAGCGCGAGCGCGAAGCTCAGATGCCCGGGCGTCGATGCGAGAAGCGCCGTCAGCGGGTCGTATCGGAAGACGCGCCGCAGGATCCAGTCGCAGATCTTCAGGCTCGCCACGACGCAGACCGCGAGGATCGCGAGGCTCAGCGGCCAGCGCGCGGCGGTCAGCACGACGTCTTGCGTGATGGATGAGCCTATCCCGAGCCCCAGAACGATGAAGCAGGCGTCGCGCAGGCCCGCTGGAATGACGACCGGAACGCCGACCATTGCCGCAAGCGAAACGATGAGCGCCGGCCCCGTCAGGAAAGGCACCGGAAAGCCCATGAGCAGGAAGAGAAAGGCGCCCGCTGCCGCCAGTGCGACTGTCGCCGAGAACGCGCCGATACCCCCGATCCGCAACCTGGTCTTCCGTGCAGGTGAAGGGATGCGCCCGGCTGGTCCGGGCGCGCCCGCCGGTTACTCGGCCTCGTCCATCTTGGAAGCGTTGACCTGCATGTAGCGTTCCTCGCCCATCTTGGCGATGAGATCGAGCTGGGTTTCGAGGAAGTCGAGATGGCCTTCCTCGTCCGTCAGCAGCTCTTCGAAGATGTTCTTGGAAACGTAGTCGCCCACGGACTCGCAATAGCCCCGGGCCTCGCGGTAGAGGTCGATCGCCTCCTTCTCGGCGGCCATGTCGGCCTCCAGCGACTCCTTCGGCGTCTGGCCGATGCGGAGCGGATCGAGCTTCTGCAGGTTCGGGTGGCCTTCGAGAAAGATGATCCGGGCGATCAGCTTGTCGGCGTGGTGCATCTCCTCGATGCTTTCCTCGCGGCTCTTCTTCGCCATGTGGCCGAGGCCCCAATCCTCCTGGAGGCGATAATGCAGCCAGTACTGGTTGACCGCTGTCAACTCCGCTCGGAGAGCCCTGTTGAGATACTCGATTACTTTCGCGTCACCCTTCACCGGCTCTTCTCCCTGCGGTCATTGCCGCGCAGGTTGCGCAGCTCCATCGGAACCTCCAGCTTAGGGTTTTTCCGCATGGTGGCAAGGAAGAGCGGCATGCAATCGCCGCAATCGGCCGCCTTTCCGAGGGCGCGGTAGATCTTTCCCGGCGTGATCAGGACATCGGGATCGGAGGCGCGCATCCAGTCGATCGCGCTTTCGATCTCTTCGGAGGTGATGTTCCGGCAATGGCAGACGATCATGGCGGACGCGGCCCCTACTTGGTGAGGATGAGCTTGCCCGCACGGGTGATCCGCAGGGTATAGACCTGCCCGTCGAGTTCGATGAAGGCGAGGCCGTTCTCACCGGTCAGGTCACGCGCATCGTGCAGCGGCAGGCCCGCAATGCGCGGATCGCGCCTGCCCTCGTCGATCTCGGCGCGCATGTTCATGGCCGATCCTCCCGGCGGGTCGCGACGCGGTCGATGAGGCTTTCGATATCGAACCGGTCACCGATCCCGGCCTCCTTCAGGGCGCTTAGAAACTCACTCAGCGGTGCGGCCGGTTCATGCGCCGCGGTGCGCGATCCTTCGATGCGTGAAAGCTGGAATGACATGTCCGTTCGGTCCCGTCTTCGCGTTTCCGGCTGCCCCGCGCCGCGAGGTGGCTTCGACACAAAGATGAGCAAAACGGTCGGATAAGTCAATCCGACTTTTTTGGTCGGGATAAGCGCCGCTACAAGTACCCGCCCGACACTCATGGCGCATCGGCGACGGGCCGCTTCTGAGCGGTCTCGACCTGCAATCTGTCCTGATGGATGGTGCCGCAGGGGAGGATTGAACTCCCGACCTCACCCTTACCAAGGGTGCGCTCTACCACTGAGCTACTGCGGCGCTGCGTGGAGCCTTTAAGTCCTCCCGCCGCGCGGTTCAACCCGAAAATCGCCCACCATCAGATGGGGTGGAGTTCGGTTCCCGCGACGACGCGCAGGCCGCGCGTGCGCCGGCTCGCCTTCCTGAAATAGGGCATGTCGATCGAGCCCGCCTCGGCCGTGTCCAGCGCGAGAAGCGCCTCCGTCATCGCCTGTTTCTGTTCGAGGATGAGCGCGCTCCGGCCCGGATGGCGATGCGCGCCGACGTCCTCGTAGGAAGGGTTCGTGTTGATCTCATACACCTGCGGACGACCGTTCCAGAGCCCGAAATCGATCCGTCCGAAGGCGATCCCGGCCGCGTCGAAGGCGCGCCTGACAAAGGGAAGGTAGCGGCCCTCCCGCGCCTCCGCGACCTCCTCCTCGTAGCGTTCGTCGGTCGCGATGCCCATTGTTCCGAACTTCGCCCGCCAGTGGCCCTCGTTCGTCGTGAGAGCCGGGACGAACCTGTCACCCATCCGGTAATGGGACCGTTTCTGGAAATTGCCGCT
>JBMYPI010000096.1:0-8725 GCA_049600155.1 Rubricella sp.
GCCGGTATTGGCATCTACCTGATCAATCTCGACCGGCGGCCCGACCGGCTCGGACGGCTCGCCGCACGCTTCTCCGAGCTTGGCCTCGACTTCACGCGGATCGAGGCGATCGACGGCGCCGCCTGCCCTGCCGACGAGATCGATCCCCATTTTCTGCCGAAAGGCCCCCTTGGGCAGTTGGGACAGGGGGACAAGGCCTGCACGCTGAGCCATTTCAGGGCTCTGGAGGCGTTTCTCGCCACCGATGCCGAGGCGGCCGTGATCTTCGAGGATGACGTGGAGATCGCCGCGGATTTTCCGGACATCGTCGCCGATCTGCACTGGATCCCGCCCGGCCATGATCTCGTGAAGCTCGATATCTACGGCACGCGCGGTCTGACGATCCTGCTCGGTCCGCAGATCGGGCGGGCAGGAGGGCGGGCGCTGCATCCCCTTCTGTCGCGCCACGCGGGAGGGGCGGGTTACCTCGTGACGCGCGCTGGGGCCGAGCGCATCCTTGCCGCCGCGGCGGCCGGGCCCGTTCCGGTGCCGATCGACCATCTCCTGTTCAATGCCAATGTCTCGCCGCTTGCGCGGGCGCTGCAGCCGCTGCAGGTGCATCCCGGCCTCGTGCGGCAGGACCGCCGCGCGCTCGGCAGCGATATCGGTTTGCAGCGCAAGGCATCGGTTCCGAAGGGGGTCGCCTACTGGTGGCGCGAGACGGTCCGGGGCCTTTACGAGATCAGGCGGCTGCCGGTGCAACTCTGGCACCTTGCGCGGGGCGCGCGCCTCGTGACGCCGCGATACGAAGACGGTGGGGGGAAAACCAGATGACGAACGACAACGCCGCACGGGATGCCGCGCTCCATTACCACGCGGAACCGCGCCCGGGTAAACTGGAGATCCGCGCGACGAAGCCGCTCGCGAACCAGCGCGATCTGGCGCGCGCCTATTCGCCGGGGGTGGCCGAGGCGTCGCTCGCCATCGTGGAGGATCCGCTCGCCGCCTCGAAATACACCGCGCGGGGAAATCTCGTCGCGGTCGTGTCGAACGGATCGGCGGTGCTGGGCCTCGGCAATATCGGGGCGCTCGCGTCCAAGCCGGTGATGGAGGGCAAGGCTGTCCTCTTCAAGAAATTCGCCAATATCGACTGTTTCGACATCGAGGTGAACGAGAGCGATCCCGAGAGGCTCGCCGAGATCATCACGAGCCTGGAGCCGACCTTCGGGGCGATCAACCTGGAGGATATCAAGGCGCCGGACTGTTTCATCGTGGAGAAGATCTGCCGGGAGCGGATGGGCATTCCCGTGTTCCACGACGACCAGCACGGAACGGCGATCGTCGTGGGTGCGGCGGCGCTCAACGCGCTGCGGCTGACCGGGCGGCGGTTCGAGGACATCAGGGTCGTCTCCACCGGTGGGGGTGCCGCTGGCATCGCGTGCCTCAACATGCTTCTCACCCTCGGTGTGCAGCGGGAGAACGTGTTCCTGTGCGATCTGCACGGGCTGGTCCATGAGGGCCGGGAGGAGGACATGACGCCCCAGAAGGCGGCCTTCGCCCAGCCCGGTGGCGCGCGCAGCCTCGACGATGTCATCGACGGGGCGGACCTGTTCCTCGGCCTCTCGGGGCCGAACGTGCTCAAGCCAGAGATGGTCGCGAGGATGGCGGATCAGCCGATCATCTTCGCGCTCGCCAATCCCGATCCCGAGATCCAGCCCGACGCCGCCCGCGCCGTCGCGCCCGAGGCGATCATCGCGACGGGGCGGTCGGACTATCCCAACCAGGTCAACAACGTCCTGTGTTTCCCGTTCATCTTCCGCGGCGCGCTCGATGTCGGCGCGACGGAGATAAACGAGGCGATGAAGGTCGCCTGCGTCGAGGGGATCGCGGCGCTGGCGCGGGCGTCGTCGAGCGCGGAGGCCGCCGCGGCCTATCGCGGGGAGCGGCTGACCTTCGGCAGGGACTACCTCATCCCCAAGCCCTTCGATCCGAGGCTTCTGGCCACCGTGGCGATCGCGGTGGCGAAGGCTGCGATGGTGTCGGGCGTGGCGACGCGGCCGATCGAGGATCTTTCCGCCTACAAGCGGAAGCTGGAAAGCTCCGTCTTCCGCTCCGCGCTCATCATGCGGCCGGTGTTCGAGGCGGCGCAATCCTCCAACCGCTCCATCGTCTTCGCGGAAGGGGAGGACGAGCGGGTTCTGCGCGCGGCCCATGCGATGCTGGAGGAGACGACGGACAAGCCCGTGCTGATCGGTCGACCGGACGTGATTGCGCAACGCACGGAGCGGCACGGCATCCCCCTCGATATCGAGAAGGATGTGCGCGTCGTGAACCCCGAGAACGACCCGCGCTACCGCGAATACTGGGAGAGCTATCACCGGATCATGGCCCGGCGCGGCGTGACGCCGGACCTCGCCCGCGCGATCATGCGCACCAACACCACCGCGATCGGTGCGGTCATGGTGCAGCGTGGGGAGGCCGACAGCCTGATCTGCGGGACGTTCGGGCAGTATCTGTGGCACCTGAACTACGTCCGGCAGGTGCTCGGCACCGGTGGGCTGTCGCCCGCGGGCGCGCTTTCGATGATGATCCTGGAGACGGGCGTCCTGTTCGTGGCGGACACGCATGTCCATCCCGAACCGACGGCGGAGGAGATCGCGGGCATCGCCGTGGCGGCGGCGCGCCATGTGCGGCGCTTCGGGCTGGAGCCGCAGGTGGCGCTCTGCTCGCACTCGAATTTCGGCAATCTCGACACCGAGTCCGCCAAGCGGATGCGCTCGGCGCTGGAGATCCTGGACGGGCGGCCGCGCGACTTCATCTACGAGGGAGAGATGCATTCCGACGCGGCGCTCGATCCCGATATCCGGGAGCGTATCTTTCCCGGATCGCGGCTCAAGGGGGCGGCGAACGTTCTGGTCTTCGCCAATGCCGATGCCGCGAGCGCGGTGCGCAACATCCTCAAGACCAAGGCGAACGGGCTGGAGGTCGGACCGATCCTGATGGGGATGGGAAACCGGGCGCATATCGTGACACCCTCGATCACCGCGCGCGGGCTACTCAATATAGCGGCGCTGGCCGGCACGCCGGTGCAGAGCTACGCCTGACCCCGGCCTGAAGCCACCGCCCGTGGCAGGCACGGACGGTGGCCCTTCATCCGGTTATTTCTTGCCGGAGGACGGTTTGGCCGCGCCGGGTTTCTGCGCGGGGGCCTTCTTCGTCGATTTGGGGTCAGCCATTGCTGCCGGTCCTTGTTGCCGCACGGGCGACCATCGCCCGCCGCGGTGCAAAATCTCGGACCGGATGCGTGTCTCCGCAAGGGGGCCGCGCCGCTGAAACACAGATTTGATCCGCTGCCGCCCGTGGCATGATCCGCTACCATTTGCCACCTAGGTTCCACACGGTCTATTCGTGAAGAACAATACAGCACCCGCCCCGAGGCGGGGCCAATAAAACAAGGCGTGCGGAGGAAGAAATGGGCTACTCGGACATCTACAAGCGGTGGCAATCGGACCCGGAAGGCTTCTGGATGGAAGCGGCGAAGGCGATCGACTGGATCACCCCTCCCACCGCCGCGCTGAACGACGCGAACGCACCGCTCTACGAGTGGTTCACCGATGCCCAATGCAACACCTGCTGGAACGCGGTGGACCGGCATGTGGAGGCGGGCCACGGGGAGCGGGTCGCGATCATCTACGACAGCCCCGTCACGGGCACGGTTTCGCGGATCACCTATGCCGCGTTGCAGGATCAGGTCGCCCGGCTGGCCGGAGCGCTCGTTGCGCGCGGGGTGGTCAAGGGCGACCGGGTCGTCATCTACATGCCGATGGTGCCGCAGGCGCTGATCGCGATGCTGGCCTGCGCCCGGATCGGGGCGATCCATTCGGTCGTATTCGGCGGCTTCGCGGCCCATGAGCTTGCCGTGCGGATCGACGACGCCACGCCCAAGGCGATCATCGCGGGCTCCTGCGGGATCGAGCCCGGACGCGTGGTCCACTACAAGCCGCTTCTCGATGACGCGATCGAGCAATCGACCCACAAGCCGGAGTTCTGCATCATCTTCCAGCGCGACGAGGAGCGGGCGGACCTCATCCCCGGCCGCGATTTCGACTGGGAGGACGAGGTTGCCCGGGCCGACGCCGCGCCCTGCGTGGCGGTGGGCGGCGCGGACCCGGTCTATATCCTCTACACGTCCGGCACGACGGGCCAGCCCAAGGGCGTGGTGCGCCCCACGGCGGGCCATATGGTCGCGCTGCACTGGACGATGAAGAACATCTACAACGTGGAGGCGGGCGATGTCTTCTGGGCGGCATCCGATGTGGGTTGGGTCGTGGGGCATTCCTATATCTGCTACGCCCCGCTTCTGGCGGGCTGCACCACCATCGTCTTCGAGGGCAAGCCGGTGGGCACCCCCGATGCGGGCACCTTCTGGCGGGTGATCGAGGAGCACGGCGTCAAGAGCTTCTTCACCGCGCCGACCGCCTTCCGCGCGATCAAGCGGGAGGATCCCACGGGCGAGTTCGTCCAGAAATACGACACGTCGAGCCTTCAGGCGCTCTACCTTGCGGGGGAGCGGGCGGATCCCGACACGATCCAATGGGCGGAGCGGCAGCTGGGCGTGCCGGTGATCGACCATTGGTGGCAGACGGAAACGGGCTATGCCATCGCCGCCAATCCGCTGGGGATCGAACAGTTGCCGATCAAGCTCGGTTCGCCATCTGTGCCGATGCCCGGGTATGATGTGCGGATTCTCGACGAGGGCGGACACCCGTTGAACCCGGGCGAGCTTGGCGCCGTCGCGGTGAAGCTGCCGCTGCCGCCCGGCACCCTGCCGACGCTGTGGAATGCCGAGGCCCGGTTCCGCAAATCCTACCTCGACCACTTTCCCGGATACTACGAGACGGGCGACGCCGGCATGATCGACGAGGACGGATATCTCTACATCATGGCGCGCACCGACGACGTGATCAACGTGGCGGGTCATCGCCTGTCCACCGGCGGGATGGAGGAGGTGCTCGCGGCCCATCCTGATGTCGCCGAATGCGCGGTGATCGGGGTGGCCGATGAGCTCAAGGGGCAATTGCCCATGGGCTTTCTCTGCCTCAACGCCGGGGCCGACCGGAGCGAAGCCGACGTCGTGAAGGAATGCGTGACGTTGGTGCGCGAACAGATCGGGCCCGTGGCCGCGTTCAAGCTCGCCGTCGTCGTGGACCGGTTGCCGAAGACCCGATCGGGCAAGATCCTGCGCGGTGTCATGGCGAAGATCGCCGACGGGCAGGAATACAAGATGCCCGCGACGATCGACGATCCCGCGATTCTCGGCGAGATCGCCGAGGCGGTGGCGCGGATCGGCTATGGCGGCGGCGCTTTGAAATAACGCGCCCGAAAAAAGACAGCTATCGGCCATCCGGCACCTTTTTTACTCCGCATTCTTCTGGATAAAGAGGAAGAACGGGTTACGAGTGACGCATGGCCGAGCACAGGCGCTTACTGGAGAGAGCGTCAATTCTCCTGGTGGAGGATGACGCGGCATTGAGGGCGGCGATCGCGCAGGCGCTCGCCGGCCTCGGTGCGTCGGTGACCGAAGCGGATGACGGCCGGTCCGCCTTCGCGATCGCGCGCGAAAAGCCCGAGCCCTTCGAACTCGTCGTCGCCGATATCGAGATGCCCCGGATGTCGGGGCTCGAGCTGTTCGCCGCGATCCGCCAGCTCAAGCCGCCGCATGGACAGATGCCGATCCTCGCGATCACCGGCTTTACGGACCCCGCGCAGACCCGTCGGATCCGCGAGGCCGGCGCGGATGCGATCGTGCAGAAACCGGTGCCGCCGATGGGCGATCTCGCCCGGGTTCTGCGCTGGCTGATCCTCGCCGGGCCGGGGCGCGCGGATGTCGACCTCGTTGCCTTCTTCGGTCTGCAGCAGGCCATCGGCTGGGACGCGCTCACGCGGGTCATGGAGCGGATCCCCATCGACCTCGACAAGGCGGGCGCGGCGCTCGATACCGCGCTCGACCAGCGTGACGCCGCCGCCGTTTCGGGCAGTTGCCACATGATCGTCGGTGTCGGCGGCGTGATCGGCGCCGAAGGCGTCACGGGACTTGCGCGGGAAACCTCCGCCGCGGCGAAGTCGGGGGACTGGTCGGCGACACGGCGTCTCGCGGCGCGTCTGCGGCTGGCCTGCGAGGGGCTCAGGGGCTTTGCGAGGTATGTGACGGGATGAGCCGGGTTCTGGTCATCGAAGACGCGGTCACGCTCCTGGAACTCTATGGCGGGGTTCTGGAGGCCGCCGGTTTCACCGTCGATCGCGCCAGTGGCGCGGGCGAGGCGCGGGATCTTCTCGCACGGCGGGATTACGGGGTCGTCGTGCTCGACCTCGTCCTTGCCGATGGAGACGGTCTCGACCTGTTGTCGGCGATGCGGGCGCGCAAGCCCGCGCAACGCGTCGTCGTGGTGACGGCCAACGGATCGGTCGATCGCGCCGTGGAAGCGATGCGCCGGGGGGCTTTCGATTTTCTCGTGAAGCCGTTCCCGCCCGAGCGGCTTCCCCAGGCGGTCCGCAGCGCGGTGCCGCGCCGCACCATGCCTGACGGCGGCGACTATCCGCGCCCGATACCCACATCGGAGGATGCGCTTGCGCCGCTGATCGGCTCCTCGCCGGCGATGGCCGAGATCCGGCGTGTTCTGCGCCTGATCGGCCCGTCGAGCGCGACGGCCTTCATCACCGGCGAAAGCGGCACGGGCAAGGAACTCTGCGCCAGGGCCATCCACGATCTCTCGCAACGGGCGGGCGAGCCGTTCATGGCACTCAATTGCGCCGCGATACCCGGCGAACTCATGGAATCCGAGGTGTTCGGCCATGTACGCGGCGCCTTCACCGGTGCCCATGCCGAAAAAAAGGGCGCCGCCGAGATCGCCGATGGCGGAACACTCTTCCTCGACGAGGTCTGCGAGATGGACCCGTCGCTCCAGGCGAAGCTTCTGCGCTTTCTCCAGACAGGCCGGGTCCGCCCGGTGGGATCGACCGAGGAGCGCCCCATCGACGTGCGCATCGTCTGCGCCACCAACCGCGACCCCCTCGCGGAGGTGGCGGCCGGCCGGTTCCGTGAGGACCTCTTCTATCGCCTTCACGTCGTGCCGATCCACATGCCGCCGCTCAGGGAACGGGGGGAGGACGTGAACCTGATCGCCGACGCGATGCTGCGCGATCTCGCCGCCGAGGAAGGCAAGCGGTTCGTCCGGTTCTCCGCCGAGGTCAGGGCGATCTTCCGCAGTCATCCGTGGCCCGGCAACGCCCGGCAACTCCTCAACGTTCTGCGCAATGTCGCCGTCCTGCACGATGGGGAGACGGTTACAGCCGAGATGCTCCCCGAGGCGGTGCAGCGCGCGCTCGACACGCCGCCGGCGGGCCTGGCCGATGGCGGTGCAGCCGGCGGTGGGCCGGCCTCGATCGCGGATTTCGTGGGCCTGCCGCTGGCCGAGGTGGAGCGCCGCTTCATCGAGGCGACGATCGCCTCGGTCAACGGCTCTCTGCCGCGTGCGGCAGCCCTTCTGGGCGTCTCCCCGTCCACGCTTTACCGCAAGCGCGAGGCTTGGGACCGTGCCGATGCAGGCCGCAAGGGCGCATGACCCTGCGTAAACCCCGAGCGTCGCCACGGGTTTTTGCACTTGCGCACCTGCTGTGAATCGGCTGCACTATCGCGCATGCCGCAAGGCAAAGCGTATTCCCGCGCCGCCTGGACGGCGCGCGGTGCTGACAACAGAGAGGATTCATTGATGTTCAAGACCCTGCTTGCCGCAGCCGCGGCGTCGCTGGTCGCGATCTCGGCCTATGCGCAGGATACAGCGGGTTCCGAGGACTTCCGTCCCGCCGTCGTCTACGATCTGGGTGGCCGCTTCGACCAGTCGTTCAACCAGGCGGCCTACACGGGCGCGGAACGCTTCATGGCCGATACCGGGATCGAATACCGCGACTTCGAGATCCAGAACGATGCGCAGCGCCAGCAGGCGCTGGAGCGTTTCGCGCGCCAGGGCTACAACCCCGTCATCGCCATCGGTTTCAGCCACGCCGCTGCCGTCGAGGCGGTGTCCCAGCAGTATCCCGACACGCATTTCGCGATCGTCGACATGGTCGTCGATCAGCCGAACGTCCGCTCCATCCTGTTCCGTGAGCAGGAGGGCTCCTACCTCGTGGGTATCATGGCGGCGATGGCATCCGAAAACGACGCGATCGGTTTCGTCGGCGGTATGGACATTCCGCTGATCCGCAAGTTCGAATGCGGCTATTTCGGCGGCGCACGTTCGGTGAACCCCGATATCGAGATCTACGCCAACATGACCGGCACGGACGGTTCCGCCTGGAACAACCCGACCCGCGGTGCGGAACTGACCCGCGCGCAGATCGATCAGGGCGCGGACGTGATCTACCATGCCGCTGGCGGCACGGGCGTGGGCGTCCTGCAGGCGGCGGCGGATGCCGGCGTGCTGGGGATCGGCGTCGACTCCAACCAGAACGGCCTGCAGCCGGGTTCCGTTCTCACCTCCATGCTCAAGCGCGTCGACAATGCTGTCTACGACACGTTCATGGACGCGATGAACGAGGAGTTCACGCCGGGCTTCGAGGTTCTCGGCCTTGCCGAGCGTGGCGTCGGCTTCGCGGTGGACGAGAACAACGCCGAGCTTCTGACGCCCGAGATGATGGCCGCCGTCTACGAGGCCGCCTACGACATCGCGACCGGTGCGATCGTGGTGCA
>JBMYPI010000097.1:0-8699 GCA_049600155.1 Rubricella sp.
GAATATCCGCCAGTCGCGGCAATTGGAGCGCGCGGGCGCCCAGGTCGTCTACGGGTTCATCGACTGGAAGACCCATGCGAAGGTTTCCACCGTGGTCCGGCGGGAGGGGGGCGAGCTGGTCACCTATTCCCATTTCGGGACGGGCAACTACCATCCAATCACAGCAAACATCTATACAGATCTAAGCCTGTTCACCTGCGACAAGGCGCTGGGCCGCGATGCGACGCGTCTGTTCAACTACGTCTCGGGCTATGCCCGGCCCGAGGGGCTGGAAAACCTCAAGATCAGCCCGCACACGTTGAAATCCACGATCATCGAATGCCTCGAACGGGAGGCCGACCATGCCCGCGCAGGGCGGCCGGCCCATGTCTGGGTCAAGGTCAACAGTCTGATCGAGCCGGAGGTGATCGACGCGCTCTATGCCGCGAGCGGGGCCGGCGTGCGGATAGACATCGTGGCGCGCGGTATCTGCGGATTGCGGCCGGGTATCAAGGGCCTGTCCGAGAACATCCGCGTGAAATCCATCGTGGGCCGCTTCCTGGAGCATTCCCGCATCGCCTGTTTCGGCAACGGGCACGGCCTTCCTTCGAAGGAAGCGCGCGTCTTCATCTCCTCGGCGGACTGGATGGGGCGCAACCTCAACCGCCGTATCGAGACGATGGTCGAGATCATGAACCCGACGGTCCATGCCCAGATCGTGGAACAGATCATGGCGGCGAACATGGCCGACGAGGCGCAAAGCTGGGTGATGAACCCCGATGGCACCTTCGACCGCCACCGGGGCGAGGCGGGCGAGCGGCTGTTCAACTGCCACACCTTCTTCATGGAGACCCCTTCGCTCTCCGGACGGGGTCGAAGCGCGCGCGACGACGTGCCCCGCTTCGTCGGTGACACCGGCTGAACCCGCGATAGCGCGGGTTGACCGGTCCTCGGCGCAGGTTGCAAGAAGGCGAGGCGCGTATCGGAGGGAACGCCATGCAGGCCGGGAACGCGGAAGGTGCGGCGCCGATGCGTTCGGGCGTCGTCGATGTCGGATCGAACTCGGTGCGGTTCGTCGTCTTCGACGGCCCGGAGCGGTGCCCGTCCTATTTCTTCAACGAAAAGGTGCTTTGCGGGCTTGGCAGGAATCTGTCGCGGACCGGCGTTCTCGATCCCGAGGGCCGTGTCCGGGCGCTCACTGCCATCCGGCGGTTCGCGGGGCTTGCCGATGCGATGAAGCTCGATCGTCTCGTCGGCATTGCGACGGCGGCGGTGCGCGAGGCCGAGGACGGACCCGATTTCGTCGAGGACGTGCGGCGCGTGACCGGGCTCGCGCTGACCATCGCCAGCGGCGACGAGGAGGCGCGTCTCGCGGCGCAGGGCGTTCTCATGGGCATGCCCGCCGCCGATGGACTCGTCGTCGATATCGGCGGCGCGTCGATGGAGATCGCCGAGGTTTCCGGCGGCGCGGTCGGGCGCCGGATGACATCGCCGCTCGGGCCGCTCGCCCTTGCCGATATCGCGGATGGCAAGCGTGCCAAGCACATCGCGCGGACGCTCGAGCGGCTTCGCGACGCGGTCGACGGAAAAGGAAGGGAGCTCCTTCTGGTCGGCGGATCGTGGCGCGCCATCGCCCAGATAGATATGCAGCGCAGATCCTACCCGCTGCCGGTTCTCCACGGCTACCGGATGCCCGCCGAAGAGGCCCTCGAAACCGCCCGGTGGATCGCGGAGCGGGAGGCGGGCGACCTTTCGACGGTCTCGGACTCCTCGCCGGCCCGCCTGTCGCTTGTGCCCATGGCGGCGGAGGTTCTGGCGGGACTGGTCGAGACCTTCGCACCGTCCACGCTCACCGTGTCGGCCTACGGGCTGCGGGAGGGCACGCTCTACAGCCTGATGCCGGGGCCTGTCAGGCGCGCGGACCCGCTTCTCGCCGCTGCCCGCGATATCGAGGCGAACGATGCACGGATGCCCGGTTTCGGTGACGTCCTGGCCGATTGGATCGCGCCGCTGTTCGAGGACGCGAGTGCCGATGACCGCCGGCTGATCCGCGCGGCCTGCCTCCTGCACGATGTCAACTGGCGCACCCATCCCGATTTCCGCCCGCTGCACGCCTTCGAGGCGCCGATGCGCGCCAGCCTCGCCGGGGTCGATCATCCGGACCGGATCTTCATCGGCGCCTGCCTCGCCTATCGCTACAAGTCGCCGGGCAAGGCCGGCGTGAACGATGCGCTGATGGCGCTCCTGCCGGAGGATCGGATGGCTCTCGCCGAGCAGGCGGGCCGGGCGATCCGCCTCGGCGCAATGCTTTCGGGAACCTGCGCGGACACGCTCGCGGACAGTCGCATCGCCTTCGGGGAGGGCACGGTCGAACTGACCCTCGGGCCCATCGGTGCGCGCCTTTCCGGCGAAGTGGTCGAAAAGCGCCTCGCCCGGCTGGCGCGGTCGTGGTCCCGCGACCCGGTCATCCATCTGAAGGACTGACGGGCAGGGCGCGCGGCCCCTGCCGAAACGCGAACGACCTGCCCGATCATCGGACAGGTCGCTTAAGTCTCCCCAGACTTGGGCCGTTCTTTGCGGCTGATCCGTTTTCTAGGCGATCCGGGACACTTTGTCATCCCCTTTCCTTCACGATTGTTGCGCGTGGCGCCGTGCAGCCGATCACATAATTGCCCTCGGATTGAAACCGCTTTGGCTGGCGCCCTGTCGCGTCCCGCGGCGTTGCGTGGGCCATCGCCATGGCATAAACCCGGGCGGACCGTTGCCCCTGTTCGGAGTTGGCCGATGCGCCTGAGCCGCTATTTCCTCCCCGTCCTGAAGGAAACCCCAGCCGAGGCGCAGATCGCCTCGCACCGCCTGATGCTGCGCGCGGGCCTGATCCGGCAGGCCTCGGCGGGGATCTATTCCTGGCTTCCGATGGGTTACAAGATCCTCCGGCGGTTGGAGGAGATCGTCCATCAGGAACAGATCCGCGCGGGCCACCTGCCGATGCTCATGCCCACGATCCAGTCCGCCGAGTTGTGGCGCGAGAGCGGCCGGTATGACGACTATGGCAAGGAGATGCTCCGCATCGAGGATCGCCACGGGCGCGACATGCTTTACGGCCCCACGAACGAGGAACTGATCACCGACATCTTCCGAAACGCGGTCAGCTCCTACAAGGATCTGCCGCTGACACTCTACCACATCCAGTGGAAGTTCCGCGACGAGATCCGCCCCCGCTTCGGCGTGATGCGCGGGCGCGAGTTCCTGATGAAGGACGGCTACAATTTCGACCTCACGAAGGAAGACGCGCTCCACGCCTATAACCGCCATTTCATCAGCTACCTGCGCACCTACGAACGGATGGGCCTGCAGGCGATCCCGATGCGCGCGGACTCGGGCGCGATCGGGGGCGACTACACCCACGAATTCCTCGTGCTGGCGGAGACGGGCGAGTCCGAGGTGTTCTACGATCAGCAGGTGACCGAGATGAAACTCGGCGCGCGGCAGATCGACTATGACGACCGCGCCCAATGCCAGGCCGTCTATGACGAGTTCTCCGCCCTCTACGCCCGGACGGACGAAACCCATGACGAGGCTGTCTTCGCCAAGGTGCCGGAAGCGCGGCGCAAATCCGCAAGGGGCATCGAGGTCGGCCAGATCTTCTATTTCGGGACCAAGTATTCCGATCCGATGAAGGCCGTCGTCGTGAACGAGCAGGGCGAGAGGGTGCCGGTCCACATGGGTTCCCACGGGATCGGGGTGAGCCGCCTCGTCGGCGCGCTGATCGAGGCGAACCACGACGAGAACGGGATCGTGTGGCCCGAGAGCGTCGCGCCCTTCCCGGTCGCCATCGTCAATCTCAAGCAGGGCGATACGGATGCCGATCGCGTCTGCGAGGAGATCTACGGCCAGCTTGCCGCCTCCGGCCTCGATCCGCTCTATGATGATCGTGAGGAACGCGCGGGCGCGAAATTCGCGACGATGGACCTCATCGGCGCCCCCTGGCGGATCACGGTCGGCCCGCGCGGTCTCAAGAACGGCGTCGTGGAACTGACCTCCCGCCGGACGGGCGAAAGCGAGGAGGTTTCCCCGCAGGCGGCGATCGCGCGCCTGCGCGAGATCCTCGCGGACAGGTGACTTGGCGGGCCGTGCCATCGGCCCCTAGAACCGGAGCGGCACCAGCCTGATACCGGTGCCGCGCCCCGATCCACGATGCGAAGGGAGATCGCATGAGAGCCGCACCCTTCTCCACCTTCGAGTGGCTGATCGCGTGGCGCTACCTGCGCGCGCGGCGGGCCGAGGGCGGCGTCAGCGTGATGACGTGGATCAGCCTCATCGGGATCGCGCTGGCCGTTTTCGCGCTGATCGCGACGCTCGCCGTGCGGTCGGGTTTCCGGACCGAGTTCGTCGGCGTGATCGTGGGCGCGAATGCCCATGTGACCATCTATCACGAGACTTATCTCGACGAGTTTCGCCGACCGACCCGGGTCATCACCGAATTCGACGTGCTCGCAGAACGCCTGCGCGCCGTGCCCGAAGTCACGCGCGCGGCACCCCTCGTGCGCGGGCAGGTGATGGCCACGGCCAATGGTCGAAACTCCGGCGTGGAGGTCTACGGCCAGCGGCTTGCGGATGTGGAAACGCTGCCGCTCCTGGCCGAACCCGAATTCCAGGTGGGCGACCTCTCCCGCCTTTCCGAAGGGGTCGCCATCGGGCGCGGCGTGGCGCAGGAACTGAACCTGACGGTCGGCGACCGCATCACGCTGATTTCCCCATCAGGCGTCCAAGGCCCCTTCGGCACCACACCGAGGATCAGCCACTACGAGGTCGTCCACATCTTCGCGGTGGGGCGGTTCGATATCGACCGTGTCCGGGTCTACATGCCCCTCGACGAGGCGCAGACCTATTTCAACCGGCAGGGCGCGGTCGACGAAATCGAGGTGTTGACTCCAGATCCCGACATCGTGGAACGCTTCGTGCCCGCGATCCTCGATGCCGCCGGCCCGCGCTACCGCGCCTGGACATGGAAACAGAGCGCGGCGGGCTTCCTTCGCGCGCTCCAGATGGAAGACAACATCATGTTCGTCATCCTCTCCATCCTGGTCCTGATCGCGACGATGAACATAACGAGCGGCCTTGTGATGCTGGTGAAGAACAAGGGGCGCGACGTCGGCATCCTGCGCACGATGGGCCTCAGCGAAGGGTCGATCCTGCGGGTCTTCTTCATCTGCGGGGCGAGCATCGGCGTCATCGGCACGGCGATCGGTGTCGCGCTCGGCAGCCTTTTCGCGATCTATATCGATCCGGTCTTCAATGCCGTGAACTGGCTTCTGGGCGGCGGGGTGTGGGACCCTTCGGTCCGTATGCTCTCCGCCCTTCCGGCGGAGCTGCGCTGGGATGATGTGCTGAGCGCCGTGGCGCTGTCGCTCGGCCTTTCCTTCGTGGTCACGATCTTTCCCGCACGGCGCGCCGCCCGCCTCGATCCGGTGGAGGCGCTGCGTTATGAGTGAAGCCGCCCTGCATCTCGATGCGATCGAGAAGACCTACAACAAGGGCAGGCCGAACGCCGTGGAGGTGTTGCGCGGTGCCTCGCTCGAGGTCTTCCCGGGTGAGGTCGTGGGGCTGATCGCGCCTTCGGGCTCGGGGAAGTCGACGCTCCTGCACATCGCGGGCCTTCTCGACCGGTTCGACGGGGGAGCGATCCAAGTCGCGGGTCAGGATGCGACCCGGCTTCGCGACAGGCCCCGGACGCGACTGCGGCGGGAGGCGATCGGTTTCGTCTACCAGGCGCACCACCTGCTCCCCGAATTCTCCGCCGCGGAGAATATCGCGCTCCCCCAGCGCGCGGCCGGCGTTTCGCGGGCGGAGGCGATGGAACGCGCATGCGGGCTTCTGGGCCTCGTCGGGCTTGCCGACAGGGCCGATCACCGCCCGGCGGAGCTTTCGGGCGGCGAGGCGCAGCGCACCGCGATCTGCCGTGCGCTCGCCAATCGCCCGCGCCTCCTCCTCGCCGATGAACCGACCGGCAACCTCGATCCCGACACCTCCGATCAGGTCTTCACGATGCTGATGCGGCTGGTGCGGGAGGAGGGTCTCGCCGCGCTCATCGCCACCCACAATCTCGACCTCGCCGGCCGGATGGACCGCACCGTCCGCCTTGCCGAGGGCCGGATCGTTCCCGCCTGAATCCGCGCGCCAAACGCGTTCGAACCGAGCATACTCCCGCCACCAAGCGAGGAGACTCAGTCATGCGCATCGGTTGTCCCAAAGAGATCAAACCGCAGGAATTCCGCGTGGGCCTCACCCCCGCCGCCGTTCGGGAGGCGGTCGCCCACGGCCACTCCGTCCTCGTCGAGACCGGCGCGGGCGAGGGCGCGGGTTTCCCGGACCGGCTTTACGCCGACGCCGGCGCCGAAATCGCCGCGACGGCCGTGCAGGTCTTCGCGGAGGCTGACCTTGTCGTGAAGGTGAAGGAACCCCAGGCGGCGGAACGCGCGATGCTGCGCGAAGGGCAGGTGCTTTTCACCTATCTCCACCTCGCCGCCGACCGCGCCCAGACGGAGGAGTTGATGGCCTCGGGCTGCACGGCCATCGCCTACGAGACCGTGACCGATCCTGCGGGTCAGCTCCCGCTACTCGCGCCGATGTCGGAAGTGGCGGGCAGGCTCGCCCCGCAGGTCGGCGCATGGGCGCTCCAGAAGGCCAATGGCGGGCGCGGCACGCTTCTGGGCGGGATCCCGGGCGTCGCGCCCGCCGATGTTCTGGTGATCGGGGGCGGTGTGGTCGGCACCAACGCCGCCCGCGTGGCGGCGGGCATGGGGGCTCAGGTCACCGTGCTCGACCGCTCCGTGGCACGGCTGAGAACGCTCGATGATCTCTATGGCAGCCGCTTCGTAACGCGCTATGCGTCCCGCGCGAACCTTGCCGAGGAACTGGGCCGGGCCGATCTCGTCATCGGCGCTGTGCTGGTGCCCGGGGCTGCCGCGCCGAAGCTCGTCTCCCGGCAGGATCTCTCCCGGATGAAACGCGGCGCCGTTCTTGTGGACGTGGCCATCGACCAGGGCGGCTGCTTCGAAACCTCACACCCAACGACCCATGCCGAGCCGATCTACGAGGTCGACGGGATCGTCCACTATTGCGTCGCCAACATGCCCGGCGCTGTCGCCCGCACCGCGACCCTCGGCCTCGGCAACGCGACGCTTCCTTTCGTCCTCGCGCTGGCCGACAAGGGCGCCGAAGCGGCGCTACGCGCCGATCCCCATCTCCTTGCCGGTCTCAGCATCCACGAGGGGCGCCTGACCTCGCCGCCCGTGGGGGAGGCACTCGGGATCGCCTCGGCGATGCCGGAAGAGGCTCTGTCCTGACCGGCCCCGCTGGTTGAAACGACAGGAGCCTCCGGCGGGGATATTTGTCGAAGACATGAGGGGCAGGGCGCGCCCTTTGTTCTCATGTCTTTTGAAATATCCCCGCCGGAGGCATGCGCGGCCCTGCCGCGCTGAATGACTCAACTTGCGAGTTTGCGTTGCCGTTCGGCGCGGGCGCGCAGGCGCGGGTCGCTTTCGAAGAGCGCGGCGAGCTGTTCGGTCATCGCGCCGGCGAGTTGCTCGACATCGGTAATCGTCACCGCACGGGAATAGTAGCGCGTCACGTCATGGCCGATCCCGATGGCCAGGAGTTCGACCTGCCGTTTGCGCTCGATCATCGCGATGACATCGCGCAGGTGCTTTTCGAGGAAGCTCGCCGGGTTCGCGCTGAGCGTGGAATCGTCCACCGGCGCGCCGTCGGAGATCACCATCAGGATGCGACGGGCTTCCGGGCGCGAAAGGAGCCGCCGCTGCGCCCATTCCAGCGCCTCGCCGTCGATATTCTCCTTCAGGAGCCCTTCCTTCATCATGAGCCCCAGATTGGGGCGCGCCCGCCGCCAGGGGGCATCCGCGCGCTTGTAGACGATATGGCGCAGGTCGTTCAGGCGCCCGGGGTTCGGTTGGCGCCCTTCCTTCAGCCACTGTTCCCGCGCCTGCCCGCCCTTCCAGGCGCGCGTGGTGAAGCCGAGGATCTCGACCTTCACCTGGCAGCGTTCGAGCGTCCGGGCGAGGACGTCGGCGCAGATCGCGGCGATGGAGATCGGCCGCCCGCGCATCGAGCCCGAGTTGTCGAGAAGGAGCGTCACCACGGTATCGCGGAACTCGGTGTCCTTCTCCTGCTTGAAAGAGAGCGGTGTCGTGGGGTTGGCGACGACGCGCGCCAACCGGCCCGCGTCGAGCATCCCTTCCTCCAGATCGAAATCCCAGGACCGGTTCTGCTGGGCCTGCAAGCGCCGCTGGAGCCGGTTCGCCAACCGGCTCACGGCGCCCTTCAGCGGCTCCAGTTGCTGGTCCAGGTAGCCGCGCAGGCGCTCCAGTTCCTCCGGCCCGGCAAGCTCCGTCGCTTCGATCTCCTCGTCGAAGGCGGTGCTGAAGACCTTGTATTCGGGATCGGCGTCCGAGATGGGCGGGGCGGGGCGTTCGGCGGGCGGTTCGCCGTCCTGATCCTCCTGGACCTCGGCCATTTCCGCCTCGTCGGAGTCCTCCGATGTGGTCATCGCCTCGGCGGCGTCTTGTTCGCGGGACTGGTCGTCCTGCGGGGCTTCGTCCTGCTCGCCCTCCTGCGCTTCCTCGTCGCCCCCGGTGGACTCCTCGTTGCCTTCTTCGGGTTCGTCGGCGGCGCTGTCTTCGGCGCTGTCGTCTTCGAGATCG
>JBMYPI010000098.1:0-8662 GCA_049600155.1 Rubricella sp.
TCGATCGCGACATCCGTTCCTGTTCCGACGGCGATCCCGATATCCGCCGCCGCGAGGGCGGGCGCATCGTTGATGCCGTCCCCGGTGAAGGCGACGGTGCCCCGTCCCTGAAGCGACCGGATCGCCTCGACCTTGCCGTCGGGCAGGACCTCGGCGACGACATGGTCGATACCGAGTTCCGTCGCGATGGCACGGGCCGTCGGCGCGGCATCGCCGCTGATGAGCGCCGTCTCGATCCCCATGGCGTGAAGGGCCGATATCGCGGGACGGGCCGAGGGTTTGAGCGGATCGGCAACGCCGAGGAGCGCGGCCACCTCCCGGTCCAGGGCAACGTAGAGCGGCGTGCGACCCCGTTCGGCGAGCCGCGCGGCCTGAGGCATCAGGGCGTCGGTCGCGATGCCCTCGCTTGCGAGGAACCGTGCCGATCCGATCCGGACCGCGACGCCATCGACCCGCGCCGCGATCCCCTGCCCGGTGATGGAACGGAATCCTTCGGCGGGCGCGAGCGGGAGACCGCGGTGGGCGGCGGCGCGGGTGATCGCCGCGCCGATCGGATGTTCGGACAGAGCTTCCACCGCAGCGGCGAACGCGAGCACATCGTCTTCCTCTTGCCCCGGTGCAAGATGGATGTCGGTCAGTTCGGGCCGGCCTTCCGTCAGGGTTCCGGTCTTGTCGAAGGCCATGATCCGCGCCTCGCCGAGCGTCTGCAGCGCCGCGCCGCGCCGGAACAGAACGCCAAGCTCCGCGCCCCGCCCCGTCCCCACCATGATCGAGGTCGGCGTTGCCAGGCCCATCGCGCAGGGGCATGCGATGATCAGGACCGAGACACCGGACACGAGTGCGAAGGTCAGTGCCGGATCGGGGCCGAAGGCGAGCCAGGCGAGCACCGTCGCCAGTGCCGCGGCGAGCACGGCGGGCACGAACCACATCGTCACCCGGTTGACGAGATCCTGGACCGGAAGGCGAGCGCCCTGCGCCTCCTGCACCATACGCACGATCTGGGCGAGCACGGTGTGCTCCCCCACGCGCCGGGCCTCGAACACGAGCGCGCCGGTGCCGTTGACGGTGCCGCCGGTCACCTCCGATCCCGCCTCCTTCGCGACGGGAACCGGCTCGCCCGTCAGCATGCTCTCGTCGACATAGGACTCACCGGAGACGACGCGCCCGTCCACGGCGATGCGTTCGCCGGGGCGCAGGTGGATCATGTCGCCCGGTCTGATCTCCGCGATGGGTCGTTCGACCGGCCCTTCCGCCGTTTCGACGCGCGCGGTGCGCGGCTGCAGCCCGATCAGCCGTTCGATCGCCGCGCCGGTCCGGCCCTTGGCGCGCGCCTCCAGCGTGCGGCCCAGAAGGATGAGTGTGACGATCACCGCCGCCGCCTCGAAATAGACGGCCCGCGTGCCCTCCGGCAACAGGCCGGGCAGGAAGGTGGCGATCGTCGAGAAGCCCCAGGCGGCGGCGGTCCCGAGTGCGACGAGCGAATTCATGTCGGGCGACGCCTTGGCCAACGCAGGCAGGCCACGGCGGAAGAACAACCGCCCCGGCCCGGCGAGGACGAGGCTCGTCAGGACGAACTGGATGAGCCAGCTCGTCTGATGGCCGATCGTCATGCCCACCCAGTGATGGAACGGCGGGAACAGGTGCCCGCCCATCTCCAGGATGAAAACCGGCAGGGTGAGAAGCGCGGCGATCAGCGTCTGGCGGGCAAGCGCGCGGGCCTCGTCATCCTTCCGTCGCGAAAGCGGTTCGGACGCGCCTTCACCGCCTTCGGTCCGGGCCGGATAGCCGGCTTCCGTCAATGCATCCGCGAGTGCGGCCTCGGTCGTCGCTCCGGCCAGGAAACGCACGCGCGCCGTTTCCTCGGCGAGGTTGACCGAAGCCTCCAGAACGCCAGGGACGGCGCCGAGAACACGCTCGACGCGGCCTACGCAGGAGGCACAACTCATGCCCTCGATCCGCAGGAGTGCCGAATGCTCGCGGGCGGGATAGCCCGCGTCCGCGAGCGCGCGTCCGGCTTCCGTCAGTGTCTCGGGGCGCGGCGGGAGGTATTTGTTGACGGGCCGCGTGCCCATCTGAGGCATCAGGTCATAGCCGCCCCGCTCCGCCACAAGGCGGGAGAGATCGCTTTCGGGATCTCCGAGATCCCCGAAATGCCGCGCGCCCGCCGGGCAGGTGCTCACGCAGGCGGGCACGCGCTGATCCTCTTCGAGGTTGGGGTTGTAGATGCGATCGACGCAGAGGGTGCATTTCTTCATCACCCCGTCGGCCTCATCGTATTCCCGCGCGCCGTAGGGGCAGGCCCAGGAACAGAGCTTGCAGCCGATGCAGGTGTCGGCGTTCACGAGGACGATCCCGTCCTCCTCGCGCTTGTAGGAGGCGCCCGTCGGGCAGACGGTCACGCAGGGCGCATCCTCGCAATGGAGGCAGGATTTGGGGAAATGGACGGTGCGCTCCTCCGTCTCGAAGGTGTGCACCCGGTTGAACCAGACGCCGGAGGGATCCGGCCCCGCCGCCATCAGATCCGTCAGGGGGCCGGAATGCCCGCCCTCGTTCCATTCCTTGCAGTTCACGGCACAGGCATGGCAGCCGACGCAGATATCGAGGTCGATCACGAGGCCGAGCTTGCGTTCCGTCCGATCCGGCAGGCTGGTCATTTCCGCAAATCCCTGTTGGCGATCCAGTCGGCGGCGGGGAGAGGCTCACCGGCGCTGCGGGTGGGCTTGACGCTCGCGCCGTGGCGATCGGGATGCGGGGCCGGCCTTGCCATCGGGATCGGGTCGAAATCGGGGGCGGGGCCGGGGGTCGATTTGCGGATGCGCACGCGCAGGTCGAACCAGGCCGCCTGCCCCGTCACCGGATCGGAATTGGAATAACGGTGGCCGTCCCCCTTCGGCGGCAGAAGCTCGGAAATGACATGGTTGAGGAGAAACCCCTTCTCCGCCTCCGGCGCATCCTCGGAAAGGCCCCAGGCCCCGCGCCGCTTGCCGATGGCGTTCCACGTCCAGACCGTGTCGCGGTTGACACCCCACATCCGCTTCACCTGCCCCTTCACCTTGCCGTGCGGGCTTTCGACCTCGACCCAGTCGTCATCCTCGACCCCGATCCGGTCCGCGAGCGTGTGGTGCATGAAGAGCCGATTGGCGGTGGTGATCTGGCGCAGCCAGGCGTTCTGGCTGCCCCAGGAATGATACATCTGCATCGGGCGCTGGGTGAGGGCGTGGATCGGGTAGCCCTCCGCGCCTTCCTCCTCGAACGGTGGATACCAGAGCGGCAGGGGATCGAAGGTTTCGCGCACCCGTTGCCGGTGCTGATCCGGCGGCTGGACGGGGCCGTGCCCCTCGGCCGCGAGGCGGAAGCGCTGCAATTCCTCCGAATAGAGCTGGAACACGATCGGTTCGGTATCGGGTATCCAACCCATCCGCTGCGCATGGGCGAGATAGGCCGCGTTGGCGTGCTTGAGGAACTGCGCCTCCATCGGGAGGTGCTCCGACCAGAAGCCGCCATTATCGATATAGCGCTGAAGCTGGTCGGGATTGGGCGCGCCCCGCCCGTGCTCGCTGCCGTCCCCGCGCCAGCCCGCAAGCGGCCCGAGCGCCGCGCCGCGTTCGTGGTTGACGATATAGTCGGGATAGCCGCCGGGATATTTCGGGCTGCCATCGGGGTCCACCATCCCCGGCAGGCCGAGCCGCGCGCCGAGGTCCAGAAGCACCGTCTGGAACGGGCGCACGTCCCGGTCGGGCTCGACCACGGGCTGACGGATCGCATCCGCGCCGCCATGCGCGGAGGAGATCGGGCGGTCGAGCAGGCTGATACAGTCCCACCGCTCCAGATAGGTCGTGTCGGGCAGGATCAGGTCGGCATAGGGCACCGTTTCGGACCAATAGGCGTCCGAATAGATCACCTTGGGGATCTTGTAGCTGCCGTCCTCGTGGGTGTCGGTGAGGTAGCGGATCGCCTGACCCGGGTTCATGGACGAATTCCACCCCATGTTCGCCATGTAGAGGAACAGGACCTCCACCGGGTAGGGATCGCCCGCCCAGGCGTTGTGCATCACCATGTGCATCAGCCCGTGAGAGGCCAGCGGGTGCTCCCAGCTATAGGCCTTGTCGATCCGCAGCGGCGCGCCGGCATCGTCCACCAGCAGATCGGCAGGGGAGGCCGGGTTGCCGATCGGCATGCCGTCGAGGGGCGTGTTCGGGGCATAGGGCGGTTTCGCCGGGCGCGGACCCGCCGGAATGGGCTTCGGAAACGGCGCCTTGTAGCGCCAGCCGCCCGGCACGTCGATCGAACCGAGGAGCATCTGGAGGATGTGGATCGCGCGACAGGTGTGAAAGCCGTTTGAATGGGCGGAGATCCCGCGCATCGCGTGCATGGCGACGGGCCTTCCCGTGATCGTGGAATGGCGCTGGCCCGTCCAGTCCTCCCATTCAACGTCGAGGGTGATTTCCTTCTCGAAGGCCGCCTTGGCCAGCTCCGCCGCGATGCGCCTCGTCTGGGAGGCGGGGACGCCCGTGCGCTCCTCCACCGCTTCGGGCGCATAGGCATCGTCGAGCATCCGGCGGGCGAAAAGCTCGAACGCGGGCACGCAGACCGTCCCGTCATCGAGCGTATGTCGCCCGCCCATGACCGGGGAGCTCGCCGCGGGCGCGGGCACCGGCCCGCTTTCGCGATCCATCACCAGCGGCTCGCCCTCCGCATCGCGGGCGAAGAGACCGTGCTCGGCGGTCCCGGGCGCGTCGATCACCAGCCAGGCCGCGTTGGTGTAGCGGATGAGATACTGCCAATCGACCGACTCGGTGCGCAGCAACTCCCGGATCAGCGCGAAGACGAAAAGCCCGTCGGTCCCCGGTCGGATCGGCACCCAGTCATCGGCGATGGCGGAGTAGCCGGTCCGCACGGGGTTGACGCTGACGAATTTCGCACCGCGCGTCTTCAGCCGCCCCAGCCCCGCCTTGATCGGGTTGCTGTCGTGATCCTCGGCCACGCCGAACATCAGGAAATATTCCGTCCGGTCCCAGTCTGGCTCACCGAACTCCCAGAACGCGCCGCCCACGGTGTAGAGCCCCGCCGCCGCCATGTTGACCGAACAGAAGCCCCCATGGGCCGCGAAATTGGGCGTGCCGAACTGCGCCGCCCACCAGCCCGTCAGGCTCTGGCTCTGGTCGCGACCGGTGAAGAAGGCGAGCTTCCTGGGATCGCGCGCACGCACGTCGCCGAGCCACTTCGCGGCGAGTGCGAGGGCCTCGTCCCACTCGATTTCCTCGAAATCCCCCGATCCACGGGGGCCGATCCGGCGCAGGGGCTTGGACAGCCTTGCCTGGCTGTAGTGATTCATGAGTCCTGCCGATCCCTTCGCACAGAGCACGCCCCTGTTCACGGGATGGTCGGGATTGCCGTCGATGTAGCGGATGCGCCCGTCCTTGAGGTGGACGCGGATCCCGCAGCGGCAGGCGCACATGTAACATGTCGTGCATTTCACCTCGTCGGCCACCACCGGCGTGAGATCGACCTTCTCGCGCTCCGTCCGAAACGGGTTCATCCATCCTCCAGGGCTGGTCATATACTCGACCTTGAATACACAGTGACGAAGGGCGCGCGTCGCCGCAACCCCCCGATGCCACTGGACCGCCGATGGAAGTGGTCATATTCTCGGACCAATTCCGGGGAACACCATGCCATTCCAGAAGATCACGCCCGAACGGGTCTCCGATGCGATCACGCGCCAGATCGAGACGTTGATCCTGCGCGGCGTGCTGCGCCCGGGCGAGAGACTGCCCGCGGAACGGGACCTCGCCGCCAAGCTCGGCGCCTCCCGCCCCTCCCTGCGCGAGGCGCTGGCGGAACTGGAGGAACGCGGCCTCGTCGTCACCCGGCCCGGATCGGGCGCGTTCATCGCCGATGTCCTCGGCTCGGCCTTCTCGCGGCCGCTGATCGAGTTGTTCGCGACCCATGACGAGGCGTTGTTCGACTATCTCGCCTTCCGCAAGGATCTCGAAGGGATGGCCGCCGAACGGGCCGCGCGCTTCGCCACCGAGACGGACCACAAGGTGATCGACGAGATCTTCCACCAGATGGAGGCCGCCCATTCCAAGCGCAATCCGGAAACGGAAGCCGCGCTCGACGCCGATTTCCACATGGCGATCGTGGAGGCGGCGCATAACGTGGTCATGTTGCACATGATGCGCTCGATGTTCGACCTGCTGAAGAAGGGCGTGTTCTACAACCGCAGGCTCCTCTTCGGCGTGCGGGACACGCGCGACCTGCTTCTGGAGCATCACCGCGCGATCCACGGCGCGATCCTGTCGCGCAACCCCGCTGCTGCACGGGGCGCGGTGGAGACGCATCTGGGCTTCATCGAGGACGCGATGCGCGAGCATGTGCGCGTGCACGCGCAGGAGGAAATCGCGCAACTTCGCTATCAGCATGTGAAGGAACTGGGTTAGGCGTCGCGTTCAGCGCCCGCCACCGTCGCCCTTGCCCAGGTGATGGGCCACCCGGAAGGTTTCGGGCAGCGGTGCCGTCTCTCCCGCGATTTCGGCGATCAGGTGGCGCGCGGCCTTCTCGGCGATGCCGAAGCTGATCTTGAACCCCGCCGTGAAGGCGTGCAGGCCGTCAACGCCAGGCACCGCGCCGATCATCGGATCGCGCCCGTTGCCCCTCGGCCTGACGCCCGCCCAGCGCCGCAGTACGGGTGCATCCGCGATAGGCGGGCACAGCGCACGCGCCGTCGCGATCACCGCGTCGAGCGCCCCGTCGGTGCTGCCGGGATCGCCGTAGTCCCGCTCGCTCGTGGCGCCCACCGCGATCCGCCCCGAGGCATGGGGGATGACATAGGCCCCCTGCCCGTAGATCAGCGGAACGTTCGGCGGCGGGGCGCAGTCGAGCAGCGCCGCTTGTCCCTTCTCTCCGCGTCCGGCGACTTCGCCGAGATGCGGAGCGAGCAGATCGAAGGAGGAGACGCCCGCCGCAACGACGACATGGGGCGCCCCAACCGGGCCGCGATCGGTCTCCAGCCCGCCCGGAAAGACAGCGCGAACCCCGACCGGCGCCCCGATCCGCCCGCCCAGCGCCTCGAATGCAGCGGCAAGCGCGGTGCAAAGGGCGGAGGGGTCCACCCGACCCGTCAGGGTGTCGAGGCTCCATCCCGCGACATCTCCGCTCGCCCAGCCGGGGAAGGCATCGGGGGGAAGCACCTCGATCCGGGCCGCGTCGCCCCACCGGCTACGGGCATCCCGCGCGTGGGTTTCCGCCCGGGCGATCGCCGCGTCGTCCTTCAGGGGCTGGATGCGCCCGATCCGTCCATATCCCGCGCGCTGCCTCGCGATCGCCTCGATATCGGCGATCGCGCCGGGAAGTTCGACGAGAGCTTCGAACTGGAACTGCTTCTTGGCGTTCCAGCGATCCGGCGCATGGGGGGCGAGCGCGCCGATCACGCCGCCCGAGGCACCGGCACCCGGGCCGGATCGATCCAGAAGCAACGTGTCGAACCCCGCCTGGCGCGCCTTGACCGCAGCCCAGAGGCCCATCACGCCCGCCCCGACGATCACGATATCGGCCCGCATGGACATGATCGCGCGCTCCCGCTAGTTCCGCGCGCATGGGAATAGACGATCGCACGGGAGCCGCAAGACCGGCGCTGGACTGGACGGAGCGGGGCGTGCCCGTCTCCCGGCGGTTCGGCGATCCCTATTACTCCCTTCAGGACGGGCTTTCGGAGAGCACGCATGTCTTCGTGGAGGGCAATGCACTGCGCGATCGGTTCACGGATGGTTTCGCCATCGCCGAAACCGGCTTCGGAACGGGGCTGAACCTCTGCGCCGCGCTTCTCGCCTGGGAAATGGCGGGGACTGCGGGCCGGTTCGCCTTCACCTCCTTCGAGGCCTATCCGCTGAGCGCTGAAGAAATCGCGATCGCGCTCGGCCCGTGGTCCGCGATCGCCCGCTGGCGCGCGATCCTCGCCGAAACCTACCGGGCTGACGGAGCGGCCTTCGCTGTCGGCCCGGCGGATGTGCGCATCATCCCAGGTGATGCGCGGGAAACGATCCCGGCATGGGAGGGGCGCGCGGATGCGTGGTTTCTCGACGGGTTCGCCCCGGCCAGAAACCCCGAGATGTGGGAACCCGCGCTCCTTGCCGCCGTCGCCGCCCATACCCGGCCCCGGGGCAGTTTCGCGACCTTCACCGCAGCCGGGGCGGTCAGGCGGTCGCTCGCGGAGGCGGGTTTCACCGTGGAACGGATCAGCGGATACGGCCGCAAGCGGCACATGTGTCGCGGCGTTCTTGACGCGCCGGTCACGGGCAATTGACACCGAACCCCTTCGCCCGGGGACGATCCGGCTGTATAAACCCTCCAGTTCAGTTTCTCGGCAGTTCAAGGACCGATCCCATGAAGACCCTCGCCATCGCAACCGCGCTGACCACGCTGACCGTCGTTTCCGCCTGCTCGCCCTACCGCTCGGGGAGCGAGAGCGTCGTCTCCGCCTCCGAGCTCGGCCGGGCCACGATGGTTGAGCGGTGCCGGGTTCTCGAAGTCCGTGAGATCACGATCCGCGACGACGACCCGACCGGCTCCGGCACGCTGGTCGGTGCTCTCGCGGGCGGGATGATCGGTGCCGCTGTCGGCAGCCAGGTCGGTGAAGGGGTGGGCAACGAGCTTGCCCGCG
>JBMYPI010000099.1:0-8473 GCA_049600155.1 Rubricella sp.
GCCGTGGCCCCGCTCACGGACATGCAGACCGGACGGCTCGAAACCTTCGTGGAGGCGCATCTCGCCGCGATCGAGCGTCTCTCGCGCGGCGATGGCGACACCCCGACGGTCTGGAACGGCCCCGACGGCCTTGCCGCACGCGAGGTGCTGGCGCATCTGGCCCGCAGCTCCGATGCCGCCGATACCCTGAGCGCCGACGACTATCGCCGGCTGCTCGATCGGCAACTCTCACAGGTCAAGATCCGGCCGCGCGGTTTCCGGCCCGATCCCCGTGTTGCGATCCTGGGAACGATCGAGGCGCGGTCCCGACTCGCCGATATCGTCATCCTCGGCGGCTTGAACGAGGGCACCTGGCCCGCCCGTCCCGCACCCGATCCGTGGATCAACCGCGCCCAGCGCAAGGCGCTCGGTCTGCCGTTGCCCGAACGCCGCGTCGGTCTTTCGGCGCATGATTTCGAAGGTGCGGTTTGCGCACCGAGTGTGCTGCTGACGCGTGCGATCAAGGTGGACGGCACGCCCACTGTCGCATCGCGCTGGCTGAACAGGCTGACGAACCTTGTGCGCGGGGTCGGCACGCGCGGGATCGCGGCGCATGAACGGATGCGCGAGCGTGGAGCGGTTCTCCTGGCCGAGGCGGCGGATTTCGACCGCGCCGATCGCGTGCCACCTGCGCCGCGGCCCGCCCCGATCCTCCCGCCCGGTGCCGCGCCGACCCGGCTTTCCGCGACCGCCATCGAACGCCTCATTCGCGATCCCTACGAGATCTACCTTCAGAGCGTGCTTGGCCTGCGGCGGCTGGACCCACCCGGGCGCGCGCTCGACCGGATGGAGCGCGGGACGATCCTTCACGAGGTCATGGAGCGCTTCGTCCGCGCGATCGACGGGGGGTGGCCGGATGATGCGCAAAGCGTTCTCCTTGACAGTGTCGGGCAGGCCCTGCGCGATCGTCCCTTGGCGCCATGGGAGGTCGCAACACTCCGGGCCCGCATCGAGGCGATCGCGCCCGGGCTTCTCGCGACCGAGCGCGGCTGGTTGGAGCGGGGCGCGCCCGCCGGGATCGAGGTTTCGGGCCGTCTCGCGCTTCTTGGCGGGCGCTTCACCCTCACCGCGAAGGCCGACCGGATCGACCGGCTCGATGACGGAACCCTCGCGATCGTGGACTACAAGAGCGGCACGCCCGCGACGCGGAAGCAGATCGAGACCTTCGCGTTGCAATTGCCGCTCGAGGCGGTGATCGCGGAAGCGGGCGGATTCGACGGCATCGCCGCCGCGCCGGTCGCGGAGGCGATCCTGCAGGGGCTCGATGCAAGAACGAGCCAAACGCCCCTGTCGCGCGAGATGCTCGACCCTGCCGGGAACCGCGAGCGGCTCGAAGGTCTCCTTGCGCATTATCTTGGCGAAGGGGCGGCCTGGCCCCCCCGGATCCGGGCGGAGCGGCGCAAATACCCTTCCGATGGCGATCACATCTCGCGCAGGGGGGAATGGGACGACGGAACGCCCTTTCAGCCAATGGAGGTCGGCCGATGATGAATTCGCCCTCCGCAGCCCAGAACGCGGTCTCGGACCCGGCGGTGTCGAGCTGGGTCTCGGCGAATGCAGGCTCGGGAAAGACCCGCGTTCTGACCGACCGGGTTGCACGGCTCCTTCTTGCTGGGACCGAGCCGGAGCAGATCCTCTGCCTGACCTATACGAAAGCGGCCGCGGCCGAGATGCAGAACCGGCTGTTCGAACGTCTCGGGGAATGGTCGATGCTCGAAGACGGCGTCTTGCGACAGCGGCTCGAGGATCTGGGCGAGGCGGGTCGGCTAGCCGATGGCGCCACGCTTTCCCGGGCCCGCACGCTTTTCGCCAAGGCGCTGGAGACGCCTGGCGGGCTCAAGATCCAGACCATCCACGCCTTCTGCGCCGCGCTGTTGAGGCAGTTCCCGCTGGAAGCCGGTGTTTCGCCCGCCTTTCGCGAACTCGACGATCGGTCGCGGGAGGCGCTTCTGGCCGAATGCCTCGACCGTCTCGCGACACGCGAAGACCCGGGCTTCGCGTCTCTCCTGCGGAAACTGCATGGCACGACGGAGGAACTCGGCAAGATCGTGGAAGGGGTCTTGCGGGACGCGCCGGCTTTCGCCGAACCCTTCGACGAGGCGGCGCTCTCGGGCGAACTGGGCGCTGATGGTCCCGCACCGGAAACGATCGCCTCTCGCGCCATGACCGGCCCGACGCGCGCGTTGCTGGTCCGCCTCCGCGAGGCGATCCTGTCGGCCGGCAAGGAGACCGACACCAGACAGATCGCGACGCTCGACGCGCTTCTGGCGTCGGACGGGGTCGATCTGCCGAAAGCGATCGTCGCCTTCAGTCATACCGGGAATGGTGAGGGGACGCCGCACAAGCGCTTTCCGACGAAGGATGTGGCGGATGCGCTCCCTTCCGGGGGGCGGGAGGCGCTGGCCTCGTTCTTCGCACAGGGCAGCGAGATCCGCGATGCGCTCGGCGCTCGTGAAGCGCTCGAAAACGCGAAGGCGCTCCATGCCTTCGGGCGCGCCTTTCTCGCCGAGTATCGCACGGTGAAGGAGGCGCGCGGATTCCTCGATTTCGATGATCTCATCGCCCGGGCGCGTCATCTCGTGCGCGATGCAGAGGCGACGCAATGGGTGCTCTACAAGCTCGATGGCCGCGTTTCCCATATCCTGCTCGACGAGGCCCAGGATACCGCGCCCGGGCAATGGGCGATCGTCGAGGCGATCGCCTCGGAATTCTTTTCCGGCAAGGGCGCGCAGGAGGAGCGTCGCACCCTCTTCGTCGTCGGCGACGAGAAGCAGTCGATCTATTCCTTCCAGGGCGCTGCACCGCAGGAATTCCAGCGGATGCGCGCGATTTTCGGCGCGCGGATCGGCGATGCGGGGGAAACGCTGCGGCAAGGGGAACTGGCCTATTCCTTCCGATCCTCACCCGTCATTCTGCGCGCGGTCGACGCGGTGATGCAGGTGCAGGGGCGTGCCGGGCTCGATGCACTGCCGCCGGTCCACCTCGCGTTTCACGACGCCCGCCCGGGTCGGGTCGAGCTGCATCCGTTCGAGGAGGACGACAAGGCCCGGGAGGCCCGCCGATGGGATGAACCGCTGGACGAGCCCGCGCCGGGGAAGGCTGCGGCGATCATCGCCGGAAAGGTCGCCGACCGCATCGGCCAGCTCCTCGCCGAGGGCACTGTGAGCGGTGAGAACGGGCCGCGCAAGGTCATGCCCGGGGATATCCTCGTGCTGGTTCGCCGCCGCAAGGACCTGTTCGACGGTATCATCCGGGCCCTGAAACTGGAGGGCATCCCGGTGGCCGGGGCCGACAGGTTGAAGCTGACCGAGGAACTCGCCGTCAGGGATCTTCTCGCGGCGCTTCGCGTGGCCGTTTCGCCGCATGACGATTTCAGCCTTGCGGCCCTGCTGCGCTCCCCGTTGATGGATGTCGACGAGGACGGCCTGTACCGCCTCGCGCACGGCCGGGATGGCGCGACGCGGCTGATCGCACGGGTACGCGCCGCAGGTGGAGAAACCGCCGACCGCATCCAGGCGCTGCTGGACGAGGCTGATTTCCTTCGCCCGTTCGAGATGCTCGACCTGATCCTCACGCGCCTCGACGGGCGGCGGCGGCTCATCGCGCGCCTCGGCACCCCCGCGATCGACGCCATCGACGAGCTGATGTCCCAGGCGATCGCCTACGAGGGGACGGAAGCCCCGACGATCACCGGTTTTCTCGATTGGATCGAGGCGACTGACATCGAGGTGAAGCGCGAACAGGATGCCCGGACGGAAGCCGTCCGCGTTATGACCGTTCACGGCGCGAAGGGGCTCGAAGCCCCCGTCGTGATCCTGCCCGAGACCGGCCCGATGCAGAACGATCGCAAGGATGACCGGCGCGTGGCGACGCTTCCGTCCGGTCGGCCGGCATGGCTGAAAGGCGAAAAGGCGCTTCTGCCCCCCGCGCTCGGATCGGCGAAGGACGACCAGGTGAGGAGAAACGGCGAGGAAGCGGAGCGCCTTCTTTATGTCGCGATGACCCGCGCCGAAAGCCACCTGATCGTTTTTGGTGGCGGGGGCAGGCGGCCGAGCGATCCGTCATCCTGCTGGCATGGCCTGATCGAGGAGGCGCTGCGCACCCTTCCCGAACACCGCATCGAGGGCGACACCGTCGTGCTGCAATCGGAGGACTGGCCCGTCCCGGCCCCGGAGGGGGGAAATGACAACCCGGGTGAGGACAAGCGGGAACCGATACCGGACTTCGCAGCTCGGCCCCCCGGCCCGCCCCCACGTCCGGTAAGGCCGATCGTCACCCCCACGGCGCTGTCCGAGGGGCTCGCCCACGCCTTGCCCCTTCTCCCGGTCGAGGGCGACGATGCGCCGCTTCTCGGTGATGAGGAGGACGCCACCCTGCGCGGAACGGCGATCCACCGCCTTCTGGAGTATCTTCCGGGTGTTGCACCGAACGATCGGGCGAACTTCGCGCGTGCGCTTCTGCCCTCGCACGATCCCGGCCAGGTGGCGCTCTGGTGCGAGGAAGCGGCGGCCGTGATCGACGATCCGGCATTTGCCGGGGTGTTCGGGCCCGGATCCTTCGCGGAAGCGGCCTTTGCCGTCGATCTCGGCGAGAAACGTCTCGCCGGTCGCATCGATCGGCTCGTCATCTCCCCCGATCGCGTGCGGGCCATCGACTTCAAGACCAACCGGACGGTTCCGCCATCCCCCGACCAGATTCCCGAGGGGATTCTCGTCCAGCTCGGCGCCTATGCCCATGCCCTGCGGGAGCAGTTCCCGAAGGCCAGTGTCGAGACCGCCATCGTCTGGACGGTGCGCCCGCTTCTCATGCCGGTTCCAACGGACCTCGCGATTCAGGTCTTCGCCACGCGACACGCCCGCAGTTGACCTCGCGGGCGCGGCTACATACGTTCACCATCCGAGATATGAATTTCAGGAGTGCCCGACATGGCGACCGTGAAAGTGAGCGACGCGACCTTCGAGGAGGACGTGTTGAAATCCGATATCCCCGTTGTGGTGGATTTCTGGGCGGAGTGGTGCGGCCCCTGCAAGCAGATCGGCCCGGCTCTCGAAGAGCTCTCCGATGCCTATGATGGTCGCGTCAAGATCGTGAAGGTGAACGTGGACGAAAACCCCTCGACACCCGCGCAGTTCGGCGTTCGCGGCATCCCTGCGCTCTTCATGGTCAAGGGTGGGGAGGTCGTCTCCTCCAAGGTCGGCGCCGCGCCGAAGGCCGCTCTTCAGGGCTGGATCGAAGAGAACGTCTGATCGACCGGCCATTCCGGAGCCTCGAGAACCCCGCCTGCATGGCGGGGTTTTCCGTTTCAGCCCCCATGTGCGCTGCGGCTGTCCAGGGGGGCCTCGTCACGGTCGAACATGCCGTAGTCGCGGATCACATGCGCGACGCGCAGCCTGTAGTCGCTGAAGATGCCGCCACGCCCCTTCGCCTGTGCGGCCCGGTGGGCGGCAAGCCGGCGCCAGCGATCCAGCGCGGCCTCATCCTCGAAGAAGGAGATGGACAGGAGCTTTTCAGGGTCGGTCAGGCTCTGGAACCGTTCGACGGAGATGAAACCCTCCACCTCCTCGACCATCGGGCGCATGGCGGCTGCGATGTCGAGATAGTGCTCCTTGCGGCCTTCCGCCGGGCGGACTTCGAAGATGACGGCGATCATGTCTTTTCTCCCTCCCTCCCCTGCAGACCTCCCGGATCGCTGGCCCGCGCACCGTGAGCGGGCGCTCAGCCGTTCCCGGCCAACACCTGCCCCGCCAGATAGAGCGATCCGCAAATGACGATCCTGGCATCCGGTGCCTCCCGGCGGATGGCACGCACCGCGCCAAGCGGGCTGTCGGCCGAGATCGCATCGATCCCGAGATCGCGCGCATGTCCGACGGTCTGGTCGGCTGTCAGCGTCGCGCCTTCGCCTGTGATCGTCACACCGTAGAGCCGTGTCGTGAGCGGCGCCAGCGGTCGCAGGAAGCCCGCGACATCCTTCGTGCGCAACATGCCGCAGACAACATGCAGCGGCTTCGGTCGAAGGCCGCCGAGGCCCGCGGCGATCGCGGCGCCTGCGGCAGGATTGTGCCCGCCATCGAGCCAGAGCTCCGCATCCGGGCCTGCGGCCTCGACAAGCGGGCCACGGCGCAGCCGTTGCATCCGCGCGGGCCATTCGACGCCCGTCATCGCGGCGGCGCAGGCCCCTTCCCCGAAACCGAGAGCCCGCAGCGCCGCGATGGCGACCGCCGCGTTCTCGATCTGGTGAGGGCCGATCAGCGCGGGCGACGGGAGATCGAGAAGCCCCGTCCCGTCCTGCCAGGCGAGCCGGCCGTTCTCGGCCCAGCCATCGAAATCCCGGCCCGCGACGATCAGGGGCGCGCCGACCTGTTCGGCCCGCGCCTCGATCACATCCATCGCCGCGTCTTCTTGCCGGGCGACAACGCAGGGCACGCCCGGTTTGAGGATCCCGGCCTTCTCGCCAGCGATCTGCGGCACCGTCGGGCCGAGGAACTGCTGGTGATCGAGGCTCACCGGCGTGATGACGGTGAGCGCGGGCCTGTCCACGACATTCGTTGCATCAAGGCGCCCGCCGAGGCCCACTTCCAGAAGCGTGTAGTCGGCCCGCGCGCGGCTGAAGGCCAGAAGGGCCGCCGCGGTCGTGATCTCGAAATAGGTGATCTGTTCGGGACCGTTGGCCGCCTCGACCTCCTCCAGTAGCACCTGAAGCGCCTCCTCCGAGATCAAGCCCTCGGGCAGGCGGATCCGTTCGTGGAACCGCACGAGATGGGGCGAGGTGTAGGTGCAGACCCGCTTGCCCGCGCCTTCGAGCCCCGCACGCAACATCGCCACGGTGGACCCCTTGCCGTTCGTCCCCGCGACGTGGATCACGGGCGCGAGGTTACGGTGGGGATCGCCGAGACGCTCCAGCACGCGCCACATCCGGTCGAGCGTGAGGTCGATGATCTTGGGGTGAAGGGACATCAGCCTCTCGAGGATGATGTCCGAGCCTGCGCCGCTCATTCCTTTGCGGGCGCCTCCGTGACCGCGCCGGCCTCCTCCGCCGGGACGGGAACCGGGGTTTCCTCTGGTGCGGGGAGGTCTCCGTGCACCGCGGGCGGCAGCCCCATCAGCATGCGCAGGATCGTGGAGAGTTCCACCCTTTGCTCCTTGCGATGGGTCACCCGGTCGATCATGCCGTGGTCGAGCAGATACTCCGCGCGCTGGAAGCCTTCCGGCAGCTTCTCGCGGATCGTCTGTTCGATGACGCGCGGCCCGGCGAAGCAGATCAGCGCGCCAGGCTCGGCGATATGCACGTCGCCAAGCATCGCGTAGCTTGCTGTCACGCCGCCGGTCGTCGGATGGGTGAGGACGACGACGTAGGGAAGGCCCGCGTCGCGGACCATCTCGACCGCGACGGTCGTGCGCGGCATCTGCATCAGGCTGAGGATGCCCTCCTGCATCCGGGCTCCGCCGGCAGCGGAAAACAGCACGAGCGGCGCGCGCCGCTTAACCGCGGTTTCGGCGGCCTTGATGATGGCGTTGCCCACATACATGCCCATCGATCCGCCCATGAAACTGAAATCCTGGGCAGCGGCGACGATGGGCTGATCGAAGAGTTTTCCCTCCGCGACCAGCATCGCCTCATGCTCGCTGGTCTTCTTGCGGGCATCCTTCATGCGGTCGGGGTATTTCTTCTGATCGCGGAAATGCAGCGGATCGGCGATCGGATCGGGCACTTTCACCTCGGTATAGGTGCCTCCGTCGAACAGGTTCTCGAAACGGTCGCGCGGGCTGATCGCCATGTGATGGCCGCAGTTCACGCAGGTGTTCAGCGCCGCCTTCAATTCGCGATGGAACAGCATCGTTCCGCAGTTCTCGCACTTCGTCCACAGGTTCTCCGGCGTCTCGCGACGGGAGAAGAGCGTGTTGATCATCGGGCGGGTGAAGTCCGAAAGCCAGCTCATGGGCGGGCGGCCCTCCTGCGGTGCGTTTCCCGCTTGGAGATAAAGCGCTCTGGCGCTGATTGCAACGCCACGCGCTGCCGCTTACGGTCCCTCCCGGACAAGGACCGGGAGGTGAAGATGGCGTTCGGCAAGGCGATCAGGACGTGGTTCGGGGGGCGCTGGCACGAAGGCAACACCCCGATCCTCGGCGCGGCGGACCACGGCACCTGGCTCGGCACGCTGGTCTTCGACGGGGCGCGCAGCTTCGAAGGCACGGCCCCCGATCTCGATCTTCACTGCGCGCGCCTGATCCGCTCGGCCCGCGCGATGGGGATGGAGCCGGGAATGACCGCCGATGAGGTCGAGGCGATCGCGCGGGAAGGCATCGCACTCTATCCGCCCGAGCAGGCCCTCTATATCCGCCCGATGATGTGGTCGACGGAAGGCGCGCCCGGCATGATCGCCCCCGATCCCGCCGCCTGCGCCTTCGCGCTGTGCCTCGAGGATCTGGACATGCC
>JBMYPI010000100.1:0-8464 GCA_049600155.1 Rubricella sp.
TTTCGCCCGCGCGATGGGAGGGATTGCGTGCACTCGATCGCGCCATGGATCTCGCCATCACGTCGCGGCGCGCCGATACCCTGCGCGCCCGCGCTTATGACGGCGATCTCGCGCGCGTGGCCCTGACGGGAGATGAAGGGCTCGACTGGCTGCGCGCGACGGCGGATCCCGCCGCCGATCTCGCCTCCCCGATGAAAGGGCCATACAGGACCCGGCGGGAGGGATCGGCGGAGGCTCACCGGGCCGCCATCGCGCTGGCCAAGCGCGCCCATCTCCTGCCCGCGATGATCGTGGTTCCGCTGCCGGATGCCCCAACGGCGTCGCGGCTGGGCGCGGAGAACGGGCTTCTCTGCCTCGGCGCGGAGGAGACGCTTCATTGCCGTGGTTACATGAGCCCGCTTGCCGAGGTTTCGGCGGCACGGGTTCCGCTGGCCGTGAGCAAGGCCGGCAGGGTGCATGTCTTCCGGGCGGGGGACGGTTCGGAGGAACACTACGCCGTCGAGATCGGGCGCCCCGATCGGGCGGCGCCGGTTCTTTGCCGGCTGCATTCGGCCTGTTTCACCGGGGACGTGATCGGATCGCTGAAATGCGATTGCGGGCCCCAACTGCATGCCGCGCTGGACCATATCGGAGAGGAGGGCGCCGGCGTCCTTCTCTATCTCAACCAGGAAGGGCGGGGGATCGGGCTTGCCAACAAGATGCGCGCCTACTCCCTGCAGGATCAGGGCTTCGATACCGTCGAGGCGAACCACCGTCTCGGGTTCGAGGACGACGAACGCAACTTCCGGATCGGCAGCGAGCTTCTGCGCGGGCTCGGTTTCTCCGCCGTCCGCCTGATGACGAACAATCCCCGCAAGGTCGCCATGATGGAAGCCGGCGCGATCGCCGTCAGCGAGCGGGTGCCGCTTCGGGTCGGCATGACGGACGAGAACCGCGGGTATCTCGCAACCAAGCGGGACAAGTCGGGGCACCATCTTTGAAACCGGACGATCTCGTCGTCAGCAGGTTCGGCGCGCGGTATCGCGGGCATTTCCTGCCGGTTTCGGTGGGGTTCGGCGGCATCGGGCGGAAGTGGGCCGAGGGCGATGGCGTCACGCCGGCTGGCCGCTGGCGCGTGGTCGCCTGGTTCTGTCGGCCCGGGCGAATGCAGGGCGGGCAGCCGATCGGGCCGGGCATGGGATGGTCCGAGGCCCCCGAGGATCCCGCCTATAACCGGGCGGTCCGTCTGCCCCATCCCTGGCCGGTGGACAGGATGGCGCGGCCCGATCCGCTCTACGATCTGGTGGGCGTGCTCGACTACAACACCGATCCGACTATCCCGGGCGCCGGGAGCGCGATCTTCCTCCACCAGTGGCGCGCGCCGCGAAGGCCAACGGCGGGGTGCATCGCGTTCTCCCGCACCGCCCTGCGCTTCATCCGCGAGACCTGGAGACCCGGCGCGCGGGTGATCGTTCAGGAATAGACCCGCTCGCCGAAAATGGCGGAGCCGACGCGCACATGGGTCGCGCCCAGCGCGATGGCGCGTTCGAAATCGCCGCTCATCCCCATCGACAGGCCGGAAAGGCCGTTTCGCTCCGCGATCTTCTTGAGGAGCGCGAAGTGGAGGGAGGGTTCCTCGTCCACCGGCGGGATGCACATCAGGCCTTTCACGGGCAGATCCATATCGCGGCATGTGGCGATGAAGGCGTCCGCATCGCCGGGCAGGGCGCCGGCCTTCTGCGGTTCCTCGCCCGTGTTGACCTGGATGAAAAGGTCCGGGCAGGCGCCGCGCGCCTGCGCCTCGGTCGCGATCTTTCGGGCGAGCTTTTCGCGATCGAGGGAATGGATCGCCTCGAAAAGCTCCATAGCCTGCTTGACCTTGTTGGTCTGCAAGGGGCCGATGAGGTGAACCGCGGTTCCGGGGAACCGTTCGCGGAAGGCGGGCCATTTGCCGGCGGCTTCCTGCACCTTGTTCTCTCCGAAGAGACGGTGCCCCTGTTCGAGGACGGCCTCGACCCGCTCCTCCGGCTGGACCTTCGAGACGGCGATCAGATGCACGGATGCCGGATCGCGCCCGGCGCGCTGTGCCGCATCCACGATCCGCTGGCGGATATCATCGAGGCCCATCTGCTTCCCCTCCGGTTCTCATCGCCGCAGGATATGAAGCGCCCCGCCCGAAAAGAAAAGAGCGGGCACATGGCCCGCTCTTCCCTGTTCGACTGATCCGGTTGGATCAGAAGGACATGCCAACGCCGAAGCCGTATGCGGCTTCACCGTCGGAGTTCTGACCGAACGCAGCCGTGAAGGTTGCGCCACCGCCGAGCGGTGCATCGGCCCAGACGCCGTAGACGTCATCGTCGTAGCCGTCGTTGGTTTCGTACTGAACGCCAACGGAAACCGCGCCGAGGTCGACAACGGCGGAGATGCCGGTGGTGTCGCCCGTGACATCGGAGTCTTCGTAGGCTGCGGTTGCCGTCACCGGGCCGAAGGTGCCTTCAGCGGAGATACCGACAACTTCTGTTTCGGCGTCGGTGTCGTTCTGGTAGCCGATACCGACCGTCGCCACACCGAGGGCCAGGCGTGCACCGAGGCCGTAGATGTAGTCGTTGTCGTCGTTGGAGTTGTCATCGTTCTCGAACGAAGCGGAGAGCGTCGCCATGCCGAGCGCGATGTCGTAGCGCAGGATCTGGTCGTCGTTGTCTTCGTTGCCGTCGAAGCCGGAGTGGCCGTTCTCGTTGGACGCTTCGTCCGCGAGGCCGCCACCTGCGATTTCGATCATCGCACGGTCATATGCACCGTCGGTGTCGCCCGCGGTGAACGTGCCGAAGGAACCGGAGATGAACACCTCGGGAAGGGTGTCTTCGTTGGCTTCGTCCCAGTCACCGGTGGCGCCGAAGGTCAGGCCGTTGTCGGTGGTGCCGGAAGCCGTCCAGGTGATGTCGAAGTCGGTGTGCACGAGCGGGGTGTCCGCATACTCGCCACTGAAGCCTTCGTTGTTGGTCAGGCCGATTTCGGCGGAGATGCCGACGGAGATTTCTGCGAACGCTGCCGGTGCGAGCGATGCAGCCACCAGCGCGGTGGAAGCGAAAAGAACTTTTTTCATGGTTGTCCCTCTGGATTTCAGGAGCCCACGACGTTCGCACCAAGCGACGCCGCGCACCGGGAAATTCCTCAAACCAGACCTTTCGGTCAAGGCGGATGACCCCCCCGCGAAACATGCGCCGCACACTGATGCACGGATGACACAGTTTCGACCCTGCGGCCCGCCTGCAACAGCGCTCCATCCGGGTTGTTTGCCGCATGGCGGAAGGATATGAGGAGGGCGTCAAGACAGAAGGTAGACGCGATGTTCCGCCCCGCACTGATGTTCCGCCCCGCACTGATGAGTCTCGCCCTTGTCGTCGGCCTCGCCGCCTGCGGCGCCGATCTCGAACCCGAACCGTTCCCCGAAGACGAGGAACCGGGCGGGATCGACATCGTCCGCTTCATCAACGGTGAGGGATTCGGCGGGCAGAACGCGCCGGTGAACCGCTACCTCTGGCGCGCCTCGCTCGACACGCTCGATTTCCTGCCCGTCAGCGCGATCGACTCCTTCACCGGCGTGATCGCGACGGATTGGGGGCAGCTCGAGGGCGTCTCGGGTGAGCGTTTCCGCGCGACCGTCGTCGTCAATTCCGAGGAACTGACCGCCAGCGCGCTGAACGTCGCCCTGTTCCGGCAGGTGCAGCGCGGCGGCGAATGGGTCGACGCCTCGGTCGCGCCCGATGTCGTGACGCAGGTGGAGGATGCGATCCTCCTGCGCGCCCGCGAGTTGCGCATCGCCGACGAGGGCTGAACGCGGCGCGGCCGCGCCCGCCAAGACCGGACAGAAGAAGAATGACGAGCTACGACGCCCGCAAGATCGAACCGCGCTGGCAAGCGGCCTGGGACGAGGCGCAGGCCTTCGCCGCCGAACGGGACGACACCCGGCAGAAATACTATGTGCTGGAGATGTTCCCCTATCCCTCCGGCCGGATCCACATGGGCCATGTGCGCAACTACACGATGGGCGATGTGGTCGCCCGGACGAAGCGCGCGCAGGGTTTCAACGTCCTTCACCCGATGGGATGGGACGCCTTCGGCCTTCCCGCCGAGAACGCGGCGATGGAGAAGAAGGTCCACCCCGCCGAATGGACCTACCGGAACATCGCCGACATGCGCGCGCAGATGAAGCCGCTGGGCTTCTCGCTCGACTGGTCGCGCGAACTGGCGACCTGCGATCCGGAATACTACGGCCAGCAGCAGGCGCTCTTCATCGACATGATGGAGGCGGGGCTGGTGACGCGGAAGAAATCCGTCGTCAACTGGGACCCGGTGGACATGACCGTGCTCGCCAACGAGCAGGTGATCGACGGGAAGGGCTGGCGCTCAGGCGCGCCGGTGGAGCGCAGGGAACTCACCCAGTGGTTCTTCCGCATCTCCGACATGGCGGACGAGTTGCTGGCGGCGCTCGACGGGCTGGAGGACTGGCCCGAGAAGGTCCGCCTGATGCAGGCGAACTGGATCGGCAAGAGCCGCGGCCTGCAATTCGCGTTCGACCTGACCGCGCCCGCCCACGGCCATGAGAAGATCGAGGTCTACACGACCCGCCCCGATACGCTGATGGGCGCGAGCTTCGTCGGTATCTCCCCCGATCATCCGCTCGCCAAGGCATTGGAGGCGGAGAACGCGGGCGTGCGGGCCTTCAACGAGGAATGCCGCCGCACCGGCACCTCCGAAGAGGCGCTCGAGAAGGCCGAGAAGAAGGGCTTCGACACGGGGTTGAAGGCGCGCCATCCGCTGAACCCCGATTGGGAACTGCCCGTCTGGATCGCGAACTTCATCCTGATGGATTATGGCACCGGCGCCATCTTCGCCTGCCCGGCCCATGACCAGCGCGACCTCGATTTCGCCCGCAAATACGGTCTGCCGGTGATCGACACCTTCGTCGCGCTCGACGGCGGCGCACCGGTGACGGACGAGGCTTTCGTTCCGCCCAAGACCGAGAAGGTGAAGTGGATCGACCATTTCGCGGGGCTCGACGTGGCGACCGGGGAGGAGGCGATCGACGCCACCATCGCCTTCGCCGAGAAGGCCGGCTGGGGGCAGGGTGTCACCAAGTTCCGCCTGCGCGACTGGGGCGCGAGCCGCCAGCGCTTCTGGGGCTGCCCGATCCCCGTCGTCCATTGCGAGAGCTGCGGCGTGGTGCCGGAGAAGAAGGAGAACCTGCCCATCGAATTGCCGATGGACGCCGATTTCTCCCGCCCCGGCAATCCGCTCGACTGGCACCCGACATGGCGCGATTGTGCCTGCCCGTCCTGCGGTGAACCTGCGCAGCGCGAGACGGACACGATGGACACGTTCGTCGACTCGTCGTGGTATTACGCCCGCTTCACCGCGCCGCGCGCGGGCACGCCCACCAATCCGGATGCCGCGTCCTACTGGATGAATGTGGATCAGTATATCGGCGGGATCGAGCATGCGATCCTGCACCTGCTCTATTCGCGCTTCTTTGCCCGTGCCATGGCGATCACCGGGCATCTGCCCGACACCGCGAAGGAGCCGTTCAATGCGCTCTTCACGCAAGGCATGGTGACCCACGAGACCTATTCGACGAAGGGTGCAAACGGCCTGCCTGTCTGGCACAGCCCCGATGACGTGATCCGCTCCGAGGGCGGGGCTACACTGAAGGATGGCACGCCGGTGGAGGTCGGCCCGGTCATCAAGATGTCGAAGTCGAAGAAGAACGTCGTCGATCCAGTCAGCATCGTCGAGACCTATGGCGCCGATACGGCGCGCTGGTTCGTGATGTCCGACAGCCCGCCCGAGCGGGACGTGGAATGGACGGCCGCAGGCGCGGAAGCCGCCTACAAGCACCTTGCCCGTGTGTGGCGGCTCGCTTCCGAGAATGCCGGCGCCGTGGAGGGCGATCCGCGCGGATCGGACGAGTCGCTCGCGCTGATGAAAGCGGCGCACAAGGCCATAGTGGGCGTGACCGAAGGGATCGCGCAGTTCCAGTTCAACAAGTCCGTCGCGCAACTCTACGGCCTGACGAACGAGATCGCTCGCTCCAGGGGAGACGGAGCGGCGGAGAAGGCCGCCCGCCGTGAAGCGCTCAGGATCATGGCGCAACTGATGCAGCCGATGACGCCCCACCTTGCTGAAGAGATGTGGGAGATGCTCGGCGGCGAGGGGTTCGTCTGCGACGCGCCCTGGCCCGTGGCCGATGCCGCCCTGCTCGTGGAAGACACGATCACCTTGCCCCTTCAGGTCAACGGCAAGAAGCGGGCCGAACTGACCGTTTCTGCCGATGCCTCCAAGGCGGATATCGAGGCGCTCGCGCGTGCCGATGAGGTGGTCGAGCGGTTCCTGGAGGGGCGCGCGCCGAAGAAGGTGATCGTCGTGCCCGGCCGGATCGTGAATGTCGTGGGTTGAGGGCAGGCGCGGGTTTCTTCTCGGCGCGGCGGCGCTCCTTTCGGCATGCGGATTCACGCCCGTTTTTGCGCCGGGCTCGGCTGCGGCCGGCTTGCGGACGCGCGTGGCGGTCTCGCCCTTGCCGGGGCGGCGCGGCTTCCTGCTTCGCGAAGGCCTGAGAGAGCGGTTCGGGGACGAGGGGGACGTGGTCTACGTTCTCGACGTCGTCGCCGATTACAGGGAAACCGCCCTCTCGATCACGCAGGGCGCGGAAACCACGCGGTTCAACATCGAGGGCCAGGCGCGATACACCCTGCGCTCGATCGCGACAGACGCGATCGTCTCGCAGGGCAGCGTCCGGTCGGTCGCGGCATACTCCGCGACGGGTTCGCCCTTCGCCGTCGATGTCGCCCAGCGCGACGCGGAGGATCGTCTCGCCACACGCCTTGCGGAGCAGATCGCCGCACAGGTCTTCCTTGCGGCCGAGGATTTCGCGCCGTGAAGCTGCAGAAGCGCGATGCCAACCGCTTCTTCGCGCGGCCCGATCCCGCATGTCCCGGCATCCTGATCTACGGTCCCGACACGATGCGCATCGCGCTCAAGCGGGAGGAACTCGTCGCGGCGCTTATCGGCCCAGAGGGCGGCGCCGAGATGCGGTTCAGCCGGTTGGCGGCATCGGATATCAGGTCCGACAAGGCCGCTCTCATCGATGAAATGAAGGCGCGTGGGTTCTTCGATGGGCCGCGCGCGCTTCTCGTGGAAGACGCGACGGACACGATCGCGCCCCAGGTCATCGGCGCGCTGGAGGCCCACGAACCCGGTGATGCGACCCTGATCGTTACGGCAGGCCAGTTGCCGCCCCGTGCCAAGTTGAGGACCTTTTTCGAGAAACACCCATCCGCGCTGTGTCACGCGCTCTATGCCGATCCGCCCGACCGGGACGAGGTGGACGAGATGTTGCGCAAGGCCGGTATCGCCGCGGTGGACCGTGCCGCGATGAACGACCTTCTGGCGCTCGCCCAGGCTCTCGATCCCGGCGACCTGTCCCAGACGATCGAGAAACTGGCGCTCTACACATACGGTCGGGAGGAGCCGGTCGGATTGTCCGATATCGCCGCCGTGGCGCCCCGATCCGTCGAGGCCGATGCCGATGATGTGGTCAATGCCGTCGCCGGCCAGGAACCGGGCAGGGTGGCGCCGCTGATGTCGAGGATCGAGGCACAGGGCGTGAACGCCACGACGCTCTGCATCGCGGTGACGCGACACTTCAGGCAACTCCACGCCGCGGCCGTCGCAGGTGGCGGTGAGGAGGCCCTGTCGCGCCTGCGCCCTCCCGTCTTCGGCCCGCGTCGCCGGATCATGGGTCAGCAGCTTCGCAAGTGGTCCGCCCCGATGCTGGAGACCGCCCTGACCGATCTGACCGACGCCGACCTCGCCCTGCGTTCGGGTCGACCCATCCCGCACATGGCGCTTCTGGAAAGGGTGTTCGTCCGCCTCGCCATGATGCGCGCCCGGCGGTAGGAGAAGAGCATGAGCTACACCCTGATCGGACAGGCGCAATCGAGAGCGATGCGTGTGCTGTGGATGCTGGAGGAAACCGGCGCCGACTACGATCACATCCCCGCGCTTCCGCAGAGCGAAGGGATTCTCGCAGCGAACCCTACGGGGAAGATCCCGGCGCTGATCGTGGATGACACGCCCATTACCGACTCGGTGGCGATCTGCCAGTTCCTCGCCGACAGGCACGCCGTCTGCACGTTCGAGGCGGGGACCGTGGAGCGTGCCCGGCAGGACGCGCATACCCAGTTCATCGCGGAAGAGATCGACGGCGCCCTTTGGCTTGCCGCGAAACACCGCTTCGTCCTCCCGGATGGGCTGAAAGTGCCTGCCGTGAAGGAAACGGCGCGGGCCGAGTTCGACACCGCGATGGTCCGGCTCGCCGCGCGGCTCGGCGATGGCCCCTACCTGATGGGCGATACCTTCACCGTTCCCGATATCATCGGCGTTCACTGCATCGGTTGGGCGAAGGCCGCCAGATTCGAAGTGCGCGAAC
>JBMYPI010000101.1:0-8438 GCA_049600155.1 Rubricella sp.
GCGCCGCCGCCGCTGCTTCCTCCTCGGAAAGCGCTTCCTCGGTTGCCGCGAGGTCCGCCGTCAAACGCGCTGTCGTCGCCTCCTCCTCTGCCAGCGCAGCGGCGAGATCGGCGAGGGTCGCCTCGCGTTCGGCGACCGTTCCCAGAAGGCGTGCGATCTCGGCCTCGTTGTCGGCCTGTTCGTTTTCGAGCGCGGCGATCCGCGCCGCCCGATCCGCCAGATCCGCGCGCGCCTGATCGAGCGTGGAGGTGAGCGCGCCGAGTTCCTCCGTCAGATCGGCATTGCGCGCGCGTTCCAACCCCAGCGCCTCGCCCAGCGTCGCGATCTCCGCCGCCAGTTCGTCGAGTTCGCCCCGCTGTCCGGTGATCGTTTCCTGCAGCACCACCTGCATGATCATGAAGATCGACAGAACGAACATCAGCACCAGCAGGAGCGCCGTCATCGCGTCCACGAATCCCGGCCAGATATTGGACTCGAAGCGCGCGCCTGATCGTCTGGTGAGGGCCATGGCTCTAGAGTTGCTTCTTCATCGCATCGGTCAGGGCCGAAATCTCCGTGCGCAGTTCCGCGACGGTGTCCGCCCGGCCCGCGTTCATCTCCTCCAGCAGCCGAAGCATCTGCACGTCGATATTGCGCAGGCGTTCGCGGGTCTCCTCGTCGAAACGGTTGGCGTGGGTGTCGCGTTCCTCGAAAAGCGTCGCGAGTCGTTCCTGCCCGGCGGCGATGCGCGAAAGGGCCTCGCCAGTCGGATCGGCCTCGGCGCGCGCGGCGAGTGCCCCGACCGCCGCAGTCAGCGCCTCGATCCGTGCATCGGTTTCGCGCCGCGCCCGCTCCGCCTCGACCAGCGCCTCGCGCAGGGACTCCATGCGCAGGTTGCTCTGTTCGATCATGTCGGCGACCGGCCCGGCCTCGAACCCGCCCTGACCATCGCCGCCCGACACGCCGATCCGCGTGATGCCGGACAGCCAGTTCTCCAGCTCCGTATAGAACCGGTTCTGCCCGTGGCCGGCGAAGAGTTCGAGAATGCCGACGATCAGCGATCCGGCCAGCCCGAGGAGGGAGGACGCGAAAGCCGTGCCCATCCCGCCGAGCTGGGCTTCAAGGCCGACGATGAGCCGGTCGAAGACGGCGACGCCGCCTTCGCCGTCCTCCGGCGCCAGCGCGCGGATCGTCTCGACCACGGCGGGCACGGTCGTCGCGAGGCCGTAGAACGTGCCCAGCAGACCGAGGAAGATCAGAAGGTTGATGATGTAGCGCGTGATATCGCGCGCCTCGTCCAGCCGGGTCGCGACGGATTCGAGAATGGTCCGGGACGAACCCGCGCTGATGCCCGCGCGTGTCCTCTTGTCCTTCAGCAGGGCGGCGAGCGATGTCAGAAGGCGGGGGGCCTGGACGAATTCATGCCCGGGCCGGTTCAGCGCGAAACCCTCGATCCAGCTGACGGCGCGGACGAGCTGAAGCACCTGCCAGAAGCAGGCGAGAACCCCGATCACGAAGACCGCGACGATGAACCCGTTGAGATACACGTTCGCCAGGAAGATCGGCGCGATCGAGCGATAGATGAAGAACGTCCCCACGCCCACGAGAATCAGGATGAGGATCATCGCCAGGATCTGCCGCGTCGGTTGCGAGAAACGCGGATCCTGTTCGGTTTCCAGAAGCATCAGACCCCCTCACCCTGTCCGGGCAGGAGATTAGCGGCGGGGGCGCGCCATTCCAATCGCCGATTTCGCGCGGACGAGCCGCTCCAGCGTCTCGAGTTCCTCGTCGTGCAGGCCAAGCGCCCGCAGGCTCTCGACGGTATTGTGCAGATACTCCGCGTTGGGGCCATTCGGGCCAACGGCCGTTGCGATCACCTCCGCCTGGTCCGCGAGTGGAAGCGCGCCGGCGTATTGCCAGTGGTCCCGGTTCATCGTGTAGGCATAGGCGGTCAGCGCCCTGCCGCCCGTGATCCGGATGGTGAGCCTCCGCTCGTGATAGGCATCGGTCACCAGTTCGCGGGCACGCAGGTAGTCGAGGCTGGCCCGCGCGTGTTCCGGCGCGACCCGGAAGGCAAGCCCTGTGCAACGGGCGCCTTCCTCCCGGTCGAGCGCGAGGACCAGGCCGGGTTTTTCGGGCGTTCCACGATACTCCACCGATTTCATGCAGAAGGATCGCCGCCAGCCATGGAGCGTCGCGAGCTTGCGTTCGGCGACGGGAAACCCGGGGCGCCAGATCAGCGATCCGTAGCCGAAAACCCAGAATCCCCCGTCCGCGTCCATGCTGGCTCCTTTCGCGCGCCTGCTATACATCGGCACAGAGGGAGAGGCGAGAGGATGCGGCCCGATGTCGTTTCGGTGGATCATCACGGTTACGCTGACATTGGCGCTCGGCTGGAGCGCCTATTGGTGGGTCGGGGCCGGCGCGACGCGTGCAGGCGTCGAGGGCTGGCTCTCGGCCCGGGCGGCGGAGGGATGGGTCGCGAACTATGACGACCTGACGGTGGCGGGCTATCCCAACCGGTTCGACACCACACTGACGGCGCTCGATCTCGCCGACCCTGCGGAGGGCTGGGCCTGGTCGGCGCCCGCGTTCCAGATCCTGTCGCTCAGCTACGATCCCGGTCAGGTGATCCTCGCCTTTCCCGGTGTCCACACGGTGGCGACACCCCGCGCCGCCATCGCGATAGAGGGGCAGACACTCCGCGCCTCCGCGCGGATCACGCTGGCGCAGGAAGTGGAAAGCCTGATCCTGGAAGCCGACGCCCTCGCCCTCACCGGCGCGGAAGGCGGCGCGGTGGCCGAGCGGCTCGTCCTCGCATCCGAGGCGCAGGGCAACCTGCGGGAGCATCGCCTGGGGCTCGACGCGCGCACGGTCTCGTTGACCGGGGCCTGGCGCGAGACGCTCGATCCTGCCGGAATCCTGCCCGAGATCATGCAGTCGGCGCGGCTCGATGCCCTCGCGACCTATTCCGATGTGCCTGGACTTCCGGCGTTGTCGGATCGCGCGCCCGCCTTCGATGCGCTCGATATCACGGATCTGCAGATCACCTGGGGCGAGTTGGACCTCCGGGCGCAGGGCAGTCTCGTCGCGGATGCCGCAGGTTTTGCGGAAGGATCGGTCCGGATCCGCGCACGAAACTGGCGCCAAATGCTCGACGCGGCCGTCGCGGCGGGCCTTGTCGACGCACAGATCGCCAGCACCGCCGAGATGGCGCTGGGTCTCATCGCGGACTTGAGTGGCGATCCCCACACGCTCAATGCCGATCTGACGTTCCGCGGAGGTATCGCGGCGCTAGGCCCGATCCCGATCGGCGAGGCGCCTCGCTTGCGTCCGTAGCGAGGGGGCACTGCCCCCTTCCTGCGCGTTCGCGCGTCTTACCTCGAAACACTTGGGAAGCCATCAAAGACCACCTGTTCACGGCTCTCCAAATTCTTCCACTGGAGGCGTCGGGCGGTTTCAGTCCTCGACAGGTCGGGGCCGGGGGAGCACGCGGCCGAAATCGGGCGCGTCGATGTCCTGGCCCGCTTCGAGGATGCCGCGCCGGATCGCGCGGGTCCGGGTGAAATAATCGTGCAGGAGGTCCCCATCGCCGGTGCGCACCGCGCGTTGCAGGGCGAACAGTTCCTCGCTGAAGCGGCCGAGAAGCTCCAGCGTCGCCTCGCGGTTGTTGAGAAATACGTCGCGCCACATCACCGGGTCCGAGGCGGCGATCCGGGTGAAGTCCCGGAAACCGGCAGCCGAGTAGCGGATGACCTCGGAATTCGTCACGCGCCGCAGGTCGTCGGCCACGCCGACCATCGTGTAGGCGATGAGGTGGGGCACATGGGAGGTGACCGCGAGGACGAGGTCATGGTGTTCCGCGTCCATCTCCTCCACCTGCGCGCCGAGGCCCCGCCAGAACGAAGCGAGGCGATCGATCTCCTCGCGCGGGGTGCGTTCCAGGGGCGTGATCAGGCAGAAGCGGTTGTCGTAAAGCGTCGCGAAACCGGCCTCCGGCCCCGAGTGCTCCGTCCCGGCGAGCGGGTGCGCCGGGATGAAATGAACCGTTTCGGGGAGGAAGGGCGCCACGGCATCGATCACCGCGCGCTTCACGGACCCGACATCGGAAAGGACCGCGCCCGGTTTCAGATGCGGCGCAACCTCTTCGGCGACCGCCCCCATCGCGCCCACGGGCACGCAGAGGATCACGAGGTCAGCGTCCTTCACGGCCTCGGCCACCGTGTCGCAGACGCTATCGACAAGGCCGATCCGCCTCGCCGTTTCCCGTGTTTCCCTGGAGCGGGCGTATCCCGTGATCTCTCCCGCGAGAGCGCCGCGGCGCGACGCGAGCGAGATGGAGCCCGCTATCAGACCAAGCCCGATCAGGGCGACCTTGCCGTAGATCATGACGCCTCCACGAAATCCCTGAGCGCGGCGATCACCTGCCGCGACCCCGCTTCATCGCCGACGGTGATGCGCAGTGCCTCTGGCAGGCCGTAGCCCGCAACCTGGCGGACGAGGATCCCCCGGCTTTTCAGGTAGGCATCCGCTGCATCCGCGCGCTCGGCGCTGCCGAAACGCGGCAGGACGAAATTGGCATGGGCATCGTCGCAGGGCAGCCCCATCGCGCGCAGCTCCGTGAGCATCCATGCACGCCACCGGGCATTCACCGCGATGCAATGCGCCGTGTAGTCGGTGTCGAGCACAGCGGCCTCCGCGGCGGCGAGGGCAGGGCCGGAAAGGTTGAACGGCCCGCGGATACGGTTCAGCACGCCCATGATCTCGGCCGGGCCATAGCCCCAGCCGATCCGCAGGCCGCCAAGGCCGTAGATCTTCGAGAAGGTCCGCGTCATGACCACATTCGCACGGCTCTCGATGAGGGCGAGGCCCGCGTCGTAATCGGGATCGGTCACGAATTCCGCGTAGGCGCCGTCGAGCACGAGGATGCAGCCCTCCGGCAGGCCGTCGGCGAGGCGCTCGATCTCGGAACCGGGCAGGATCGTCCCGGTCGGATTGTTGGGATTGGCGAGGTAGACGAGGCGCGTGCGCTCCGTCGCTACGGCGAGGATCGCGTCGACATCGGCGGTCCGTTCCCGCTCGGGGACGCTCACGGGTCTCGCGCCCGCCGCCATCGCCACGATCGGATACATGCTGAACCCGTGCTCGGTGTGGATCACCTCGTCCCCCGGCCCGGCATAGGCCTGGGCGAGGAAGGTGAGGATCTCATCCGATCCCGCGCCACAGACGACCCGCGCCGGATCGATCCCGTGCACCTCCGCAATGGCGTGACGCAGACCCGCATGGTCGGCATCCGGGTAGAGAGCAAGCGTATCGGCCGCCGCGCGGTAGGCCTCGATGGCTTTCGGCGAAGGGCCGAGCGGGTTCTCGTTCGAGGAAAGCTTGAGCACGCGGTTTGCGCCCGCGATCCGGCTTTCGCCGGGCACATAGGGGGCGATGTCGAGAATGCCGGGTTGCGGCGCGATCTTCTGGCTCATCGGGGTCCATCCTCGTGGAACGGGGCGAGGATTATCGCGGGGCGCGGTCTTTGGCCAGTGTCAGCCGATATGGGTGCGGATGAAGGCCGCAGCACGGTCGAGCGCGGCGTCGGCCTCGGGCACGCGGCCCTGGAAGATCTGCCAGACATGCGGGCAGCCGTCCCACAGGTCGAGTTCGGTATCGATGCCCTGTGCGGTCAGCCGCTCGGCCATGCGGATGCCGTCGTCGCGCAGCACCTCCGCGCGGCTCGACTGGATCAGCACCGGCCCCGCGCCCGTGAACGTGCCGAACAGCGGAGAGGCGCGGGGATCGCTCGCGTCCCGTCCCTGGAGGTAGAATTCCACGGCGTCGGGCGCACGATGGGCGGGGATGAGCGCATCGCGCTTGGCGAGCGCCGTCATGCTGCCACCCGAGAGGGTGAGATCGACCCACGGCGAGAACGCCGCGACGCAGGCCGGTCGGGGTGCTTCGGTCCGGGTCAACTCGTGCAGGAGCGCGAAGGCGAGGCCGCCCCCGGCACTGTCCCCGGTCACGGCGATGGTCGCGGGGTCATAGCCGGCATCGAGAAGGCCGTGCCAGGCGGCCAGCGCATCCTCCACCGCCGCCGGAAACGGATTCTCGGGCGCGAGGCGGTAGTCCGGCAGGGCGACCCGCGCGCCGGTGCGGATCGCGATCGCCTCGGCAAGCGTCTTGTGGGTGGTCGGGCTTCCGGCGATGTAGATGCCGCCGTGGAAGTGAAGCACGATCCTGCCCCGCTCGGCCCCCGGCGCGGAAAGCCAGAGCACATCCTGCGTGCCGTCACCCGACGGGAGCCGTTCCGATACCGCGTTCACGCCGGGGACCGGTTTGAAGAGCCGCGCGGCGGCGTGTTCGAGCGAATGGCGCAGAACCTCGGGCTCCTGCATCCGGGCGAGTTTCGGCTTCTCCGTCACGCGCAGGACGAAATCGAGAAGACGCAGGCGCCAGCTGATGCTCATCCGCGGCGCACCTCGATGGCCTGCCAGATGCGTTCGGCGACGTTGATCCCGTCGAAGCGCTCAAGCTCCTGGATGCCGGTGGGGGAGGTCACGTTGATCTCGGTCAGCCAGCCGCCGATGACGTCGATCCCGACGAAGATCTGGCCCTTTTCCCTCAGGAGCGGGCCGATGGTGGCGCAGATCTCGCGGTCCCTGTCGGTGAGGTGCACCTTCTCGGGCCGTCCGCCGACATGCATGTTCGAGCGTGTTTCGCCCTTCTGCGGAACGCGGTTGATCGCCCCCACCGGTTCGCCATCGACGAGGATCACGCGCTTGTCGCCCTTCGAGACGTCGGGGAGGAACTTCTGGGCGATCAGCGGCTCGCGGTTGATGCCGCTGAAAAGCTCGTGGAGCGACGAGAGGTTGCGGTCGTTGGGATCGAGCCGGAACACCCCGGCCCCGCCGTTTCCGTAGAGCGGCTTGAGGATGATGTCGCCATGCTCGTGCTTGAAGCGGCGCAGCGCTTCGAGATCGCGGGCGATCATCGTGGGCGGGGTCAGGCCCGGAAACTGCAGCACGAGCAGCTTCTCGGGGTAGTTGCGCACCCAGAACGGATCGTTCACGACGAGCGTGCCGGGGTGGATCAGGTCCAGCATGTGGGTCGTGGTGATGTAGCCCATGTCGAAGGGCGGATCCTGGCGGAGCCAAAGGACGTCCATCTCCGAGAGGTCCTGCAGCACCGGTTCGCCGAGTGTGAAGTGATTGCCCTTCTCGCGGCGAACCTCGACAGGCCACCCCTGGGCCATCAGGCGCCCGCCGTCGAAGATCAGCTTGTCGGGCGTGTAGTAGAAGAGCGAATGCCCGCGGGCCTGCGCCTCCTCCATGATACGGAACGTGCTGTCGGCGTCGATGTCGATCGGGCCGATCGGGTCCATCTGAATGGCGACCTTGAGGGGCATGGGCTGGGCTTTCTCAGAGCGTGGGCCGCGGTTCGGACTGGCGGCGGCGCGGATCGTCCGTCACGAAGACATGGCTGACGACCTGCTGAACCCCCGGCACCGTCCGAACGGTGTTCACTGCCCATGTGAGCGATTCCTCGCTCGGGGCAAGTCCCGTGAGGTGCAACACACCATTGACGACCGTGATGCTGTAATTGATCGCTGCCGAGCTGTCGGCGTTGAGAAGCCGCAACCGGGCCTGGTTCGCGATCCGGATATCCCGAACGGCCTCCACTGTCGTGCGATCTCGCCCTGTCTCGATCCGGTTGGACACGCTGCGCACACCCGGGATCGACCACGCGACCGTCTCTGCCTGGATGGAGTCCTCTGGCGTGGGCACGTTGCCGATCAGGATCACGCGGCCTTCCACGACGCGGGTCGCCAGAGCCGCGAGGGCGAGGTTCTCCGTCCGAAGAAGTTCGGCATCCAGCCGGAGATTGATCGTGTTGTCGTCGATCCCTTCCGTCAGCGGGCGTTCCTGTGCATCGCCGATCGCCGCGGTCGTCACGCCCGCGACCGCAAGCGGCCCGCAGCCGGCCAGCGCCAGCCCCGCCGCGAGAAGCGCCGCCCTACCGATAATTCCCATGCCCGGCCTCGTTCGTTCTTGTCGTTTCAGGGGATGACGCCCTCGATCACCTCCAGCCCTCCCGCCCGGTCGAGAAGCGCAACATCGAAGCGCATGTCGGCATCGGACGCGATCGCCTGCTTCTGTATATAGGCACGGGCGGCCGCCTCCAAGCGCCCCCATTGCGCGGGCGAGATCGCTTCCGCCGCCGCTTCGAGACTGCGGCGCGCCTTCACCTCGACGAAAACGATCACCCCACCGAGCCGGACGATCAGGTCTATCTCCCCGCCGCCGCCGCGGAACCGCCGCGCGAGCGTTTCCGCGCCGAGCCTGGCATAGTATCGCTCGACCGTTTCCTCCGCGCCGAGGCCGGCGGCATATGAAGCCCTGCCCGTCATGCACCGGCATCCTTGAGCGTCTGCGCCCGTGCATAGAGCGCCTTGCGCGGCTCGCCCGTCGCGG
>JBMYPI010000102.1:0-8419 GCA_049600155.1 Rubricella sp.
ATGACGGTAACAGCGTTACCGGGGCCCCAGTCGGCATCGGTGATCGCGTAGCCGTCCATCGCGGATGCCGCAAAGGGGGGCTGCGTGCGCCGGGAGGTGACCGGGGCGGCGAGCACGCGGCCCGAGGCCTCCTCGAGCCTGACCGTTTCGGATACGACGGGCGGAACCAAGGCAGCGATCCGCTCCAGCGCCTCGGCGACGGAAATCATCGTTCCGCCTCGAACCGCCCCGATTTGCCGCCATCCTTCAGGACCAGCCGAATATCGGTGATCCGCATTGTCTTGTCTGCGGCCTTGACCATGTCATAAACGGTGAGCGCGGCGACATTGACGGCCGTCAGCGCCTCCATCTCCACGCCGGTCTGGCCGGTGGTGCGCACCTCGGCCTCGATCTCGACGCGGTTGCGCCCGGCATCGGTCGTGAGATCCACCCGAACCTTGGTGATCGGCAGGGGATGGCAGAGCGGGATGAGTTCCGCCGTGCGCTTCGCCCCCATGATCCCGGCAAGGCGCGCGACGGCAAGAACATCGCCTTTCTTGGCCCTTCCCTCCGCGATCAGGGCGAGGGTTTCTGGCGCCATCTCGACGGCGCCGCGCGCGATCGCGACCCGGTGCGTGACGTCCTTGGTCGAGACATCGACCATCTGGGCGTCGCCCTTCGCATCGAAATGGGTGAGCTTGCCGCTCATGACGCCGGGACCGGATCGGAGAGCAGCGCTCGGGTGGCCGCCTCGACATTCTGCTGGCGCATCAGGCTCTCCCCGATCAGGAACGTGCGCGCTCCGGACCCCGCGACATGTGCAAGATCCCCGCGTGTAAAGAGGCCGGACTCGGAGACTAGGATCCGGCCCTCTGGCACGCGGCCAGCGAGAGTGATCGTCGTATCGAGAGACGTTTCGAAGGTGCGCAGATTGCGGTTGTTGATGCCGAGAAGCGGGGATTTCAGGGCCAACGCGCGATCGAGTTCCATTGCGTCATGCACCTCGATCAGTGCGTCCATCCCGTATGCGCGCGCCGCGTCTTCCAGTTCCTGCGCCTGAGTGTCCGAAACGCTTGCCATGATGATGAGGATGCAATCGGCGCCAAGCGCCCGCGTTTCAGCGACCTGCCAGGGATCGTAGAGGAAATCCTTGCGCAGGACGGGCAGGGTAACGGCGTTTCTTGCCGCGACGAGGTAGTCCTCATGGCCCTGGAAGCTCGGCGCGTCGGTCAGCACGGAAAGGCAGGTCGCGCCGCCGGCCTGATAGGCGCGGGCGAGGGCCGGCGGATCGAAATCGGCGCGGATCAGACCCTTCGACGGGCTCGCCTTCTTCACCTCGGCGATGAGGGCATAGCGGCCCGTCGCCAGCGTATCGCGGATCGCGCCGGCGAAGGGGCGCACGGGCGGGGCCGCCTTCGCCGCGGCCTCGACCACGGAGAGGGGGCGCGACGCCTTCCGGGTGGCGATCTCGTCTAGCTTGTATGCCTTGATCCTTTCGAGAACGTCGCTCACGCCGCGGCCTCCGTCGTCACGCGGGCGAGGCCCTCGACCTTCGCCTTCGCGGCGCCGCTGTCGATGCTCTCGCGCGCTTTCTCGACACCTTCCGGCAGCGTCGCCGCCTTCTCCGCGATCACCAGCGCGGCAGCGGCATTGAGAAGAACCGCGTCGCGATAAGCGCCTTTTTCGCCGTTCAGGAGCGCACGGAACGCACGCCCGTTCTCTTCCGGCGTTCCCCCGAGGATCGCTTCGAAGGGATGGACGGGGAGGCCAGCATCCTCGGGGTGCATTTCCCGCTCGGTAACACTGTTTCCGTCCCAGTCGGCGACGAAGGACACGCCCGCGATGGAAAGCTCATCCGTCCCGTCGCCGCCATGGACCAGCCACGCACGCTCCGCACCCAAAAGACCCAGCGTCTCCGCCATCGGGCGGATGAGATCGCGGGAGAACGCCCCGGTCAGTTGCCTTTTCACGCCTGCGGGATTGGTCAAGGGCCCGAGGATATTGAAGATCGTGCGGGTGCCGAGCTCCTGCCGCGCCGGCATGACATGCCTGATCGCGGGGTGGTGCATCGGCGCCATCATGAAGGCTATGCCGACGCTGGCGAGCGCGGCCTCCACCACCTCGGCGCCGACCATGACCTCGACTCCCATCTGTCCAAGCGCGTCCGCCGCGCCGGATCTGGAGGAGAGGTTGCGGTTGCCATGTTTCGCGACGGTCACCCCGGCGCCGGCCACCACGAAGGCCGTCGCGGTGGAGATGTTGAGCGTGCCCTTTCCATCCCCGCCGGTTCCGACGATATCCATCGCGCCCGGAGGAGCGGTGACGGAAACGGCGTTGCCGCGCATGACGGACGCCGCAGCCGCGTATTCCTCGACCGTTTCTCCCCGGGTGCGCAACGCCATCAGGAAGCCGCCGATCTGATGCGCCGTCGCTTCGCCGCGCATCAGGATCGAGAAGGCCTCTTCCGCCTCCGCACGGGTAAGCGGGCGATCCGCCGCGGCGGCGATCAGAGCCTTCATCGCGTCAGACATGGGCGGGCTCCGTGCGTTTCAGGAACGTCCTGAGCATGGCGTGGCCATGCTCCGACGCAATCGATTCGGGGTGGAACTGCACGCCCTCGATGGGAAGCTCCCTGTGGCGCAGCCCCATCACGGTCCCGTCGGCGACCTCCGCCGTGATCTCGAGGCAATCGGGTAGCCCTTCGCGCGCGACGGTCAACGAATGATACCGCGTTGCCCTGAGCGGAGAGGGGAGACCAGCGAAGACGCCCTTGCCTGTGTGGATGATCTCGTCGACCTTGCCGTGCATGATCGCCGGCGCACCGGTGACGGTGCCTCCGAAAACCTGACCGATCGTCTGATGCCCGAGGCAAACGCCGAACAGGGGTGTGCCGGTTTCCGCTGCGGCTTGCGTCAGTGCAAGGCAGATCCCCGCCTGATCGGGATCGCACGGCCCGGGCGAGAGCACGATGCCCGATGGCCGCATCGCCATCGCCGCCTGAACGTCGATCGCATCGTTGCGACGAACGACGATTTCGGCCCCGAGCTCGCCGAGATAATGCACCAAATTATAGGTGAAACTGTCGTAATTGTCGATCAGCAGCAGCATGTTGCGGCCCTTTCCGCGCACGTGCCCTCAACTTTTGGGTGTCGCGGGCCTTATTCGGCGCTATAAATGCGCAGTCGGACGGGTGCGCGTCAAGGGCGCGGAGGGCCCGTTCTCACGGTGGGGGTAGGCGACATGGCGGCGAAAACGGCAACCGGTGGCGGCGGTTTTTTCAAGGGCTTTCTCGGCGGCGCGCTCGTGAGCGTTCTGGCGCTCGGCGCCGTGGCCGTCGTCAACCCGATCGAACCGGATGTGGCCGTCGACACGCCCGATCTGCCCGCGGTCGCCGTTCCGGGCAACGATACCGATCCCGGCGATCGTGAAAGCGCCGCGCGACCGGCCGTTTCCGAACCGGCTTCGCCCGGTGGCACGCCCGCCGTCGATCCCAGCGTCGACGCCGAAGGGGCGGTGATCGAGAACGGGGGCGAGGCGGGAGACGCCCCCGCCCTCGCCGGAGGCTCCGCTGCCGTCGAAACCCGGCCCGGCATCCAGTCCCCCCAGACGACGGCGCGCCCGCAGGTCGAGACGCAAGCGGGCCTGAGCGGTACGGGCAACCCCAACCGTGTCAGTGTCGGCGGGGGCGGCACGCCGCAGGGCCTGTCGGTGTCGGTGCCCGAGTCGAGCGGCGCGATTCCGCGTCCCTCGAACAGCAGCCTCGATACGCCGCAGCGCCCGCGCAACGACCTGGCGCTGCTGACGCCCCCCGCCGATGAGCGCCCGGGCGCACCCGCGCCCGTCACCGCGCCCGATCCGACGGTGCCGGTCCCGGATGTGGAAATCCCCACCGAACCGATCGCGGAGGACATGGCACCGCGGAACATCTATGCGGCCGAGTTCAACTATACCGGTAACCGTCCGCTTCTGTCGGTGATCCTGATCGATGCGGGGGAGGAGGGCGTCGATATAGCCGCGTTGGCCGATCTCCAGTTTCCCGTCACCTTCGCGGTGCCCGCGAACGCGCCCGATGCGATCGCCCGCACCCAGTCCTACCGTGCCGCCGGATTCGAGGTTGTCGCGCTCGTGCCCGATGGCCGCCCGGGCGACCTGTCGGGGCAGAGCCGCGACGATATCGAGGCCCGCCTCGTCGGCTTTCTGACCAATGTTCCGGAGGCTGTCGGCCTCATGGACAGGCTCGATGGCGACCTGCCGCGCGACGACGGCGCGACGCGCAGCGCGCTCGAAGTCGTCAACCTGACAGGGCATCTTCTCGTGACGCACCGTGAACAGGGGTTCAACAGGGTGGACTCGCTCGCCGATGTCATGGGCGTGCCGAGCGCGACGGTGACACGTGTCCTGCCGTCGAACGGCGATGCGGCCGCGATCCGCGCCGGTCTCGACCGTGCCGCGGTCGCTGCGCGCAGCAATGGCGGCGCCGTGGTCGTTGGGCGGACAGACAGCGCCACGCTGACGACGCTCTTCACATGGGTTCTGAGCACCTCGACCCGCGCGGTCGATCTCGCGCCGGTCACCGCCCTCGTTCAACGGCTGGAGAATAACTGAGCCGTAGCGCGATCAGCGGTTCCCGGATCGATCGAGCGCCCAGGCATCCTCGGCGGCACGCATCAGCGCGCGCGCCTTGTTGACCGTCTCCTGGTATTCGGCCTCGGGATCGCTGTCATACACGACGCCACCGCCCGCCTGAACGTAGAGCGTGCCGTCTTTCACGACGCCGGTGCGCAGAGCGATGCAGACATCCATCTCTCCGGCGGCGGAAAAATAGCCGACGCCACCGCCATAGACTCCGCGTTTCTCCGCTTCCAGCTCGTCGATGATCTCCATCGCGCGGACCTTGGGCGCCCCTGAAACGGTGCCCGCCGGAAGGCCCGCGAGCAGGGCGGAAAGCGCATCCTCATCCTCGCGCAACTCGCCGACGACATTGGACACGATGTGCATCACGTGGCTGTAGCGCTCGATGATGAACTGCTCTGTCGGTTTCACCGTGCCGATCCTGGCGACGCGTCCCACATCGTTTCGACCGAGGTCGAGGAGCATCAGGTGTTCGGCCAGCTCCTTGGGATCGGCAAGGAGATCGGCCTCCAGGGCCTTGTCCTCGGCCTCCGTCGCGCCGCGGGGCCGCGTGCCCGCGATCGGGCGGATGGTGACCTGACCATCACGCACCCGGACGAGGATCTCGGGGCTCGCACCCACGATCTGGAACCCGCCGAAATCGAAGAAGAACATGAAGGGGGAGGGGTTCGTGCGCCGCAGCGAGCGATAGAGCGTGAAGGGCGGCAGCGGGAAATCGAGCGCCCAGCGCTGGCTCGGAACCACCTGAAAGATGTCACCCGCGCGGATATAATCCTTCGCCTTCTGCACGATCTCGAAGTACCGCTCCTTCGTGGTGTTGGAGACGGGAGCGGGCAGATCGCCCGGAAGATCGGCGAATTCCCGGCTCTCCGAAACCGCTGTCCGGTCGAGATCGGCGACGGCATCCATCACCCGTTCCGCCGCCTGCGCATAGGCCGCGCGCGCAGAGAGGCCCGATCCCGCCCAGGCCGGGCTGACGACGATCACCTCGTTCTTCACCGCATCGACGACGGCGATCACCGTCGGTCGCATCAGGATCGCGTCGGGCAGGCCGAGCGGATCGGGGTTCACGTCGGGGAGGTGTTCGACATGGCGCACCATGTCGTAGCCGAGATAGCCGAAAAGGCCCGCCGCCATGGTGGGCAGATCGGTGGGCAGGTCGATCTGGCTTTCTTCCAGCAGGGCGCGAAGGGACTCCAGCGGCGCGCGCATATCGGCAGCGAACGCATCGCCGTCGAACCGGGCCTCACGGTTGATCTCCGCCTCCTCGCCCCGGCAGCGCCAGATGATATCGGGCTTGAGCCCGATGAAGGAATAGCGCCCCCGCTGCTCGCCCCCGGTGACGCTTTCGAGCATGAAGGCGTCCTTCCTGCCTTGCGCGAGCTTGAGGAAGATGGAGACCGGCGTGTCGAGATCGGCGATCAGGCGGGCATAGACGATCTGGTTGCGACCCGCATCGTGGGCCGCTTCGAACTGGGCGAACTCGGGTTCGATACGCATGCCGATCAGGGAATCTGTGCGAGGATCTGGTTGATGACGCCCTGGTTGACCCGCAGCCCGCGTTCATCGCTCCGGGCGCTGGTGAAATAGGCGAGCATGTCGTTCTGCAGATCGAGCCCGGCATCCGCCTGCAGGAAGGAGATGACCTCGGCGCCGGTCTCGCTTCCGGGATCGAAGGGCTGGATCTCCGTCAGGCGGAAGAGGACCGCACCGCCTTCTCCGGACACGACGCCGAACTGCCCCTCTTCCAGATCGAAAAGCGCGGGCACGAGCCCCGAGGGCAATCCGTCGGGCTGCTGATCCCGGCTGAGGGCCGGCAGCGTCTCGACCGGGCTTTCGAAGACCGTCGCGAGGGTTTCAAGATCGGCCTCGTCGCTCTGCATCGCCTCATCGGCGGCTTCGCGGGCAAGGCGCGCGGCCTCGCTGCGGCGCCAATCCTCCTCGACCGCGTCGCGGATCTCGGCCAGTGGTGGCACCCGCGGCGGTGTGATGTCGTCGACCCGCAGGACGAAGATCTCGCCGGTTTCCGCCTCCACCGGATCGGTCTCGACGCCCGGATCGGCGGCGAGGGCGGTGGACACGAACTCGGGCAGGCTCGAGATCGCACTCGATCCGCCATCCACCGATACGGTCGCCGAACCGGCGGTAAAGGCGGTTTCCGCCGCGATATCCTCCACGGTCGCGCCGCCTGCGACGAGCTCCTCGGCGCGGAGAAGTTCGTCGAACATAAGGTCCGCCGCAGCGGCTTCGGCCTCCTCCTGCGCGATCTGTTCGCGGGCGACCTCGAAGCTCAGTTCCTGCGCGGCGAGGATCGCGTTGACGACGAAGACCGTCGGACCGAGATCCGAACGCACGGGGCCAACGACGCCGAGCTCGGCCGCATCGAAGACGGCATCGCCCGCCGCGCCGCCAAGCGCGCCGCGCGTCACCGCACCCATCTGGAAATCGGTGGCGGAGAGGCCCCGCTCCTCCGCGATCGCTTCCAGCGTCAACTCACCCGCTGCAAGCGCAGCGGCTGCGGCCTCGGCCGATGCGTCGTCGGGAAAAGCCACCCGGCTGACGATCCGGCGTTCCGGGCGGCGGAACCGATCGATCTGCGCGTCGTAGATGTCCCGGAGCGTTTCCTCATCGGGCGCGAGCCCTTCGGCCATGCCTTCCAGTGTCAGAACGGCATAGGAGACCGTCCGCGTTTCGGGCACCTGGAACCGGTCGGCGTTGTCGGAAAGATGCGCTTCGAGATCGGCGGTGGTCGGAGTGCCCACTTCGTCGAGGAAGGCGGCGGGCGACAGGCGCACGAACTCGGCCCCCCGGCGTTCGGCTGCATAGGCGAGGATCGCGACGGCCGCGTGCCTCGGGAAAGGCATGTCCCCCGCGATCGCGCCCGCAATGAGGGAGCGTGCGCCCTCCGCGCGGAGCCGCTCCTCGTATTCGGCGGCGTTGAGGCCGGTGTTCTCGAGCGCGAGGCGATAGAAATCGGCATCGAAATTCCCGCCCGCGTCCTGGAACGCGGGTTCCTCCAGAAGGAGCCGCTGGACGACCTCATCGGGCATCGAGATCCCGGCTTCCGCCGCTTCGCCATCGATCGCGGCGGCCCGGATCAACTCGCCGAGGACAACCTGGTCCAGCCCGAAGCTGCGCGCCTGCTGGGTGTTGATCGGCGTGCCGATCTGCTCGCTCACACCGCGCACGCGGGTCTGGAAGGCGCGGGCGAAATCGTCGACCGTAACCTCCTCGTCGCCGACCTCGGCGACCGTGGAAATGCGGCCGCCCGACAGCACTTCGCCAAGCCCGAAACCCGCCATCGCCAGCACCAGGATGACGATGATGAACCATCCGCCGAGCGAGTTCTTCGAGGATCGCATAGAGCCGAGCATCCGGGCCTCCGATATGCCGCATTCAGGTTGGTCAACCAGTTACGGGAACGCCTGCTGGAGCGCAAGCGGGCCACCTCAGCCGAAAGCCGAAAGCCGGTTTCCCAGCGTCTCCAGTCCCGCCTCGTCGGCATTGGCGAAGGCGATGCGAAGGCAGGCTTCCGCCGAACCATCGCCGCCGACGCCGCGCACTGGTCCGAACATCGTGCCGGGCAGGGCGAGGATCGCCTGTTCGGCGAGAAGACGGCGGGCGATTTCATCGGAGGCCTGTTCGAACGGATGGCGGACAAAGGCGAAATAGGCGCCCGAGCCCAGAAGCTCCCAGCCGGAGAGGCGTTGGAACGCCGCGCGCACCGCATCGCGCCGCCGCAGGATCTCCGCCCGTTCGCCCCGCACCCACGCTCCGAGTTTTCTCAGCCCGTAGAGCGCCGCCCGCT
>JBMYPI010000103.1:0-8308 GCA_049600155.1 Rubricella sp.
GCGAGCACATGCGCTGGAAGCCGCGGTTGAAGCGGCGATCCTTGCCCACCAGGATCGCGTCCACCGCCGTCGACATGTTGTCGTAGATCCCGCGCGCGCAGGCGCCGCCGAAGAAGGCGAAGGCGCGATCGTGGGCGTCGAACACCATCTCCTGGGTCTCGCGGGGATAGGCGACCAGGAAGCGCATCCGGCTGTGGCAGAGCCGGATATGCGCGACCTTCACCTTGGTCGTGACGCCGCCCATCACGACCCATTCGTGGCTCCAGTCGAACTGGAAGGCCTCGCCGGGCGCGAAGGTCAGGGGCACGAAGGCCTGGGCGACGCCGCCATGGCGCCGGCGCCGCCAGCGCTGCGCGTAGCGGCGGACGGCGTCGTAGCCGCCCTCGTACCCTTCGCGGCGCAGATCGTCGAAGACCCGCGTCAGCCGGAAGCGGTCGCGCTTCGCCCGCTTCTCGTTGGCCTCCAGCATCGCGTCGAGCCGCGCGACGAACGCGCCGAGCTTCGGCATCGGCGTGTCGGGCCGCTCGTACTCGAACGTGGTCTCGCCGGACCGCAGAATCTTGCGCACCGAGTTGCGGCTGACGCCGCGCTCCCGACTGATCTGCTTGATGCTCTTGCCGTGAACAAAATGGTCCCGTCGGACCTTTGCTGTCGTCTCCAAGGAGATCATCCCCGCTCTCGCCTCGGTCTTCCTGCCTGAAGACCGAAGCCGCCGCACAACCGCAGGGAGGGGTCAAATTTGGACGCCGATCACCCCGCTAAGGGGGTCAGTTTTGCGCGCCGATCAACACTCATGGGTGTTCAGCCAGTCGTCGGCCTGGGCGAGGCAGACGGGCCGCTCGCCCACGCCCAGCAGATGCGGGCGTTCGCCCTTCGCCCCGCCGATGGCGTACCAGACCCCGTCCAGCCAGAAGATGCCGCCCCAGGCGGCGAAGCCCGTGGCCATCAACGCGTCGTCCGTGCCGTAGAGGTCGACCCACGCGAAGCTGGACCGCTTCAGCAGGTCGATCTCGGTCATCATGAAGCCCGATAGCGGCGCGGCACTGCTACCTTCACCGGCCTCTTCGTCCTCCCGCGGGAACGCCTCGCCGCAGAGCGGGCATTCGGTCGCGGCCAGCGGGATCTCCGCCTCGCAGGCCGGGCAGGTCTTCGTCGGCGCCTCGCCGGTCTCGGTCTTGCCATCGAGATCGACGTCCTGCTCCAGTGTGCCGTGGATCAGGCTGGAGGTACCGAAATCCAGCACGATGCAGTCGGTCTTGACGATGCCGGGATGTTCCTCGGGGTCGACGGTGCGCAGGCCGCGGCCGACCATCTGGATCATGGTGGACTTGTACGAACTGGGGCGAAGCAGCACGACGCAGGAGGTGGGCTGATGGTCCCAGCCCTCGGTCAGCACCGCCACGTTGACCACGACGCGGATGTCGCCCGTGGCGTAGTCGGCGAGGATCGCCTTGCGAGTCTCGGCCGCGAGATCACCGTGGATCAGCGCGGCGGAAACGCCAGCCGCCCGGAACGCGTCGGTGACATGCTCGGCGTGCGCGACGGTGGAGCAGAACACCACGGTCTGCCGATCGCCCGCCTTCTCCTTCCAGTGGCGGATCACCTCGTCAGTGACGGGGGCGCGGTCCATGATGCCCGCCACCTCCGCCATGTCGAAATCCGACATGGTCTTGCGGACCGAGCGCAGCTCGTCCCGCACGCCCACGTCGATCACGAAGGTGCGCGGCGGCACGAGGTGGCCCGAGGCGATCAGCTCGCCCAGCCGCACCTGATCGGCGACATTGTCGAAGACCTCGCGCAGGCCCTTCTTGTCGCCCCGGTTCGGCGTCGCCGTGACCCCGAAGATGCGGGCGTCGGGATTAACATCGCGCACCCGGTCGATGATCCGGCGGTAGCTGTCGGCGACGGCATGGTGCGCCTCATCCACGACCAGCAGATCGAGGCGCGGCATGTCGGCAAGGTTCGAGGCGCGCGCCAGCGTCGGCACCATGGCGAAGGCGACCTGGCCGTTCCAGGACTTCTCCGTGGCGTCGATGACCGAGGTGGCGACGCCCGGCACCACGCGCTGGAACTTGGCGCGGTTCTGCGCGGTCAGCTCGTCGCGATGGGCCAGCACGCAGGCCTTGGCGCCGTCGCCGGTCATCTCGCCGGTGACCGCCGAGAGCATGATGGTTTTGCCCGCACCGGTGGGCGCCACACCCAGCGTATTGCCGCGGGAAGCGAGCGCAGCCACGCTGCGCTCGACGAAGGTCTTCTGGCGGGGGCGCAGGCGCATGGCCGGTCTCCCCCTTACTGCGCCCAGCTCGGCCGACCGGCGGCGCCGGTGGCGGATGCGGGCTGGCTGGGCTGGGTCGCCGTGGTGGGCTGCTGCGCCGCGTGGCCCTGCGCGGGGGCGGTGGAGACCTGCGGCGCGACCGTGCCCATCAGCGCGGCGTAGTCGCGATGATCGGGGGTGACCGCGGCGCGGATCTCGTTCTTGTCCTCGCCGTTCGTGTCGGTGCCGATGTCGATGCGGGCGACGAACTCGACGCCGTCGAGATCGCCGAACCCGTTGATGCGGCGGCGCGCCTGCGCCTCGGGCGAGTTGTCCTTGTCCGACACGCCGCGCGCGGAGTTGAGGATGCCGCGGATCAGGCCGCGCCCCATGTTCGCCCAGTCCGGGCCCTTCGGGCTGTAGAGGCCGATCAGCGACCAGACCTTGCGGCGGGCATAGGGCCCCTCGAGCACCGTGTATTCGGCGTCGAGATAGACGGCGCCGGTGGCGGCGCGGCGCGCCCAGCCGCCGGTCCAGCCCTGCGAGGGGTCGTCGAAGCCACCGGGGCGGAGCGTCAGACGCACCTTGGCGAGCGTGCCCTTCGGGATGACGTTGGTGTTCGATTGGGCGGAGTTGAAGTCGTTCCAGGGTCCGGACATTGCGCGGTCCTTTCAGTTGGAGGATGGGACGCGCGGCGGCGTCAGAGGGGAAAAGCCACCCCGGCGATCGGATCGGGACACCGGGCGTGGCGGGATGCGCTCAGCCATGGCCGGGCTCCTGCGCGGGCGCGGGATCGGTTGTGGTCACCGGCGGCCAGGTCAGGCGTTCGGAGGCAGGCGCCGAGGGGCGCTGGATCTTCTCCATCAGCCGGCCGAGATGCGGGGCCTCGACCCTGTCGAGGCGGCCCGAGCGGTCCTTGGCCGGATAGCCCCAGGCGTTCAGCGTCTGGCAGACGAACGCGCGCTGCGGCTGGCCGTTGGCATCGGCGATGTCGGCCATGGTGATGACCTGGTCGACGATCCCGGGCAGTTCGAGCCCGGTCTTGCTGCCGTCGATCTGCGGCTGGAAGACCTTGCGGTTGAAGTCGTCGAGCCGCTCGTCGAGGATGCCCACGAACCAGACATGCTTGCCGCGCGTGTGCTGCAGGTGGGTCAGCCAGCCGATCATCTCGCGGCCGTGCAGACCGTAGGCGCCACGGATGTCGGGCTTGCCGGTCTTCTCGGAGAAGGCCTCGGGCTGACCGCGGCACCATTGGAAGCAGAGCCGCCCGGCCACGGTGATCGAGTCGATGAAGACGGTCTCGTATTTCCCGATCACCGCCGGATCGCCGTAGCGCCCGCAGACCTCGTCGAAATGCGCCTGGCTGTAGGGCTGGTCCTCGCGCAGCGCCGGGTTCGGCCCGCCGATGAACACCGCGAAGTCGCGGCATTCCTTCCAGGTGCGGGGGCGCAGCGTGTCGATCTCCAACCCCTCGACCGCCAGATCCCCGGCTTCGAGGTCGAGGAAGAGCGTGGTGGAGGCGTTCAGCGTCCAGAGCAGGCTGGTCTTGCCGATGCCGGATCGCCCGAAGATGACGCCCTTGATGCCCTTGCGTTGCGCGAGGCGTTCGTCGGCACCGATGATGGGAAGGGCCATCACTGGCCCTCCTTCTTCATCACCGCCGTGGCGGCGCGATCGGCGCCGATGAACCCCGCCTCGCGGGCGAGCTTGTAGAGCCTCTTCAGCGCATCGGCGCGTCGGTAGGCGGCCGTGCTCTCGCGCTCCGCCTCCACGATCGCGAAGGCGATCTCGTCGACGGTCGCCTCGACGACCGGCAGTGGCTCGCGCGGCTCGTCACCGTCGCGCTGCGGGAGGGCGATGGTTTCGGGGAGGTCTTCGAGCGCGTAGCTCGCGGCGCGAAGACGGGTGATGTCGTCCGGCTGGTCCGGCATGGCGGTTCTCCGTGAGATGAGGTGATCGAGGAGGCGCATCAGGCGGCCTCGCGGACGTCGGGCGCGGGCTCGGCGACGTAGATCGCCAGGAGCGGCGTCCCGTCGGCATGGGCGCCGGCGTCCTCGATCTGATAGTTGCGGTTGGGCTCGCAGACTTCGGTCAGCTCCCAGCGGCGATAGAGCCCCGGAAGACGCCTGAAATCCTCGAGCGACAGATCGGCAGTGCGGTTCATGCGTGTCTGCTTTCGGTTGGAGGGAAGGCGCTCTGGGCGCTCGAATGGGAAAAGCCACCGGCGGGACCGGATCGGGACATCGGCTCAGGGGATTTCCTGGAGGGCGTCGTTCAGCCGGCGCATCGCGCGCTGGTACCGCTTGCGGGCGGCGGCCTCGGTCAGGCCCAGTTCGGCTCCCGCCTCGGCCTGCGAGAAGCCCTCGATCGCCACGCGGATCACCAGCAGGGCGTCCGCGCCGAGCAGCTTCCGCACGGCGCCGTTCAGCTTTGCGTACCCGGCCGCGCCGATCCCGCTGTCGCCGCTGTCCGCCACCTCGTCGGGATCGGCGCCGCTGGCGAGATGTTCGCGCGCCTGGTCGCGCTGGCGCACGCGGATCATGTCGCGCTCGACGTTGCGCAGCACCGTGGCCGCGATCCAGTTGACGCGCCCGAGGTCGAGGCCGCGGACAGCCTCGGTGGTGCGCGCCAGAACGTCGGACGCGACCTCGTCGGCAGTGCCGATCCTGCGCCAGAGCGACCGGCGCCGGATGGCGTCGAGGCCGGGCCAGAGTGCCAGCAACAACATCGTCAGGGCGCAGTCGGACGCGGGTCCGTCGCCCTGCGCCGCACTGACGAGCGCGGAGAGAATCACGTTCTTCTGGCCCTGATCGCCGGGCGTGCGGTGCAGCCCATCCAGCAGGGCCGCCGGATCGCGGAACGGCGCGAGGGCAGCCTGCGCACGCCGGAGGGCGTCGAAACTGCGCTGAAAGTGAAGCTTGGAGGATGAATGCATGAGGTGATCACGGATCTCGTGCCACGCGAAGGACATCGGACGCCTGCCTTGCGGCCAGGCGTCCGGCGCCTTCTCGTGGCCAGGTCAGGACGTCGCGCGTCTCTGCGATTTCAGGGGGTTGGGTGAATGCGCGCGTCAGCGCGCGGGGGCGGTCGCGTTGTTCAGCGTGCCGCAGCCCCGGCAGGTCGCCTGAACCGGGAAGCCCACGAGATACTCGTGCCCCCGCGCAAAGCGCAGGTGCATGCGGCCGTCCCGGCAGACGCCGAGCAGCTTGTCACAGCGCGTGCAGCGCCATTCCGAGTTGAGGGTGGTGGGCTTGGTCTTCGCGGCGCCGGACCAGCTCGTCGTGGCTGCCTGGCGCGAGGGGAAGGGAGTCGGCATCGGGGTGCTCCTCTGACTGAGTGAGCACTCCCAGTGGCCGACAGAATCATCGACCGTCTAACCCCCCGATCATCGACGGTTCATCGACGGCGCGGTTGGACGTTCGGGATGGGCCGAGGAGAGATCAGCTTGTCTTCAACCCCCACCAAGACTGACCGAGGTCCTCGATATAGCCTTGGAAGACCGGCCACCGCTTTTTTCCGAGCATCTGCTGGATGCCGGAGGACTTCGACCCGGCGATGAGATCGCGGGTCTTCACCCCGGGCAGCCCCTTCTTCTTCGCGTCCACCAGCAGTCGGAAACAGTGGACCTGCTGTTCGCTGAACAATGGCAACTCCGGTTTTCCGGGCACGTGAAGTGTTCCAGACTCTCCGTCCGCGTTTTCTACGAGGGTCAGGGCGGTGCCGCCGAGCGCAAGTCCGAGGTTCGATCGGAAGAAGGTCTCGACGTAGCCCTTGTCGAGTCTGGCAAATCCTGCCGAGCCATCGGTGGCCCGGGGAAGAGTCATGATGAGGTTCGCGGCGATGCATTTCCAGCCGGGATCTTTCCCGCAGAACACGATGCCAGGGCCTGCTCCGGAGCGCATGCGCAACTGGACCTCGGCATCCACGAACCACTTCTGTTCGCCCAATCCGCGCGCGAGGTAGCAGGGAACATCCTTTCCATCGATGGACATGCTGCCGATGAAGAAGAGCCTCGTCGTGATCTCCTGCTTGCCCTGAATTGACAGCACGCTCTGCAGTGCCTCGATGATCCGCTGCTCGAGCCATTCCGTGCTGATGGCATAAAGCATCCGGTCCTTCGCTGGTGGTATGTCTTCGTCGTCGAAGTCGTCGATCACGCTGTCATCGACGTCCTTTTGCACGATCAGCTTGGCCTCGACGAGGCGATCTGGGTCGCTTTTCCTTTCCGAGAAGAAGGTTGCCGGGACTTTTTCTTCCCCTCGGTCATGCAGCTCCAGCAGCAAGGGGAGGAAATCGCCAAGCTCGCCGGAGCTCAGGTCTCGGAAGGGGTGCTGGATCTTCCACTCGGTTAGCAGCGTCCGCCCCAGCCTGCGAAGCTCGGGATCGGGATCGCTGAGCAGGCTGCAGCGGTTACGGTCGGAGATTGTAATCTCCAGGAGGGACGGAGGGTCGGATTCCTGGCGCCGGTAGCGCACCGCGATGACGGCCCGGGAGATCCCCGACGCGCGCTGCAGTACGCGGGCGGGCGCCAGGTAGCTTTGCGCTGTCTTCTCGATCTCGTCGCCAAACGGGACAGAAAGACGAAGCCTTTGCTTCCATCTGGCGAGGCGCACCTCGATTTCGACGAGCGCGGTCTTGTCCACCAGGAATCCGGGCACCGCAGGTGGGTCAAGCGTGAGCGTCCTGAAGAACTGCGAAAGATCGTAGTTCACCCACGTCAGCGGCTTCGTCGAAACATCGTGCCCCAGGACCTCGGTCGCAAAACACTCGGAAACCAACGCGCGCTCTGGGGCTGTATCAGCGCAAATCTCGATCCGTTGTTCCACAGGAGTGTAGATCAGCAGAACTTCCTTTTGCGGCCGAAGAAAGCGAAGGCGTCTGCCTCCATTGTCGAGATGTTCGGGAATGCCGGTGATGTCCTTTGGAATCCGGATAATCACCAGAACCGATGGCTTGTACGCTTCCGTCGCAGGGAGGTCGACGACGCTCATTCCACAATCTACGGAAAGCTTGAGGCGCAACCGCACAGCAGCGAGGAGCTTCTCCTTGGGTATAGCGTTTGCGTCCACCGGCTTTGGGTGCTCGAGATCGACATCGAATGCGCTATACAGCTTTCCATCTCGCCACAGACGGGCATTGCGGAAACTCACGGCGTCATCGAATGCACGACGATGATGAGCGTGAACGTGTAGTGCGACGGCCAACTCGCCAAGCTGAGCAAACGCAGCTTCGTACTCCTCGTTGGAGAGTTCCTCTTCGGCAATTACCTTGAGAGCGGACGGGCCTTTTCCGTTCGTCAGAAGCAATACGCGTTGCGCCTCGATTTCGACAGGAAGCGTCACCTCCGGTTTCATGTCGTTGATCGCTGCGATCACCGCATTTCGGTTCTCTTCGTTGTCGTCTTCTTCGAGAGGCCGAAACGGTCCAGCGATCTCAGAGGCAATCGCAACGAAATTCTCATCATCTTGAAAAAAGAAGCCTCGAAGAGATTCGGGTGATGCGTTCTCAATTACTGTCTGAAGGGACCGCAAGCTACGTTTCGATGACGGGGGCATCACTTCCTCTCGCTAAAGACGCCAAGGCAACTATAAGCGCAGCATCCCGCAGGGGCACTCGCCCATCAATAGATTTTCTCCTGCTCCGACATGGGGCTGTCCCGTCGGCAGCCGCCAGGTGGCTTTTGATCGGTAGCAGCACCACCGATCACGGACCCGCTCTTCATGAAACGCCCCAATCCCCTGCCGCCCGACCAGATGACCCCCGCCGAACGCCGCGCCGAGCTGTGCGGCCTGCTGGCGCTCGGGCTGGTCCGGTTGCGGCTTCGCGAGCGCGGCGAAGCTTCTGACGATACTGGAGAAATTCGCCTACACTCTCCGGCCGACCGATGCCGTCATGCAACTCCAACTCACCGGAGATCCGCATGACGACCCACGATCCCATCCCCGCGCGCCTGGCTGCGCTGAAGACCGCTACGACGCTGGAACTGAAGGCGCAGTGGCGCGACCTGTTCGACAGCGAGCCGCCGCCGTTCAACCGCCGCTACCTGGAGAGCCG
>JBMYPI010000104.1:0-8207 GCA_049600155.1 Rubricella sp.
TACCGGGTTTGCCGCAAAAGAGAAGGCCCGCGCGGGTGGCGCGGGCCTTCTGTCACTCGCTGAGAGAGAGGGGATCAGCTCTGGGGCTGTTCCTCGTCTTCGGCCGGGGCATCTTCGATCGCTTCGGCGATTTCCTCGTCGTCGCGGGCGGCGGCGCCCACATCGTCGAAGAGTTCGGCGATGTCGAACTCGGCTTCGGCCTCTTCCTCGGCGCGCAGATCGGCGATGGATTTGCCGGAGGCCTGGATTTCGGCCTCTTCCTGCGAGCGGGCGACGTTCACGGTGATCGTGACCTCGACCTCGGGGTGGAGGACGACCGTCATGTCGTGCAGGCCCAGTTCCTTGATCGGGCGATCGAGCTGGATCTGGTTGCGGCCGACGGTGAAGCCCGCTTCGGTCGCGGCATCGGCGGCGTCACGGGTGGTGACGGAACCGTAGAGCGCACCCGAATCGGAAGCGGAGCGGATGATCACGAAGGTCTGGCCGTCGAGCTTGGCGCCGGCGGCTTCCGCTTCCTTGCGGGTTTCGAGGTTGCGCGCCTCGAGCTGGGCGCGCTGCGCCTCGAACTGCCTGAGGTTGTCCTCGGAGGCGCGGAGCGCCTTGCCCTGGGGCAGGAGGAAATTGCGCGCGTAGCCCGGCTTGACGTTCACGACCTCGCCCATCTGGCCGAGTTTCGCGACGCGTTCGAGAAGGATGACTTCCATTGGTCTGTCTCCTTACTTCACGCTGTAGGGCAGCAGCGCCAGGAACCGGGCGCGCTTGATCGCCTGGGCGAGCTTGCGCTGGTTCTTGGCGGAGACGGCCGTGATGCGGGAGGGGACGATCTTGCCGCGCTCGGAAATGTAGCGCTGCAGGAGCTTGACGTCCTTGTAGTCGATCTTCGGTGCGTTCTCGCCGGAGAACGGATCGGATTTGCGACGACGGAAGAAGGGTTTGCGTGCCATTGTTCAGATCTCCTTCTCAGCGCCGCGGGCCGCGGTCACGGTCACGGCCGCGGGGGCCGCGCTCGTCGCGGGCGTTCTTGGCCTGGACGACCGCGGACGGGCCTTCCTCGTGCTCGTCGACCTTGACGGTCAGGATGCGCATCACGTCGTCGTGCAGGCGCATCAGGCGCTCCATCTCCTGAACGGCTTCGGAAGGTGCGTCCGAGCGCAGGAAGGCGTAGTGGCCCTTGCGGTTCTTGTTGATCTTGTAGGCCATCGTCTTGAGGCCCCAGTATTCCTGGTCGACGACCTTGCCGCCGTTTTCGCCCAGCACACCGGTGAAATGTTCGATCAGGCCCTCGGCCTGCGCGTTCGACAGATCCTGCCGCGCGATGAAGACATGCTCGTAGAGCGGCATGTGCATCTCCTGTTTTCAGGCGGGCTTCAAAATGTGGGCCAGACCCTGCGCACCCACATACGAGAGGCCGCGCGAACGATCCGTTGCGCAGGGATGGCGTCTTTTACCGATTGGCGGCCAGATGACAAGCCCCACCGGGCCGGGATCGCTCAATAATAGCGGTGCGAAAGCGCGACGACCGTGCCGTCGGCGCGGGTGATCTCGCGCGCGTAGATCTCCTTGATGAGATCGTCGTCGACGAAACCGTGGACGGTGATCTCTTCGCCCACATCCGCAGGCACCCAGTTGGGGCCGACATAGACGCGGATGCTGCCGGTGGCGTCGGTGAGGCGGAACTCGTCCTCGTCGAGAAGGCGCTCGACCGTTCCGGAGACCGTGACGATGGTGCCGCGCTGGATGTCATCGATGGTGATCGTTTCGGCGAGTGTCGGTGTGGCGAGGAGGGCCGCCAGCCCGAAGGCGATGGTGCGCATTGTGACTGTCCTTTCCCTGGCTTGGACGGATGGAGTGCTGATGAAGGAACACGACTGGTCTTGAGCACATTCACGGCCAACCAGTTGAGGGAATGTGCGATCGCATTCAACGCCGTGACGCATAGAATAAATCTATCGTATAATTACCCGGCAATTGTGTGGTTCGATTGGCATGGACGGGCGCGCTTGATGCGTCGGGCCACGATCTGTAGATCGGCTTGCAAGGGTCAGCGAGGGAGAGAGCAGTGAAGGCATTCGTGTTTCCCGGACAAGGGGCGCAGGCGATCGGTATGGGGCGCGATTTCGCGGATGCCTATCCTGCGGCCAAGGCGGTGTTCGACGAGGTCGACGAGGCATTGGGCGAAAAGCTCTCGACGCTGATCTGGGAGGGCTCCGCCGAGGAGCTGACCCTCACGGCCAACGCCCAGCCCGCGCTGATGGCGACGTCGATCGCTGCAATGCGGGCGCTGGAGGCCGAGGGGATCGACGTGACGGCGGCGGGTTATGTGGCGGGGCACAGCCTCGGCGAATACTCCGCGCTTTGCGCCGCCGGGGCGCTCAGCCTGGCCGATACGGCGCGGCTTCTGCGCATCCGGGGTCGTGCGATGCAGGAAGCGGTGCCTGTCGGTGTGGGTGCGATGGCGGCGCTTCTGGGCCTCGATTTCGAAGCGGCGACGGCCGTCGCGAAGGAAGCGGCGGAGGGCGAGGTCTGCCAGGCGGCGAACGACAACGATCCCGGCCAGGTCGTGGTTTCCGGCCACAAGGCGGCGGTGGAACGCGCCGTGGAGATCGCCAAGGCGAAGGGTGCCAAGCGCGCGGTGATGCTCCCTGTCAGCGCACCATTCCATTGCAGCCTGATGGGGCCTGCGGCGGACGCGATGGCCGAAGCGCTCGACGATGTCGATATCGCCGAGCCGAAGGTGCCGCTCGTCGCCAATGTGCGGGCCGAGGCGGTGCAAGATCCCATGCTCATCCGCAACCTGTTGGTGGAGCAGGTGACCGGTTCTGTCCGGTGGCGCGAGAGCGTGATGTGGATGGCCGCCCATGGCGTGACGGAGATCTGGGAGATAGGCGCGGGCAAGGCGCTTTCGGGCATGATCCGGCGGATCGACCGCGCCATCGGGACGAGGGCGATAAACGGGCCGGGCGATATCGCCGCGGCGAAAGGGGAGTGAGCATGTTCGATCTGACGGGCAAGACCGCGCTGGTGACGGGCGCTTCGGGTGGTATCGGGGGCGCGATCGCACAGGCGCTTCACAATGCGGGCGCGACGGTGGGACTTTCGGGCACGCGGGAGGCGCCGCTCAAGGAGCTTGCGTCCGAACTGGGCGAGCGGGCGCATGTCCTGCCGTGCAATCTCTCCGATCCCGAAGCGGTCGAAGCGCTGCCGAAGCAGGCGATCGAAGCGATGGGATCGCTCGATATCCTCGTCAACAATGCTGGCATCACGCGCGACAACATCTTCATGCGGATGTCCGACGAGGAATGGCAGGGCGTGCTGGATGTGAACCTCACCGCCTCGATGCGGCTGATGCGGGCCTCCATCCGGGGGATGATGAAGGCGCGTTGGGGCCGGATCGTCAACATCACCTCGGTGGTGGGTGTGACCGGCAATCCGGGCCAGGCGAACTACTCCGCGTCGAAGGCCGGCATGATCGGGTTGACGAAATCGGTGGCGCAGGAAGTGGCGAGCCGGGGGATCACGGCCAACTGCGTCGCGCCCGGATTCATCGGCACCGCGATGACCGACAAGCTCAACGACAAGCAGCGCGAGGGCATCCTCGGCGCGATCCCGGCCGGCCGCATGGGCACGCCCGAGGAGATCGCCGCGGCGGTGCTGTTCCTCGCCGCGCCGGAAGCCGCCTATGTCACCGGGCAGACGATCCATGTGAACGGCGGCATGGCGATGATCTGACGCGCGGGCCCTTGTCCTTCCGCCTTGCGTGACTTTCATTGTGTGGTATGAGCGCCCGCGACCGGAGGCGGCTTGCCCGCGGGTCGAATAGACGCTAGGGCAGGCGTCGCACCCGGGGGAAGCCCGGGCTTGGTTTCAACCGGGGCGCGGTTCGCGCTTCGCTGCAGATGAGGAAACGTGAGATGAGCGACATCGCAGAGCGCGTGAAGAAGATCGTCGTCGAGCACCTGAGCGTGGACGAGGAGAAGGTGAGCGAGAGTGCCTCCTTCATCGACGATCTGGGGGCGGACAGCCTCGATACCGTCGAGCTGGTCATGGCTTTCGAAGAGGAATTCGGCATCGAGATCCCCGATGACGCCGCCGAGACGATCCAGACCGTCGGCGACGCGGTGAAATTCATCTCCGAGGCGCAGGACTGATCCTGTCGCGACAGCGATGACGATACGAGACGGCGCCCCGAGGGCGCCGTTTTTCGTTTGGGAGTCCGTCAGCAATCGCGCCGTTCGGCGCGCTGGATGACGAAGGTCCCGTCGATCCTCTTGTGAAACAGGATCGCGCAGTCGCCGGGCGCGATCGTGGGGGCCTCGACGTAGCCGGTGATCGCCGCGATGCGGCGTGGGTGGCCGAAAGGCTCCGCCGTGGAGTGTCGGGTCGCGACGAAGATGCCGAAGCCCCGGTCAACGCCCTCGCGCAGGGCGGCCTCGTCCACTCGGGTGAAGTAGAGGGTGAGTTCGTCCTCGGTGATCGCGGGGGCGAATTCCAGGAGATCCGAGTTGATCGCGGTGAACGGATCCTCCACCGAAGGCACGCGGGCGAAGGAGCCGTCGGGCATCCTGCGGGCGAGGAGGAGGTTCGCCGAGGCGATGCCGCCGCGCAGGAGCCGCCAGCGGCTTTCGACGTAGTAGAGCGTCTGCCCGTCGGCGCTGATTTCGGCGTCGATATTGAGCCAGATGGGTTCGCGGCGGGAGAAATCGCCTTCCAGTTCGCGGATATCCGTCACCTCGCCCGCCGCGAAGCGCCCCTGCCAGAGCGTATTGCGGGATGTGTCATAGGCGCGGGGCGAAACGAAGAAGAACGTGCCCGATGCGTCCATGCTCGGCACGCCGTCGAGCGCGTCCGAATTCGCGCCGTCCAGCGGGCCGAGATAGCGGTAGAGCGTGTCGTCGATCCGTTCGGCGAGGTGCAGGTCCGTCTGATCCTGCGGCTGGTTTCGAGTGTTGAAGAAAAGCCAACGGCCATCGCGGGAGAGGAAGGGCTCCATCGCGTGGCCGGAATAGCCCTCGATCCCAACGGTGACTGGCGTGTGGAAATCGGAGGGGTCGGCCACCGCCCCCGAGGCGGCGACAGAAAGCGCGAGCGCGGCGAGGAGTTTCGTGGCGGTTCTGCGGGGCGATCCTCGTGTCATGGCGTTCCCTTCAAGGAGGATGGATGGGAGGGCGCGCATGCCCGTTGCCCTATCATACACGGTTCAATCGGTGGATTCGGTCGCGGTCGGGTTCGCGCCGATGGCGGGGCTCGGGCAAGGATGGTCCGCCTGCGTCGGTTGTTTTCGACCCGCGCAGCCTTGCGGCCCGGCGGACATCGCTTTTATATCGCCTGCAGTTCGTGGTCTTTCCCGGGAGAAGAGCCGATGCGCCGTGTCGTCGTGACAGGTTTGGGGATGGTTTCGCCGCTCGCCAGCGGGGTCGAGGAAACCTGGGAACGGCTCATCGCCGGGCAGTCCGGTGCGGGGCCGATCACGCGGTTCGACACCTCGCGCGTAGCGACGACCATCGCCTGCGAGGTGCCCCATGGCGATGGCAGCGACGGCACATTCAACCCCGATGACTGGATGGCGCCGAAGGATGCGCGCAAGGTCGACACCTTCATCCTCTATGCGATGGCGGCAGCGCAGCAGGCCGTCGAGGATGCGGGCTGGACCGAGCCGGGCGCGGAGGAGCAGCTTCGCACCGGCGTGCTGATCGGTTCGGGCATCGGCGGGCTGAACGCGATCGCGGACGCGACGCTGCTTCTGCATGAGAAGGGGCCGCGGCGGATTTCCCCGTTCTTCATTCCCGGCGCGCTGATCAACGAATGCTCCGGCATGGTTTCGATCCGCTATGGCTTCAAGGGTCCGAACCACTCGGTCGTGACGGCCTGTTCGACGGGTGCGCACGCGATCGGCGACGCCGCGCGGCTGATCGCCTTCGACGATGCCGACGTGATGATCGCGGGCGGCGCGGAGGCGGCGATTTCGGAGCTCGGGATCGGCGGTTTCAACGCGTGCAAGGCACTCTCCACCAAGTGGAACGACGAGCCGACGCGGGCCTCCCGCCCCTATGACGCGGACCGGGACGGATTCGTGATGGGCGAGGGCGCGGGGATCGTCGTGCTGGAGGAATACGAGCACGCCAAGGCCCGCGGCGCGACGATCTATGCCGAGGTGCTGGGCTACGGCCTGTCGGGCGACGCATATCACATCACCGCGCCGAGCGAGGATGGCGACGGTGCCTATCGCTGCATGAGCGCGGCGCTGAAGCGCGCAGGGCTCACACCTGGCGATATCGACTATGTGAATGCCCATGGAACCTCGACGATGGCCGATACGATCGAGCTGGGCGCCGTGGAGCGGCTTCTGGGGGATGCGGCTTCGGGGGTGACGATGTCCTCCACCAAGTCGGCTGTCGGACACCTTCTTGGTGCGGCGGGGGCCGTCGAGTTCATCTTCTGTGTTCTGGCGATCCGCGATCAGGTCGCACCGCCGACGCTGAACCTCGAAAACCCGGTGGTGGACACGCCGATCGATCTTGCGCCGTTGAAGGCGCGCGAGCGGGAGATCCGCTATGCGCTTTCGAATTCCTTCGGGTTCGGGGGCACGAACGCATCCCTCGTGATGGGCAAGGTGGACTGACGGGCCATGCTGCGCAGTCTTGCCGCGAACGTCCTGACGATCATCGTGGTCGCGCTCATCGCGGTGAGCGGGCTGATCTATTGGGGGCAGAGCCAGTTCACCGCCGAGGGGCCGCTGGAGGAACCGGTCATCGTGACGGTGGAGCGCGGCGCGACACTCGACGATGTGACCGAGGAGATGCTGCGGGTCGGTGCGATCGAGAATGCGGAGATCTTCCGCATCGGGGCGCGCTATCGTGGCGATGACCGGCGGTTGCGCTTCGGGGAATACGAGGTGCCGGCGGGGGCTTCGATGGCGCAGATCCTCGACCTCGTGGTTTCGGGCCGGTCGATCCAGTATTTCGTGACGGTGCCCGAGGGGCTGACCTCCTGGGAAGTGGTGCAGCTTCTCAATGCCGATGAGCGGCTGACGGGCGAACTGACGGAGGTGCCGCCGGAGGGCTCCCTCGCGCCGGACACCTATTCCTTCGAGCGCAATGCGACGCGGGCCTCGATCATCGAGCGGATGGGCGAGGCGCAGGAGGAGATCCTTGCCGAGGCCTGGGCCAACCGGGCGGAGGGATTGCCGCTGGAAAGCCCCGAGGAGGCGCTGATCCTCGCCTCGATCATCGAGAAGGAAACGGGCGTGGCCGAAGAGCGGCTCACCGTGGCGTCGGTCTTCGTCAACCGGCTGAACCGGGGAATGCGGCTGCAGACGGACCCGACGGTGATCTACGGAATCACGCTGGGGCAGGGGCCGCTGGGGCGGGGGTTGCGGCGGTCGGAACTCGACACGCCGACGCCCTACAACACCTACACGATCGACGGGTTGCCGCCGACGCCCATCGCCAATCCCGGCCGCGCCTCGATCGAGGCGGCGGTGAACCCCGGCGACACGCCCTACATCTTCTTCGTGGCGGATGGCACGGGCGGGCACGCTTTCGCGGTGACGCTTGACGAGCACAACCGCAACGTGGCCCGGTGGCGGGAGATCGAGCGGCAAAGGGCGAACCAGTGAGATAGTTATTGACTCTGCGCGCTGTCTGGTGTAGTAATTCACGCAAGATGGCAGAAATGGGAACGCCGCTGGCAAATCGCCGGCGGCGTTTTTCGTTTCTGTATTTACTTTCCGTTAACCTTTGGAGCCAGGCCGTGTGATCAGGAATGACCCGGGTGGGGGCGAATACTTCGCTCATGCGCGCTCTCTCTACAAGAGCATCAGTCAAAACCTCGAAAGATCGCTCAAAAGGATCGAAGACCTTCGGGAAGAAGCGGGGTTGAACGAAGCGGAATGCAGGAAGCTGGAAGGCGATATTCGCATGCACCAGAAACTCCTGCTTCTGCTCATCGAATACGAGGCGAAACATGCGAACTCTGCTGGAAAGGGGATCGGAGGCGGCGCGATCGATTTCGACGCGGCCCGCGCCGAACTCCGTGATCGATGTCATCGCCTCCGCGAGCGGCGAGGAGATCGAGGCGCTGATCGCTGAGTTGAGCCCCAATGCACTCAGGGCGATGCCCTATCTGTTCGACCTGTGGGCGCATCCGGGGCACCAGCTTGCGCCCGACGGGGACTGGCGGACCTGGGTGATCCTGGGCGGGCGCGGCGC
>JBMYPI010000105.1:0-8199 GCA_049600155.1 Rubricella sp.
AGCCGCACGTCGAGATCGGGGACATAGGCATCCGGGATCATCACCGGCACGCCGAGACTGATTTGCGGCGACCAGGTATCGCCCAGTTCCGCCAGCCCGCCATCGCCAGATCGCAGCCGTGCGATCGCCTCCTCCAGCATGTCCTGGTAGAGCGCGTAGCCCACCTCCTTGACATGGCCCGACTGCTCCTCGCCCAGTAGGTTGCCCGCCCCCCTTATGTCGAGATCCTGGCTGGCGAGGTTGAACCCCGCGCCGAGGCTGTCGAGCGCGCCGAGAACGCGCAGGCGTTTCTCGGCCGCCGGGGTCAGTTTCTTGCGCGGTCGGGTCGTGAAATAGGCATACGCGCGCAGTTTCGCGCGCCCCACCCTGCCCCGGATCTGGTAGAGCTGGGACAGGCCGAAATGGTCCGCGCGGTGGACGACGAGCGTGTTCGAGGCGGGAATGTCGATCCCCGACTCCACGATGGTCGTGGACAGGAGCACGTCGTAATTGCCGTCGTAGAAGGCGTTCATCCGCTCGTCGAGCTCGCCCGCCGCCATCTGCCCGTGGGCGACGACGTATTTGAGCTCGGGCAGCTGTTCCTTCAGGAACTCCTCGATCTCGGCCAGATCGGAGATGCGCGGCACGATGTAGAAGCTCTGCCCGCCACGGTAATGCTCCCGCAGGAGCGCCTCGCGGATCGTCACGGGGTCGAATTCGCTGACATAGGTCCGGATCGCGAGACGATCCACGGGCGGCGTCGCGATGACGGACATCTCGCGCACCCCCGAAAGCGCCAGTTGCAGGGTGCGGGGGATCGGCGTCGCGGTCATGGTCAGGACGTGGATATCCGACCGCAATTCCTTCAGCCGCTCCTTGTGGGCGACACCGAAATGCTGCTCCTCGTCGATGACGAGAAGGCCCAGATTGGCGAAGCGAACCCCCTTGGCGAGCAGCGCGTGGGTGCCCACCACGATCTCGATCTCGTTGCGGGCGAGCGCCTCGCGCGTCTTCGCCATCTCCTTCTGGCTCACGAAGCGCGACATCTGGCGCACCTTCACGGGCAGGCCGCGGAAACGCTCCGCGAAGCTCTTGTAGTGCTGGCGGGCGAGCAGCGTCGTCGGCGCGATCACCGCGACCTGGACGCCCGAAAGCGCGGCGACGAAGGCGGCGCGGAGCGCGACCTCGGTCTTGCCGAAGCCCACGTCGCCGCAGATCAGCCGATCCATCGGCGTGCCCTTGGCGAGATCGTCGAGCACATCCTCGATCGCGGAGAGCTGATCCTCCGTCTCCTGGTAGGGGAAGCGGGCGCAGAATTCGTCCCAGAGACCATCGGGCGGCGTCATCACCGGCGCGGTGCGGATCGCCCGTTCGGCGGCGACGCGGATGAGCCGCTCGGCGGCGAGCTTCACCCGCTCCTTGAGTTTCGCCTTCTTCGCCTGCCACGCCCCGCCGCCGAGGCGATCGAGAAGGCCCTCCTCGTGGCCGTAGCGGGTGAGCAGTTCGATATTCTCGACGGGCAGGTAGAGCTTGTCGCCGCCGGCATATTCCAGTGCGAGGCATTCGTGCGGCGCGCCAAGGGCGGTGACTGTGTCCAGCCCCAGATACCGCCCCACGCCATGCTCCACATGGACGACCAGATCGCCCGGGGAGAGCGATTGCGCCTCCGTCAGGAAGTTCTCAGCACGGCGCTTGCGGCGGGACGACCGGATGAGGCGGTCGCCAAGGATGTCCTGTTCGGCGATGACGGTGACGCCGCCGGCTTCGAACCCCGTCTCCAGCGCCCAGACGGCGAGCGCGAGATCCTGCGCGCCTTCGAGCGCGTTCCAGCGATCGATGAGCCTGCCCTGTTTCAGCCCGTGATCCACGAGAAGCGTGCGCATCCGGTCGCGCGAGCCTTCCGAATAGCAGGCGATCAGCACCGCGCCCGTGCCGAGTTTCGCCCGGATATGATCGGCGACCGCATCGAAGAGGTTCACGTCCTCCCGTTGACGTTCCGGCGCGAAGGATCGGCCGATCCGGCCGCCCGCGTCGATCACGCCCGGCCCCGAAGGCGTGGGATTGGGTGAGAACTGCCGCAAGGGACGATCGGCGATCGCGTCGGCCCAGGCGGCCTCGTCGAGATAGAGCGTATCCGGTGCGAGCGGCTTGTAGGGATTTGCGCCCTTCATCTTCTGCGCGAGCGCATCGGCACGGGCGCGGTGATGATCGAGCACGGTCTCCCATCGGGCATCCCGCGCGGCCTCGGCCTGATCGTCGAGGGTGACGGGCGCGCCCGGCAGGTAGTCGAAGAGCGTTTCCATCCGCTCGTGGAAAAGAGGCGCCCAGTGCTCCAGCCCCTGATGCTTGCGCCCCGCGCTCACGGCCTCGTAGAGCGCATCGTCAGGCGAAGGGGCGCCGAACAGTTGCCGGTAGCCCTGGCGGAACCGGGTTATCGACGGCTCGTCGAGGATCACCTCCGATACGGGCGCGATCTCCACCCGGTCGATCTTCTCGATGGTGCGCTGGGTCTCGGGATCGAAACGGCGTGCGGCATCGAGGGTGTCGCCGAAGAAGTCGAGCCGGACCGGCCCGCCGCGGCCAGGCGGAAAGATGTCGATGATGCCGCCCCGGATGGCGTAGTCGCCCGGCTCCGTCACGGTCGGTGTCTGGCTGAAGCCCATCCGGACGAGAAAGTCGCGCAGTGCGCTCTCGTCCACCCGGCGGCCGACCTCGGCGGTGAAGGAGCTTTCGGCGACGGTGCGGCGCGGCGGCACCCTCTGGGTCGCGGCGTTTACCGTGGTGAGGATCACCGCGGGGCGGTCGAACCCGTCGGCGAGCATCGCGAGCGTCGCCATCCTCGCGCTGGCGATTTCCGGGTTGGGTGAGATGCGGTCATAGGGCAGGCAATCCCAGGCGGGAAAGGTCAGGACGGGCATGTCGGGCGCACGGAAGGCGAGGCCCGCGCGCAGGCTCGCCACGCGTGCGTCGTCCATCGCGACATGCAGAGATCGAGGATCTGGGCGACGTCATGGCCCTCGGGCGCCCCTCCGACAAGGACACGCCCGGGCCCCATCGGGGAGGGTCTGTTCATGGGCCGCGAGGTAGAGTGTCCCACGCCGAAGGGCAAGCCGGATCAGCCCCAGATCGCGTTGAGCTCCATCGCCGCATTCCACAACAGCCCGATCCCCGCGAGGAAGAACGACAGCAGCGCGATCAGCTGATGGTAGAAGCGCCGCCAGGCAAGAAAGCGGATCAGCTTCTTGCCGCGCAGGTTCTCCCGTCGGACACGATGGGCGGCGATGGTTTCGGAGGCCGTCTGGGCCAGAAGGGGGACGCCGAACGCCGCCGCGGCCTGGGCAAGCTCGAACCGGAACACCAGTGCGAAGGTCACGATCATCGCGGTGAAGAAGAACGCGAAGGCGACGATCCACGGCCCGCCGCGCTGGAAGGCGAAGACGAACCGGCCGGATGCGGCATGGGCCGTTTCCTCCACCCAACGCAGGTGATCGCCGCCGCGCCGCTCGGCCCGGATCAGTTCATCGAACGGCACGCTCAGGGTCCAGTGACAGATCGAATTCCATGCCAGCGCCATGAAGATCCAGAACCACACCGACCTGAAACTGTCGTAATTGATGAGATCGAACAGATCGGACATGGCACTCCCCGGGACCGGTGCCGCAGGATAGGGCCGCAAGGCCCGGGGGCAAGCCGCTTTGCCGCGCCGCACGGGACTTGAGCGCCCTGCCCCGCCCGTGCGACAAGCGACGTTGACACGACCATGAACGAGCCCGCCATGATCCCCGTGCCCGCAAGCTTTCCCGCCACACGCCATCGGCGCCTGCGCAGTTCCGACTGGATGCGACGGCTGGTGCAGGAGACGCGTCTCGACGTATCCGATCTCATCTGGCCGCTTTTCGTCCGCGAGGGGGAGAATACGCGCGAACCGGTCTCCTCGATGCCGGGTGTCGACCGCCTCAGCGTCGATCTGGCCGTGGAGGCGGCGGCGAAGGCGCGCGATCTCGGCATCCCGGTGATCGCGCTCTTCCCCTACACCGACCCTTCGAAAAAGACCGCAGGGTGTGAAGAGGCCTGGAACCCCGAGAACCTCGTCAACACCGCGACTCGCGCGATCAAGGAACAGGTGCCGGGCATCGGCGTGATGCTCGATGTGGCGCTCGATCCCTACAACAGTCTCGGCCATGACGGGATCGTCGTCGAAGGGCGGGTGGACAACGATCTCACCTTGCCCGCGCTCCAGAAACAGACCCTCGCCCAGGCGGAGGCGGGAGCGGACATCATGGGCCCGTCCGACATGATGGACGGGCGCGTCGCCGCGATGCGCGAGGCGCTGGAGGGCGCGGGCCATGTCGATGTGACCATCATGGCCTATGCCGCGAAATACGCCTCCGCCTTCTATGGCCCCTTCCGCGATGCCGTGGGGGCGAGCGGGGCGCTGACCGGCGACAAGAAGACCTATCAGATGGATCCCGCCAATTCCGACGAGGCGCTGCGCGAGGTCGCCCAGGATCTCGCCGAAGGGGCGGACATGGTCATGGTCAAGCCGGGCATGCCCTATCTCGATATCTGCGAGCGGGTGAAGCGGACCTATGGCGTGCCCACCTTCGCCTACCAGGTGTCGGGCGAATACGCGATGATCCGCGCGGCCGCCGATAACGGCTGGATCGACGGTCAAAAGGTGGTGATGGAGGCGCTCGGCGCGTTCAAGCGCGCTGGCTGCGACGGGATCCTGACCTATTTCGCAATCGAGATGGCGGAGCGGCTGAAATCCGGCTGATCCGCCTCTAAAGCGCGAGGGTGGATCAGATGCGGAATATACTTTTTGCCTTTTTGGTTAGCCTGTTGCCGACCGCTCTTCAGGCTCAGTCTCATGAGACAAGCGTTGGCTCCGTTACCGTCGAACGGATCGTTGGCGATCTGGAGTTCCCCTGGGCCGTCGCCTTTCTGCCCGATGGCGGGTATCTGATCACGGAACGGCCCGGCTCCCTCCTCCATGTGTCGGAGGAGGGCGCGCGGCGCGCTCTTGCAGGTGTGCCGGAGGTCGATGACGGTGGCCAGGGCGGCCTGCTCGACATCGCGATTTCGCCCGATTTCTCAATGGAGAACCGGATCTTCTTCACCTACGCCCGGCCCGCTGGCGGCGGGCGGAGTTCGACGGCGGTCGCCACGGCGCGGCTCGATCTTGGCGCGGGGGCGCTGCGTGATGTGACCGATATCTTCGTGCAGGAACCGGCCCTGCGTGGCGGGCGGCATTTCGGCTCCCGCATCGCCTTCGCGCCCGACGGCGAATTATGGGTCACGTTCGGGGATCGGGGCGACAGGCCCGAGGCGCAGAACACGCTGAACTCCATCGGCGCGGTGATCCGGATCGCGGCGGACGGCACACCCTCGGCCTCCAATCCGGGCGGTGATGGCGTGCTGCCGCAGCTGTGGTCCTGGGGGCATCGCAACGTGCAGGGCGCTACGACCGCCCCGGATGGCACGCTCTGGACGATCGAACACGGCGCGCGCGGCGGGGACGAACTGAACCGCCCGCTCTCGGGCCTGAACTACGGCTGGCCCGAGATCTCCTATGGCCGCCACTATTCGGGCCTGCGCATCGGCCAGGGCACGGAGGCGCCGGGCTATGAACAGCCGATCCGCTACTGGGACCCCTCCATCGCGCCCTCGGGCCTCGCCTTCTACTCGGGCGACCTCTTCCCGGAATGGCAAGGCGATCTGTTCGCCGGTGCCCTGCGCGGGCAGGCGATCCACCGGATCGACATGGAGGGGGAAGCGCCGGTGGGCGAGGAAGTCCTCTTCGAAGGGGCCTATGGCCGCATCCGCGACGTGCGACAGGGCCCCGACGGTGCGCTATGGTTCCTCACGGATGCCCCCGATGGCGGGCTCTACAGGGTAAGCCCGGCGCAATAGGCGCGACAACGGATCGGTCGGGAGAGAGATGAGAGCCGGAACACTCACCCTCTCCCTTCTCCTGTGGTGTTGCTCGCTCCTGCCCCTTTCGGCGGAGACGCCGCGGCTGTCTGAGTGGCGGGTGCAGGATCTCTCGCTGTCCTATTCGGGGGAGGAGATCGTCGTCATCGTCTCGCCGCTCGACGACAGCAACATCGCCCGTGTCTTCCGCGGGGCGAGCGGCTTCGACGAGGCGTTCGAGGAGATCACGCTGCCGGAGGGATGGCGGGCCTGGCAGGTCGATCACGATCCGCGCAATGGCGGGATCGTCTATGCGGCGACCTGCCGGGATGAAGTCGTCTGCGGGGAGCGGTTTGAAGACTGGGTAATCTTCGATCATCGCAATCCTGATCAAGGCTTTGTGGAAGTCACGGGTGGCTTGCCCGGCATCCTCTATCACAACCCGCTCATCACTTTTGAGGGAGACCTCTACTACACGATGACCGAGGCCTGCGGTGGCGCACGGGTCTCTTACAATCTGGCGATCTGCAATAGTGTGATCGCTCAGGCAGATAGCGATGCCGCTGACGAGATCATCTTTCCCGAAGAGGTGGAGCACCGGCACTCTGACCGACTTGGGCACTATGCGCTCTTTACGCGGTCTATCCTGCTTCGCGGAGCAGAGATGTTTGGCTTCGGCCCGAGCGGCGAAATGATCCCTCGGACCCGCTTCAGCCCAACGGGGCAGTGTGATGGCGGCTACTTACAGGCGGAAAGCCCCCGACTCAGGGCCCTCAACTGCATGCTTCGGGAAGAACGCGACACCAGCAGCAACAGGCTGACTTTTATTCATGATGACAGGATCGAGTTTGGCCTGGAGGTCGAGGATGGCGTCGAGGATCCGTTCGTCATTTCGGAGCGGACGCCGGCAGACCGCTTTCAAGCGCCGATTACATCTGCGGAACTGTTCCGCGACGGCGATGCGATCCTGATCTACCAGAATACCTTCGGTCCCCTGATCGTATGGGCTGAAGGTGGGCTGGCCTATCTGATGTTTCCCGAGAACGGCTTCCCGCAAGGGAGACAGTCGCCCTACGCGCTGACGATCGACAACTCCGGCTCACTCCTCGCCTTCGCTCGTGGCCTCAGTATCGGCACCACGACCGACGACCTCTCCGGGATCGTGCTGGTCCATGATTTCACGCGGTCAGAGGTGCTGCGCGAAATGCACGTCCGCCCCCGTTAGGGCGCGTCCACAGCATGGGCCATGAGGTCCTCGATCCGGCAATGCTCCAGCGCGCCCTTGTGGGTGGCGGAAAGCTTCACCTTCGGGGCGCATCCCTCCTCCGCCGCCTGCGCCCAGCGGGAGGCGCACAGGCACCAGTGGTCCCCCTCCTTCAGGCCCGGAAACCCGAATTCGGGGCGCGGCGTGGAGAGGTCGTTGCCGACATATTTCGAGAAGGCGAGGAATTCCGCCGTCATCACCGCGCAGACGGTATGGGATCCCGCATCCTGCGCGCAGGTATCGCAGAAACCGGTGCGGAACCAGCCCGTCAGAGGCTCCATCGAGCAGGGCAGCAAGGGTTCGCCGAAGATGTTGAGGGATGCATCCATCTCGATCCGGTCGCTCATCTCTCTCCCTTTCGTGATCTCGCCCCGGGGCACGCCTTGGTATAGACTACATCGGAAGACGGGCAAGCCGGCGCAAGATCGCGCGCGCCCGGAACCGGAGGCAGTCGATCGAGGAGAAACCCAATGACGGATATCAGCCGTCGGACGATACTTGCCGGTGCGGGCGCAGCAGCGCTCCTCCCGGCGCAGGCCAACGCGGCCACGCGCGAGGAAATCGACCAGCGCGTCGAGACCGCGCTTCAGCTTCTTTTCGCCCAGCGGCCGGGCGCACAGGATCTGTTCAACCGTTCGCGCGGCGTTCTGGTGATGCCCGCGATCCGCGAGGCGGGCCTCTTCTTCGGTGGCGCCTATGGTGAGGGATCGCTCCTGATAGACGGTGTGCCGGTGGCGTATTATTCCGTCGCCGTCGCCTCCTTCGGGCTGCAGATCGGGGCGCAGTTCTATCGTCAGGCGATCTTCTTCCTGACCGACGATGCCCTGCGGGGTTTCCGCATGTCGGACGGCTGGGAACTCGCCGCCGAGGCGGAGGTCGCCGGCGATGGCGAGGGCTACAACCTCAACGTTTCCACCCAGCTTTCGGGCCGGCCCATCATCGCAGTCACCTTCGGGCAGGATGGCGCGATGATCTCGGCCAGCCTCGAAGGCGCGAAATACTCGCTCATTCCCCGCTGAGCGCACGTTCCGCCGCGAGGCGGA
>JBMYPI010000106.1:0-8167 GCA_049600155.1 Rubricella sp.
GAGCGCGATCGCGCGCGCGGCGTCATCGTTGCCCGGGATCGGGTAGTCGATGCCGGTGGGGTCCGAATTGGTGTCGAGCACCGCGACCACGGGGATGCCGAGCTTCCTCGCTTCGGCGACGGCGAGGTCTTCCTTGTTGGTGTCGATCACGAAGATGAGGTCGGGCACGCCGCCCATCTCGCGGATACCGCCGAGGGACGCGGTGAGCTTCTCGCGCTCACGGTCGAGCTGCAGGCGCTCCTTCTTCGTCAGGCCCTCGGCGCCGCCATCGAGACGCTCGTCGAGCTCCTTGAGGCGGGAGATCGAGTTGGAGACCGTCTTCCAGTTGGTCAGCGTGCCGCCGAGCCAGCGGTGGTTCATGTAATACTGCGCGGAGCGCTCGGCGGCCTCGGCGACGGCCTTCTGCGCCTGGCGCTTGGTGCCCACGAACAGGATCCGGCCGCCCTTGGCGACGGTCTGCTGCACGACCTGCAGCGCCTGATCGAGAAGCGGGACCGTCTGGGTGAGGTCCATGATGTGGATGCCGTTGCGCTCGCCATAGATGTAGGAGCCCATGCGCGGGTTCCAGCGATGCGTCTGGTGGCCGAAGTGAACGCCAGCTTCCAGAAGCTGACGAAGGGTGAACTCGGGAAGAGCCATCCGTATTATCCTTTCCGGTTTCGCCTCGGCGGGGTCAGGACCATGCGGCCCAACCGGCGGACGCCCGGGGATGTCTCCCCCGTTTGCCCAATCCCCGCCTGCGGGATTTCGAGTAGCGGCCCCTTACACCGCCGCGCGGGGGAGCGCAAGCCCGCGCCGCCCGCGCGATTGACCCTGTCAAAGGACCGGGCCGCGTGCTAGCCGATGGCCATGATCGCCGTCTTCCTCGAAACCCTGCCCTTCTTCCTGCTCGTCGGCCTCGGCTACGCGGCGGCGGCGGCCGGGTTCTTTCCGCAGGCCGCCGTCGCCTGGCTGACGCGCTTCGTGTTCTTCTTCGCGCTCTCGGCGATGCTCTTTCGCTTCGCGGCGACGCTGCCAGTCTCCCAGATCCTCGATCTGCGCTTCATGGGGGCCTATCTGCTGGCCACGGGCGCGCTCTACGTGGCGATCACGGCTTTCGCGCTGATCGGGAGGCGCAGCGCCGCGGAGGCGGCGGTCGAGGCGCAATGCGCCACGATCGGGAATGTCGGCTTCCTCGCGATACCCATGCTCGTCGCGCTGATGGGCGAGGCCGCCGCACCCGCCGTCCTGATGGTGCTGACGGTGGACCTCATCGTCTTCGGATCGCTGATCGTGCTCATCATCACCGGCAGCCGTGACGGGCGGCTTTCGCCCGCTGTCCTGGTAACGATGGGCAAGGGGCTCTTGCGCAATCCGATGGTCATGTCGATCACGGCGGGGCTCGCATGGTCGCTCATGGTGCTGCCGATCCCCGATCCGGCGATGCGGTTTCTCGATATTCTCGGCGCGGCGGCGACGCCTTGCGCCCTTTTCGCCATCGGCGCATCGCTCGCAGGCAAGGCCGCCGAGAGGCCGATTCTCGCGCTGTGGCTATCGACCGCCAAGCTCGTCCTGCACCCCGCGCTCGTCGCGCTCTGCGCGCTGGTTCTCTTCGAGATCGATCCCTTCATGGCCGCCGTCATGATCGCCACCGCCGCCATGCCGACGGCGGGCAATGTCTTCATGATCGCGCAGCACTACGGCGTCGCGCCGCAACGGGCTTCCTCGACGATCCTGGTGTCGACGGTCGCGAGCGTCGTGACCCTCTCCTTCGTCCTCTCGCTCCTGGACTACTGAGAATCCTGTTGACGGAGACTGTCTCAAAAGGAAACTCGCGGGCGGGAGGAAGCGCGGTCGAACCATGCAGAAACCGCATGTGACATGCATCGGAGCCGCTCACTGGGACGTCATCGCGCAGGCACATCATCCCCTGCGCGTCGGTGACGACATGCCCGGAACGATCCGGCGGACACCCGGCGGAGTGGCCTTCAACATCGCGTCCGCGCTGTCGAAGCGCGGCGTCTCCGTCCGCCTGATCTCGACGGTCGGCGCGGATGGCGAGGGCGAAGCGCTGTTGAACATCGCCAAGCTGCGCGGAATCGACGTGACCGGCGTCCGCCGGCTGGAGGGCAAATCGACCGACAGCTACGTCGCCATCGAGGGAAGCGACGGCGCGCTCTTCGCGGCGATCGCGGACGCGACCCTCATCGAGGCGACCGGACGCGAGCTGTTCGACGCGCTCCAGGGCCATGGCCTCGGCGGGACGGTGATCGTGGATGGCAATCTCGCGCAAGCGGCGCTCGACGATCTGACCGCCATGCCGATCCTGCGGAATACCGATCTCAGGCTCGTCGCACCGAGCCCCCAGAAGGCCCCTCGCCTGTTGGGCCTCATGCGGGAACGCGGCGCGATGGTCTACGCCAATCTGGCGGAGGCGAACGCGATGCTCGAGGGCCGGTTCGCGGACGCGCCCGCCGCCGCCCGCGCGCTGGTGGAGGAAGGTGCGGGCATGGCGGTCGTGACCAACGGGCACAACCCCGCCGCCTTCAGCGACGGCAGGCGCACCGTGAGCGCCGCGCCGCCCCCGGTCATCAACGGCAACGTGACCGGCGCGGGCGATGCGCTCGTTGCCGGCCATATCGTCGCGGAGCGCAGCGGCAACACCCCGTGGGACGCCCTCAACAGCGCGCTTCAGGCCGCACGCCACCACATGGAGGGCCGTGAGGCATGACGCCCGAACTCCACTTCTCCCCCGAAGTCGCCCGGGCGCGCGCGCGCGGGCGCGCGATCGTCGCGCTGGAAAGCACGATCATCACCCACGGGATGCCCTATCCCGGCAATGTCGAAACGGCGCGCCTCGTCGAAGCCGACATCCGGGAGCTCGGCGCCGTGCCGGCAACAATCGCCGTTCTGGACGGCGCGCTGCATATCGGGCTGACGGACGAGACGCTCGACGAACTGGCGCTCGCCCGCGATGTGCACAAGCTTTCCCGCGCGGATCTTCCCGTTGCGCTCGCCATGGGCTGGACGGGCTCCACGACGGTCGCGGCGACGATGATCGCGGCCCGCCTCGCGGGGATCGCGGTTTTCGCCACGGGCGGGATCGGCGGCGTGCACCGGGGCGCGGAAACCAGCTTCGATATCTCCGCCGACCTGACCGAACTCGCCCGGACACCCGTCACGGTCGTCGCCGCGGGGGCGAAGGCGATCCTCGATCTTCCCAAGACGCTGGAAGTCCTCGAAACACAGGGCGTGCCGGTGATCGGGTTCGGGACGGATGAGTTTCCCGCTTTCTGGTCGCGGAGCTCCGGGCTCCCGGCGCCGCTCCGCCTCGATACGCCCGCCGAGATCGCGCGGGCCCACCTCGGCCGGGCCGCCTGCGGTCTGGACGGCGGGCAGCTCGTGGCGAATCCCATCCCGGCCGAAGCCGAAATCTCCCGCGCCGTGATCGAACCGGCCATTGCCGAGGCGCTGGTCGCCGCCGAACGGGCCGGGATCACCGGCAAGGCGGTCACCCCCTTCCTTCTTGCCCACATGCTGGAGGTGACCGGCGGCGCATCGTTGAAGGCCAATGTCGCGCTTGTGCGCAACAACGCCCGCCTGGCGGCACGCATCGCGTTGGACATCGCCGATGCGATCGCCTAGGCGGCGCGGATGGCGGGAATGAAACCGATCCTGATCGCCGGCCCGACGGCCGCGGGCAAGAGCGCCCTTGCACTCGCGATCGCCGGGGCGACGGGTGCGACGATCCTCAATGCGGATGCGATGCAGGTCTATTCCTGCTGGCGGGTTCTGTCCGCGCGCCCGTCCGCGGAGGAAGAGGCGCGCGCGCCGCATGCGCTTTTCGGCCATGTCGACCCGGCGCGCCACCATTCCGTCGGGGCCTGGCTGCGGGAGGCCGCGCCGTTCCTCGATGGACGGCCCCTCGTGATCGTCGGGGGCACCGGTCTCTATTTCACGGCTTTGACGGAGGGTCTCGCGCCGATCCCCCCCGTCCCGGACACCGTTCGGGCGGAAGCGGACCGAGCGATGCGCGATCACGGACCCGGCTGGTTCCGGTCCGCGCTCGCCGCGGACGACCCCGAAACGCTCGCGCAGATAGATGCCAGCAACCCCGCCCGTCTCCAACGCGCGTGGGAAGTCCTCCGCGCGACGAGGCGCGGGCTGCGCGCGTGGCAGGCCGACACGCCCGCGCCGCTTCTCCCCCTGAAGGCAGCGACACCCCTCGTTCTCGCGCCCGCCGTCGACTGGCTGGACCGCAGGATCGCCGCCCGCTTCGAGACGATGCTGGATGCGGGCGCGATCGATGAGGTTCGCGGCTGGCGGCGCCTCGCCCTGCCCGACAGCACCCCCGCCGCGAAGGCTCTGGGACGGGCCGAGATCGAGGCCTTCATCGACGGCGGGATCGACCGACAGACCTGCATCGCCCGCGCGACGCTCGTCTCCCGCCGCTACGCCAAACGCCAGAGAACCTGGTTTCGCAACCGCCTCGGCGACTGGCCGAGGCTGGACCCCGCTATCGGCACGGAGGCGTTGCTGACCGCCGTCATGGGGCGGATCGACGCCGAACGAGACTGAAACGCGTCCCGAGGCCAGGCGCGTCGTCGGGCTGGACAAGCCCGCGTTCGGTGAGATCCACGAGATGGGCCAGCACATTGCGGGAGGCCGCCGGATGGAGCGTCGCGGGCACGTCGCGATAGAGTGCGGCGGTCAGCTCCAGGGGCGTCGCGGCCCCCTGCCCCAGCGCATCGACGATCTGGTTCTCCCGCAGGCGGCGATGCTCCCTGATATACCGGATGAGGGGAACGGGATCGTCCACCGGCGCGCCGTGGCCCGGATGAAGAACGGATCCGGCAGCGCGGGCCTCGATCCTGTCGAGCGAGTCCATGAAGGCCGTCAGATCGCCATCGGGCGGCGAGACGAGCGTCGTCGCCCATCCCATGACGTGATCGCCCGAGAAGACCAGGCCGCGCTCCTCCCAGTGAAAGCACAGGTGATTGCCCATATGCCCGGGCGTGTGGATCGCCCGGAGCGCCCAGCCGCCGCGGCCCGCAACGCGCTCGCCGTCGATCAGCCGGCGATCGGGCCGGAAGCGGGTGTCCACGCCTTCACCACCGCCGAGCGCACGCGCATCGATCCGCTCCATCACCGGCGACATGCCCGCACGGGCGTCGCCGAAGGCCAGGACCGGCGCGCCGTGCCGATGGGCGAGGACGCGCGCGGCGGGCGTATGATCGACATGGGCGTGGGTGACGAGGATCGCCTCGATCCACTCGCCGGGTTCGAGCGCCGCTTCGAGCGACATCAGATGACCCTCGAGCGCAGGGCCCGGATCCACCACCGCAACGCCTCCCCGGCCAAGGATGAAGCTCCGCGTTCCGGTAAAGGTCATGGGCGAGGCATTGGGGGCGGTCACCACCCGAAGATCCTCGCCGAACCGCTCGACGCGACCGGGCGTCGGGGCATGGTCCCTCCGGAACGGATCGGCATCGCTCATCGGCTGCTCCTTCGACTTGCCTTGACCCGGCCCGGGCCATAACGCTTGGGCCATGTTGGATTTCAGATGGCTCAAGAAATACATGCCGCGACGCTTCTTCGCGCGTGCGCTCCTGATCCTGTTCGTTCCGATCCTCGGCGTCCAGATCGTGCTCGCGGCCGTCTTCATCCAGCGCCATTTCGAGGGTGTGACGCGCCAGATGGCATCGGGCGTCGCCTCCGAACTGACCTATATCATCGCCACGCTCGACGCGGCCGATCCCGATGGCTTCGATGAAGGCCGCCTGAGGGAAAGCTCGGAACTGCTTGGAATAGCTCTGGAATTCGAACCCGGCGGGCAGATCGCACCGGGGATAGACCTCGGTCTCTTCGACCTCTCGGGGCGCGAGATGTACACCACGCTCGCAGCCCAGCTCGCCCGCCCCATCGCCGCCGATCTGACGGTGATTCCCCGTTCGGTGAAGCTGGACATCCAGACCGATACCGGTGTGCTGACCGCCGTGGTGCCGCAACGGCGGCTTCTGCCCTCCAACCCCCATCTCCTCTTCACCTGGATGATCTTCACCAGCGGTATCCTCGTGACGATCTCGGTCGTGTTCCTGCGCAACCAGGTGCGCCCGATCCGGGAACTCGCCGGCGCGGCGGAGGCCTTCGGCAAGGGGCAGAGCATCCCCTTCCGCCCCCGTGGCGCCGACGAGGTGCGGCGCGCGGGGGCCGCCTTCCTCGCGATGCGTCAAAGGCTGGAACGCCAGATCGAAAGCCGCACGGCGATGCTTTCGGGCGTCAGCCATGACCTTCGGACGCCCCTCACGCGCATGCGCCTCGCGCTCGCCGTTTCCGATCCCGGTCCGGAAACCGACGAGCTTCTGCACGATGTCGCGGAGATGGAACGGATGTTGGAAGGGTTCCTCGCCTTCGCCCGAGGCGAGGGCGGCGAGCAGGTGATCCTGTGCGATCCGGTGAGCCTGGTCCGCGGCATCGTGCAGGATGCCCGGCGGGAGGGCGGCGCGATCACGCTCGCGCTTCACAACGAAACACCGACGGACACGGCCGTCGCGCTCAGGCGAACAGCGGTGGGCCGCGCCGTGAAGAACCTCGTGGGCAATGCGATGCGCCACGGCGAGACCATCCGCCTGACGTTGCGGCTGACCAGGGCCGCGGCGGAGTTCATCGTGGAGGATGACGGCCCCGGCATTCCGGCCGAGGCGCGGGAGGAAGCGGTAAAACCCTTCACCCGGCTCGATGCCGCGCGGAACCAGAACGCGGGCGGCGGCGTGGGCCTCGGCCTGTCGATCGCCGCCGATGTCGCGCGGGCCCACGGCGGCAGCCTGACCCTGGGAGAGAGCCACGCGCTCGGCGGGCTTCGCGCGACGCTCAGGATACCGCGCTAGGGACGATCGCCTTGCGGCCGGGCCGCCCTCGGCCGACCTGGGGCCTCACTCCCCGTCCCAGAAAACCTCCATGTCCGGGCAGTAGTCGTTGTGGGCCTCCATCAGCGACAGCGTGGAGTCGAAATACTGCTGGCGGCCCTGGTTGTTCAGCCGCTCTTCAAGGGCCCGGACGACCGGGCGATAAGCCGAGGTGTGCATGACCGCATAGGCGGCGAGGCCATCACTCCGGCTCGCGGCAAGCCGTTCCAGATAGTCGGCCTGTTCCTGGGTGTAGTTCTCGATCCGAATGACGGTCACGATCTGGCCGGCGTTCAGGGCCTCGGTGCCACGATTTGGCAGGCAATAGCTTTGAATCCAGGGAACCTCGACATGATAGAGGACAAGGCAGCGGGAACGGTTGAAGCCGCTGGGAAACTGGAAGAGGCTGCAATCGGGCCATTCATGCCCTTCCTCGAACCCCTCCAGCCCAAGTGCCGCGTAGTAGGACGCACCGCTATAAACGAGCGGCTCTTCCGGCGCACTGATCGTCGCCGTGCCGCCGCCGCCCGAAGGCAGTTGCAGAGACGCCGTCTGCCGCGATCCCGACGACGAGGACGAACTCGAGGAGGACGACGACGAGGAAGAGGAGGACGAGCCGGAGGACGAGGACGACCCGCCACCGCTCGTGCGCCGCTCCTGCTCGGCGCGCAGCGCGGCCATCCGCGCGGCGGCCTCGGCGCGCTCACGCTCGGCATTGGGCGTGGTGATGCTGCCGTCGGGGCGCACGATCAGGGTGTTGCCCGCAATCTGGCGCTGCCACGCGTCGATCTGGGACTGGATCTGGAGATAGGTCTGCGTGTTCTGCGCCACCTGGCGCCGCCGCTCGGCATTGTTGGCCTCGATCCTGTCGGACCGCGCCCAGGACCGGTCGGCATTGTTGTAGGCGATCTCGATGCGGTCCATCGCGACATCGATCTGCTCCTGCGGCGTCAGGATTTCCCGCCGGTCGATCCCCGATGTCTGCTCCCACAGCGCCTGCTCCTGTGCGACCAGTTCGGGATAGCGGCGCGTGTATCCCTCGATGTCGTAAGACTCCACGAGCCGGGCCTGGCAGCGGGCATAGCGTTCCGCTTCCCGCGCATCCTCGGCGTGGGATTCGGCGACATTGCCCATCGGGAAGAAGCCGTCATAGTCCTGCGGGCAGTCGCTGCGGGCGGAGTAGGCCTCGAAGGTAAGGGGGTAATAGACGGTTCTGAAGAAGTCGCCATAGGCGCGGTTCTCCTGCGCGCGGGCGGTGCGCATCTCCGCCGCTTCAGACCCGT
>JBMYPI010000107.1:0-8154 GCA_049600155.1 Rubricella sp.
CCCCCAGATGGGTGCCGCAGATGGCCGATGCCGGGGAGGTGCTTACCGGCATCGCCCGTGCGCCGGGCGTCTCCTATTCCGCGCTCACCCCCAACCTGAAGGGGCTCGAACGCGCGATCGCCGCGAAGGCCGACGAGGTCGCGATCTTCGCCTCCGCCTCCGAAGGGTTCTCCAGGGCCAATATCAACGCGACCATCGCGGAAAGCCTCGATCGGCTCCTCCCGGTCGCAGCCGAGGCGCGGGCGCACGGCCTGCCGGTGCGCGGCTACATCTCCTGCGTGACCGACTGCCCCTATGACGGCCCGACCTCCCCCGGCGCCGTCGCCCGCGTGGCCGAGGCTCTGAGGGGCGCGGGCTGCTACGAGATCAGCCTTGGCGACACGATCGGACAGGGCACGCCCGAAACGGTCGACACGATGCTGAAAGCCGTTCTGGAAGCCGCCCCGGCGCCGCAGCTCGCCGGGCATTTCCACGATACCGCCGGTCGCGCGCTCGACAATATCGGCGTCAGCCTCGATCACGGCCTGCGCACCTTCGACGCCGCCGTCGGCGGCCTCGGCGGCTGCCCCTACGCCCCGGGGGCGGCGGGTAATGTGGCAACCGAGGCGGTCGTGGACATGCTCGAAGATCGTGGTTTCACCACGGGTATCGACCGCGGCAGACTGGCGGACGCAGCCCGCTTCGCCCGGAGCCTGAGGAGCGCGGCATGACCTACAACACGATAGCCCTGTCCACCGACAACCGTGGCGTCGCGACGCTCACCCTCAACCGGCCGGAGAAGCACAACGCACTGTCCGCCGGCATGATCGCGGAACTGACCGATGCAGCCGATGAGATCGCCCGGAACGCTTCGATCCGCGTCGTCATCCTCACGGGCGCGGGGGAGAGTTTCTGTGCCGGGGGTGATCTCGGCTGGATGCGCGAGCAGTTCGCCGCAGACCGGGCCGGCCGGATGGCGGAGGCGCGGAAGCTCGCCGCAATGCTCGGCGCGCTCGACACCCTGCCCAAGCCCCTGATCGGGCGGGTTCAGGGGCAGGCTTTCGGGGGCGGGATCGGCATGATGAGCGTCTGCGACGTGGTCATCGCCGCCGATCACGCCCGTTTCGGGCTGACCGAGACGCGCCTCGGCCTGATCCCGGCGACGATCTCGCCCTATGTCGCGGCTCGGATGGGCCCCAAACTGCGGGAAGTCTTCATGTCCGCCCGACTTTTCGATGCCGATGAAGCGGTGCGCCTCGGCCTCGCCGCGCGCACCGTTCCGGCAAACGGGCTCGACGAGGCCATCGAGGCGGAAGTCAAACCCTGCCTCGCCGCCGCTCCCGGCGCCGTCGCGCGGGCCAAGGCGCTCGCAAGGGGCCTCTCATCGGGCATCGACGAGCAGGTGATCGAGCAGACCGTCACGGCCCTCGCCGACGCCTGGGAAAGCCCGGAGGCGCAGGAAGGGATCACCGCCTTCTTCGATAAGCGGAAACCCGGCTGGGCCGGGGGCGGTTGACCTTCGCGCGCTTCGCGTCACCCTCCCCGGCGCAGGGAGGGATGCTATGACGATCGCCATCATCGGAGCGGGGCCTGCCGGCCTGAGTGCGGGGCGCATCCTGCGGGGAGCGGGCCATGCGGTTACCGTCTTCGAGAAGTCGGGGGGCCTTGGCGGCCGCTGCGCCACCCGCCGGACACCGGCGGGCGCCTTCGACCATGGCGCGCCGATCGCGCACGGGTTGCCGGACGACCTGACCGGCGACGCGCGGATCCAGCGCTGGCAGGACGGTCACGTCGCCGTTCCGGGAATGAGCACGCTTGGTCATATCCTGGGCGAAGGGCAGGACATCCTCAAACGGACCGAGATCACACGCATGACCGCCGACGGCGCGGGGTGGACGCTGGAAGATCGCGAGGGCACGCGGCACGGACCCTTCGGGGTGGTCCTCCTTGCCATCCCGCAGCCGCAGGCGATCAGGCTCCTTGGCGATTCCGCAAGCCGGTTCGAAGGGCTCGACGGGGTAGAGATAAGTGCCCAGATCACCGGGATGATCGCCTTTCGCGAGCCGATCGAGCCGCCCTCCGGCCCATCCAAACTGATCGGCAGCGCCTTCCGCAACGGCGACAGGCCAGGCCGCGACGGCGCCGAGACATGGGTCGTGCACGCAACGGAGCGTGGCACCGAGATGCTTCTGGAGTGGGAGATGCCGAAGGCCGCGGCGCTTCTCTTCTCCGTCTTCGCGACGATCCCGCCGCTTCATTGCGACGCACATCGGTGGCGATACGCGCGGACGAAGACACCGCTCGGAACGCCCTGCCTGTGGGACGATGCGCTCGGCATCGGGCTTTGCGGGGACTGGTGCCTCGGCCCGACGGTCGGCGACGCCATCGTGAGCGGGCGGGCGCTCGCCGCGCGGGTGCTGGAAAGCACGCCCCCGGCGGCTTGACGCTGCCAGCGGGCTTCGTTATCTCCCGCGCCAGTGGCTGGGTAGCTCAGCTGGTTAGAGCGCACGACTCATAATCGTGAGGTCGGGAGTTCAAGTCTCCCCCCCGCCACCATTACCCTTCACCCGATTGCCGGAACCGCTGCGCCGCGATAGGCGTTGGGAAACAGTTCAAACCCCAGGGGTTCCGATGCCACGTCCGCTTTCGCTCCTTGTCGTTCTGGTGCTCGTGGTCTCGAGCGTTACCGCCGCGTTCGCGCAAGAGGATCCGGCGCCCGCGCCGGACAGCGGCGCGCCTGCCGTGGCGCCGGCGGCCGGCGAGAACGCGGGCGCGTCGCCTGGCACGACGGACCCGGCGGCAGCGCTCGAAGCGCTTCTGCAGGATCCCGCCGCGCTCGATGCGCTTATAGAGCGGCTTCAGAGCCTGCGGGGCGAATCGGCGCCGGCGGAAGAGGCAAACCCGCTCGAGGACGCTGCGGAAGCCCCGCTTTCCCTCGCCCGGGAGATCGCGGAACGCAGCCAGGCCATCGCGGAGGGCACGGCACAGGCGCTTCACGACGTGTGGCGCGGGATAGAACGGCTGCCCCGCACGCTCGGCGCGCTCACGACGGTGGCAAGCGATGGCGTTCTTTTCGATCTTCTGGCCGATCTCGCCTTCACCATCGCGGTGACCTACGCGGCCTACCTCGTTTTCAGACAGGGGTCGAAATGGGTGGACAGACGGCTTGCCGCGCGCGCCCGGGCCAGCAACATCGCGGCGACGGCCCTTCTGGCGGTGATATCCTTTGCAGTCGACGTGACCATCGCGATCCTGTCCTGGGCGATGGGTTACGCGATCGTCCTCGCCTTTTCGGGAACGACGGGCGAGATCGAGCTCGTCCAGTCGCTCTACCTCAATGCCTTCCTCGTCACGCAGGTCGCGAAAGCGGTCATCCGCTTCATCTTCGCGCCGCGCGAGCATGCGTTGCGCTTCACCGGCTTCTCGGACGAAACGTCGAAGCGCATTTCCTTCTGGCTGTGGTTCGGGGTGGCGCTGACCACTTATGGTCAGTTCCTGCTGGTGCCCACGATCCGGCGAGAGGTTTCGTTCCTCGCCGCGAGCGCGACATCGATCGCGCTGGCGCTGGCGCTGGTCGGCATTGCGATCTCGCTCACCTTGCGCAATCGCCATGATGTGGCACGCTGGATCAGGAAGCCGCGCGAGGGCGCCGCGGAAGACGATACGGGCTTTCTGCGCCTTCTCGCGGATCTCTGGTGGATCCCCGTTGTCGCATTCCTCCTGTTTGCGGGTGGTGTCGTCGTCAGCCAGCCCGAAGGCGTTCGCATCGCGCTGCTGCGCGGAACGCTCCTCGCCGTCGGCGCCGCGCTCGTGGGGCGGGTCATCGTCACGATGCTGACCCGCGCGATGCGCCACGGAATCAGGGTGCCGGAGAAGCTGCGGCTCCGCCTTCCGCTTCTGGAGAAACGGCTGAACGGCTTCGTGCCGGCGGTGCTCGGGGCCGTGCGGCTGCTCATTCTCGCAACGATCGCGGCCATCGTGACGGACTCCCTCGGCCTCACCGATTTCGGTTCGTGGATCACCAGCGATGCGGGCACCTACGCGATGGTGGTGCTCTTCTCGGTTTCGTTCGTGCTGATCGTGTCGTTTCTTGCATGGCTCGCGCTGTCATCCTGGGTGGAGTATCGCCTCAATCCCGATTTCGGCACCGTCGCGACCGCGCGCGAGGCGACGCTCCTCACGCTTCTGCGCAATGCCGTCACAATCGTGCTGCTCGTCATCACCCTGATGGTGGTCCTTTCCGAGCTGGGCCTGAACATCGCGCCCCTGATCGCGTCTGCCGGCGTGCTCGGCCTCGCGATCGGTTTCGGAGCCCAGAAGATGGTAGAGGACATCATCACCGGCGTGTTCATCCAGTTCGAGAACGCGATCAATGTCGGTGACGTCGTGACCGTGGGCGGCACCACAGGCGTCGTGGAGAAACTCACCGTCCGCTCCGTTTCCCTCCGCGACCTCAACGGGATCTATCATGTTATTCCGTTCTCGGCGGTCTCCTCGGTTTCCAATTACATGAAGGAGTTCTCCTTCCACGTCGAGGATATGGGCATCGCCTATCGCGAGGATGTCGACGAGGCCCGGGATGCGTTGCACGAGGCCTTCGGCATGCTCAGGGAAGACCCCGACCATGGGCCGACGATCATCGGAGATCTGGAGTATTTCGGCCTCGATCAGTTCGGTGACAGCGCCGTCGTTCTGCGGGCGCGCATCAAGACGCTCCCGGGCAAGCAGTGGGGCGTGGGCCGCGCCTTCAAGGGCTACATCAAGAAGGTCTTCGACGCGCGCGGGATCGAGATCCCGTTCCCGCACCAGACCATCTTCTTCGGCGAGAACAAGGACGGTTCGGCCCCGCCGCTGCGCATCGCGGGCGAGGCGAAAGCCCAGGAAGGCCCGAAGCCCGAAACGGGCGCCCAGCCCGGCCCCGCGCCGAAACCGCCCGAAGAGTTCCAGACGGGCGCCCAGAGCGAGGAAGACCGGAAGGAAAGCTGATCCGCCTGCGGCGATCAGGCGGCGCGGACACCCCTGACCCAGAGCGCGCGCGTCACGGGGACGCCCTCGATCACGGTGAAGCGAAGAAGGTCCGCCCGAAGACCCGGTGCGATGCGCCCTCGGTCGGTCAGGCCGACGGCGCGCGCCGGCGCGGCGGTAACGGTCCGCAGCCCGGCGGCAAGGTCGCCGCCCTCCTCGCCCAGACGCACCGCCGCCGCAAGGAGCGAGCTCGGCGCGTAATCGCTCGACAGAATGTCCAGCAATCCCGCTTCCGCCAGTTCCCCGGCGGAGACATTCCCCGAATGGCTCCCCCCACGCAGGAGATTCGGCGCGCCCATCATCACGGCGATCCCGCGGGCGTGGCACGCTTCGGCCGCCTCGCGCGTGGTGGGAAACTCCGCCAGGGCGACGCCGTGAGCCGCCGAAACGTCGACATGGCCCGATGTCGTGTCGTCATGGCTCGCGAGTGCGGCACCCAGCCTGCGTGCCTCGCGGACGGCGCCTTCCTCGTGGGTATCGCCGATCCGCTCCCTCAGACCCTTGAGATGAGCGAAATGCGCATCCAGTTCGTGGGGCGCCATGGCGTACTTGCCCCGCAGGTAATCCGCCAGCTTGGACAGATCGCGAAACTGGCGCTGACCCGGGGTATGATCCATCAGGCTGACGATCCCGATACGGTCCTCGGGGCCGAACTCGGCGAATTCCTCGAGCAGCGTTTCGGAGCAGATCTCGGCACGCAGGTGCAGAAAATGGCTGATCCGCAGGGCACCCGCCTCACGCATGTGAAGGATCATCTTCGTGAGCTCGCGCGCATACTTGCCGTATTTCGCGCGCCTGTCGGAGACGACGGAACCGATACGCAGCGCATCGAACACCGTGGAGATGCCGACGGAGGAAAGCTCCGCGTCATGCGCGACGACGGCTGCGGCGTGGGGCCATTTCACACCCGGCCGCGGCTGCATGTGCCGCTCCAGATTGTCGGTATGCAACTCGACGAGTCCGGGGCCGAGATAGTCGCCGTCGAGATCGATCCCCGACGCGGTGGGGCTGCCGATCTCGGCGACAAGGCCGTCGACGATCCGGACCGAGGCGTGAACGACCTCCTTTTCGAGAACGACGCGGGCATTGGTAAGGATCGTTTCGTGCTTCATCTGTCGCCTTTCGCGGCCCTGGGTGTCTTTTCGATGTCGCAATGGCATGGCATGGATCTGCGCCGGGAAGGGATCGGGCCATGGTCGTCGACAAGAGATACGCCGTCTATTTCATGCCGCCCGCGGGCAGCGCGCTGCAGCGTTTCGGTGCGCACTGGCTGGGCTGGGATGCGGATCGAGCCGCGCATGAACCGCATCCCGACGCGCCTTTCGACGTTGCGGCGCTCACGCGCACACCCCGGAAATACGGGTTTCACGCGACGCTCAAGCCGCCCTTCCGGCTTCAGCCCGGTGCAAGCACCGGGGGCATCGACCGGGCCCTGCGAACGATAGCGGCGCGCCATGCAGGTTTCGTGCTGGCGCCCGTTCAGGTGGCGGCGATTGGCCCTTTCCTCGCCCTTGTGCCCGAGGATGGCGATCCTGCACTCCAGGCGCTCGCCGACGATCTCGTGACGGCGCTCGACACCTTCCGGGCGCCGCTGACAGAAGCCGAGATCGCAAGGCGCAAGCCCGATACGCTCAGCGAGCGCCAGCGCGCCAATCTCGCCGCCTGGGGCTATCCGTTCGTGCTGGAGGAGTTCCGTTTCCACATGACCCTGACCGGACCGATCCGAAACGGATCCGAACGGGAGGCGGTCCGCACATGGCTTGAAACCCGCCTGCAGGCCGTGACCGGAGGAACGCTCGCGATCGGGGAGATCGCCCTCTGCGGCGAGGGCGAGGACGGGCTTTTCCGCGTCCGGCACCGCTATCCCCTCACCGGTTGAGGCAAGGCGGCGAGGAAAGCCGTGCGGCCGTCCTCCACCGTGCCGGAGTTGTCGACAACGAACACGTCGGGGCCGGGCGGAACCGCGACGGACCGCGCAAGCCGGCTTTCCAGTTCCGCCCCGCTTTCCCGCCCCCGCGCCGCGAGCCGCGCAGCCAGCACTTCGGGGCGGGCGATGACGGAAAGGACTCGGATCCGGGTGAAGCGCCGGCGTGCCTCCGGCAGCACCCTGCGGGAGAGATTGGCGAGCACGGTATGACCACGCGCGATGTCGTCGAGAACCGAGACGGGGATGCCGTAGTGCAAACCGTGCGCTTCCCAGTGAAGGGCGAATGCGCCGTCTTCCACCCGACGCCGGAATTCCTCCACCCCGCAGCTGTCGTGCGCCTCGTTCCCACCAACGCCACGGGTGATGACGCGGCGGGCGAGCCGGATATCGTCGCGAAGCGCGGCGGCCTCGCTCATCAGGGTATCCTTGCCTGAGCCCGACGGACCCACGACCGCGACGAGGACTCCGGTCATGCGCCGGACCTCGCCGATGCGAAGACGGAGACGTCGACTTCGCGGTCGCAGACGCGCGCCCGCGCCGCCTCGTCATGGAAGATGCCGAGGATCGCGGCCCCCCGCGCCTTGGCCTCCTCGATCAGGGTCAGCACGACGTCCCGGTTCGCCGCGTCGAGGCTCGCCGTCGGCTCGTCGAGCAGAAGCGCGGGATAGGCATGGGCAAAGCCCCGCGCGATGTTCACGCGCTGCTGTTCACCGCCCGAGAAGGTCGTCGGCGACAGCGCCCGGAGCGCCGGAGGGATGTTCAGCCGCTCGAGCAGTTCGGCGGCCCGCGCCTCCGCCTCTCTCCGCGCGATACCCCGCTCCAGAAGCGGCTCGGCCACGACCGTCAGCGTCGGCACGCGCGGGACCACGCGGAGAAACTGGGAGACGTAGCCGAGGACATCCCGCCTGGCGCGCAGGATCTCACGCGGCGGAGCGCTCGCGATATCGATGCCCCCGACGATGATCCGCCCCCCGGCGGCGCGGTAGTTGCCATAGACCATCCGCATCAGGGTCGACTTCCCGGCCCCCGACGCGCCTGTCAGCGCGACGCATTCGCCCGGGGCGACCGTCAGCGAGGCGCCGGCCATGACCGGAAGGACGGCACCGCCCTGGTTGTGCAGCGTGAAGGATTTTGCGACGTCGTGGAGCTCGATCATGCCGGCCTTCTCATGTCTTTCCCAAATATCCCGGGGGTCCGGGGGCGGCGCCCCCAGCCCGGCTCAA
>JBMYPI010000108.1:0-8093 GCA_049600155.1 Rubricella sp.
CGGTGTCGACCAACTGGAAGGCCGCTTCCTCGCCGCGCAATTGCGCGAGCGGGAAGGCGACGGCGATCCGGTCATCCGCGTGGCGACAAGCAAGCTCACGGGCGATGGGTGGCATGTCTTCGTGCGCAAGGGGTGGCTTGCGGAATGGCGGCGTGGGCGACAGGTCGCCTCCATCGACCTGCGGGAGGTTGCGGGCTTGCCCGGCATCCACAACCACCAGAATGCGGCCCATGCCTACGCGGCCGCACGCGCGCTCGGCCTTGCGCCCCGCGATATCGAGGGCGCGCTCCAGACCTTCCCGGGCCTTCGCCATCGCTGCCAGACCGTGGGGGAGAAGGCGGGCCTCCGGTTCGTCAACGACAGCAAGGCCACGAATGCCGATGCCGCGGAACAGGCGCTGAAGGCGTTCGAGAACATTCGCTGGATCGCGGGTGGCGTTCCCAAGGCTGGCGGGATCGAGCCGCTCGCGCCGCTCTTTCCGCGCGTCCGCAAGGCCTACCTGATCGGCGAGGCGGCGGAGAGTTTCGCGAGGACGCTTGCAGATCACCCCCACGCCATGAGCGGGACGCTGCAAGAGGCCTTCGCCGATGCGGTCGCCGACGCGGAGGCGGGCGACGTCATTCTCCTTGCGCCCGCTTGCGCGAGCTTCGACCAGTTCGCCAGTTTCGAGGCGCGCGGCGAGGCGTTCGAGGCGCTCGTGGAGGCCCATCTCGCCGATGGATGAGGGGCGGGAGATCCGCGCGACCTATCGCGCGGTTGCCCGGATCTGGGATCGCGACCGGGATCGCAGCCTCTTCGAGGGGCCGTGGCTCGACCGGTTCGCCCTCCATCTCGCGCCCGGAGCGCGGGTGCTCGACCTCGGTTGCGGCGCGGGGGAGCCGATGGCGGCCTGGCTCATCTCGCGGGGCTTCGACGTGACGGGCGCGGATTTCGCGCCCGAGATGCTGGAGATCGCGGCGCGTCGTTTGCCCGATGCCGAGTGGATCCTTGCAGACATGCGCGACCTCGCCCTCCGCCGCCGCTTCGCGGGCATTGTCGCCTGGAACAGTTTCTTCCACCTCACCGAGCCCGAACAGCGTGCCGCCCTCCCACAGATGGTGGCGCATCTCGATCCCGGTGGCCCACTCCTCTTCACCTGTGGGCCTGAGGCGGGGGAGCGGATCGGATCTGTCGGCGGTCGGCCGATCTACCATGCGAGCCTCTCGCCCCGGGAATACCGCAGGATCCTCGACGATGCGGGCTGCGAAACGCTCGCCTTCGTGCCGGAGGATCCCGATTGCCGTGGTCACACGATCTGCCTTGCCCGCAAGCGGGATTGAGAGTGGCGCGCACGGTTCTTTGCCGCTAGACTCTCGCAACGCCGACCGGCCCCGGCAATGAGGGCGGGCGGCAGAGGCAGAGTGTGACGAGCGGGCCCGCCCCATGACCGATATCGTCGATTTCGCACCGGTGGAGGTGCAACGCGAACCGATTCTTGCCCGCTGGTGGCGGACGGTGGATCGTGTTTCGCTCGGTGCCGTGCTGATCCTAGTCTTGATCGGGCTTCTGCTCGGCCACGCGGCTTCCCCGCCGCTGGCGGAGCGAAACGGGCTCGAACCCTTTCACTATGTCATCCGGCAGGCGATCTTCGCGGGGGTCGGCCTCGCCGCGATCGTGGTGATCTCGGCCATGCCGCTGCGCTGGGTGCGGCGCTGCGCGATCCTCGGTTTCGTCGGGGCCTTCGTCGCGCTGTGCCTCCTGCCGCTTTTCGGCACCGACTACGGCAAGGGCGCGGTGCGGTGGTTCTCGCTGGGATTCATGTCGCTTCAGCCGTCCGAATTCCTCAAACCCGGTTTCGCCGTCTTCGCGGCCTGGCTGATGGCCGGAACGCTCGATCGGGACGGCCCGCCGGGGCGGCTACTTTCCTTTGCGGCAATGGTGATCATCTGCCTCATCCTGGCGCTGCAGCCCGATTTCGGGCAGGCCTCGCTTGTCTTCGGTGCATGGATGGTCATGGCCTTCATCGGCGGCTTGCCCATGTGGGTCATCCTGCTCCTGACGGGAGCTGCGGGGCTTGCCGGCACCATCGCCTATAATGCCTCCGAACATGTCGCCCGGCGGATCGACAGTTTCTTCCACCCTGTGATCGAACCGACATCGCAGCTTGGATATGCCCTCACGGCGATCCAGGACGGCGGGCTCTTCGGCGTCGGCATCGGGGCGGGAGAGGTGAAATGGCGCCTGCCCGATGCCCATACCGACTACATCATCGCCGTCGCCGCCGAGGAATACGGGCTGACCGCGATCCTGATCCTGATCGCGCTCTATCTCACGATCGTGTTGCGCGCCCTCTTGCGGCTCCAGCGGGAGAAGGACGCCTTCGCGCGGATCGCGGGCGCCGGGCTTGCGGCGCTTCTTGCCATGCAGGCCTTCATCAATCTCGGCGTCTCGGCGCGCCTCCTGCCCGAGAAGGGGATGACGCTGCCCTTCGTGAGCTATGGCGGCTCGTCGATGCTGGCGGCGGGCATCACCGTTGGCATTCTTCTCGCGCTCACCCGCACCCGCCCGCAGGACGACCTGGGCGACGTGATCGAGGGGGCGCGCCTGTGACCGCTCCGCGCCTTGTCATCGCCGCCGGCGGCACGGGCGGCCACATGTTCCCCGCCCAGGCGCTCGCCGAAGAGATGCTGGCGCGCGGCTGGCGTGTCACCCTCTCCACCGACGATCGCGGGGCGCGCTATGCGGGCGGCTTTCCCGATGCGGTCGAACGCCGGATCGTCGAGGCGGCGACCTTCGCGCGAGGTGGTGTCACGGGCAAGCTTGCGGCGCCCTTCCGCATCCTGCGGGGGATCGCGGCGGCCCGCGCCGATATGGCGGCGGATCGCCCGGCCTGCGTTATCGGGTTTGGCGGATACCCGGCCCTGCCCGCGATGGCAGCGGGCCTCTCGCTGCGCCTGCCGGTTCTGATCCACGAACAGAACGGGGTGCCGGGCCGGGTGAACCGCGCCTTCGCCTCCCGTGTTTCGGCAGTCGCCTGTTCCGTCTGGCCCACGGCCCTGCCAGCGGGTGCGAAACCGGTGCACACCGGAAATCCTGTCCGCGCGGCGATCCTCGCCCATGCAGGCACGTCCTATGCATTGCCCGGCGATGGCCCCCTGAACCTTCTCGTCATCGGCGGAAGCCAGGGCGCGCAGGTGCTGAGCGAGGCCGTGCCGGGCGCAGTCGCCGCGCTGCCCGAGACCGTCCGCACCCGTCTGCGGGTTTCCCACCAGGCGCGGGGCGAGGATCATGACCGCGCGGTCGAGGGCTACGGCACCGCCGGGGTGGTGGCCGATGTCCAGCCCTTCTTCGAGGACGTGCCCGAGAGGATCGCCGCCGCGCATCTCGTCATCTCGCGCTCCGGGGCGAGTTCGGTCGCCGACATCACCGTGATCGGGCGCCCATCGATCCTCGTCCCCTACGCCTTCGCCGCCGGCGACCACCAGACGGCCAATGCCCGCCCGATCGCCGACGCCGGCGCGGCGATCCTCGTTCCCCAGTCGGAGTTGACGCCCGCCACGCTTTCCCCGCATATCGCCTCCGTCCTGGGCGATCCCGTCAAGGCCGATGCGATGGCCAAGGCCGCCCTGGCGCTCGGCATCCCCGATGCCGCAACCCGCCTTGCCGATCTCGTCGAGGCGACAGCCCGAGGAAAGCGTTCGTGACCCCACGCCCGACCCGACTGCCCCAGGATATCGGCCCGATCCACTTCACCGGGATCGGTGGCATCGGCATGTCCGGCATCGCCGAGGTGATGCTCAATCTCGGCTACGACGTGCAGGGATCGGACCTGCGCGACGGCCCCATCCTCGAACGCCTGCGCGGTCTCGGGGCGCGCACCTTCATCGGGCAGGCGGCGGAGAATCTCGATGGCGCGGAAGTGATCGTCATCTCCAGCGCGATCAAGCCCGGCAACCCCGAACTCGACGCCGCGCGGGCGCAAGGCCTGCCCATCGTGCGGCGGGCGGAGATGCTGGCCGAGTTGATGCGCCTGCGCTCCAACGTGGCGGTCGCGGGCACGCACGGAAAGACGACGACGACCTCTATGGTCGCGGCGCTCCTCGATGCGGGCGGGGTCGATCCCACGGTGATCAACGGGGGCATCATCCACGCCTACGGCTCCAACGCACGGATGGGGCAGGGGGAATGGATGGTGGTGGAAGCCGACGAATCCGACGGCTCCTTCCTGCGCCTGCCCGCGACGGTGGGGATCGTGACGAATATCGATCCCGAGCATATGGATCACTACGGCGATTTCGACGCGATCCGTGCAGCCTTCGACAGTTTCGTCGCCAATATCCCCTTCTACGGTGCGGCGATCCTGTGCATCGACCATCCGGAGGTTCAGGCCCTTGTCGGTCGCCTCACCGACAAGCGCGTCATCACCTACGGATTCTCTCTTCAGGCCGATATCTGCGCGGTGAACCTCACCTACGAGGGCACCACCGCCGTTTTCGATGTGATCGCGCGCCTGCGCACGGGCGAGCGGCGGATCGAGGGGCTGCGCCTGCCCATGCCGGGTGAGCACAACGTCCAGAACGCGCTCGCCGCGATCGCCGTCGCGCTCGATCTGCGGCTGGAGGACGAGGCGATCCGCGCGGGGCTTGCGGGTTTCGGGGGGGTCAACCGCCGCTTCACGCAGGTGGGCGAGGCGCGGGGCATCACGATCATCGACGACTACGGCCACCACCCCGTCGAAATCCGCGCCGTCCTTTCCGCCGCCCGACGCGCCACACAGGGCAAGGTCATCGCCGTGCACCAGCCGCACCGCTATTCGCGGCTCAAGAGCCTCTTCGAGGAGTTCTGCACCTGCTTCAACGCGGCCGATACGGTCATCATCTCCGATGTCTATGCAGCGGGCGAAGCGCCCGTTGAAGGCGCTGACCGCGATGCGCTCGTCTCCGGGATCAAGGCGCACGGCCATCGCCGCGCGCTCGCGCTGTCCCATCCCGACGACCTCGCCCGCCTGATCGGCGAGGAGGCGGAGGCGGGCGACATGGTCGTTTGCCTCGGTGCGGGTACGATCACGCAATGGGCCCACGCGCTGCCGCGCTCGCTGGCGGAGTGATTACGCTGTGGCGTGGTCCATCCTCCTTGGCGGCATCTGGATCATCGCGGCCTTCCTGATCTCGATCTCGCCGCGGCGGATCCACTGGGCGGGCGCGAAGATCCTCATTCCGCTGGCGATACCGCTTCTGGTTCTCCTCTTCCAGGAACAGGGCAGTCTCGTCGGGCTGGTCGGCCTCGCGATCGTCGTCTCGGTGCTGCGCTGGCCGGTGTATTTCCTTCTGCGCTGGCTGGCCCGTCAACTCGGGTTCCCGGTCACACCAAGGGATGGATAGGGGGGCAGCGCCCCCTTGCCGCCGGTTGCCCCCGGCGCTAGGGGTCCGGCATGGATGACCTGATCGAAATCCTGCCCGCTGTCCGCGGGCGGCTGACGCCGGGCTTCGCCATGGCGGGGATGAGTTGGCTGCGCACCGGCGGGCCGGCGGATGTGCTCTTCCAGCCCGCCGACGAAGAGGATCTCGCGGCGTTCCTCGCGGCGCTGCCCGGCGACGTTCCGGTCATGCCCGTCGGCGTCTGCTCCAACATGATCATCCGTGATGGCGGTATTCCCGGTGTCGTGATCCGGATGGGACGGGGATTCAACCAGATCGCGATCGAGGGCGATCGCGTGGTGGCCGGGGCCGCCGCGCTCGATGCGCATGTCGCCCGGAAGGCGGCGGATGGGGGGCTCGATCTGACCTTCCTGCGCACGATTCCCGGCAGCATCGGCGGCGCGGTGAAGATGAACGCGGGTTGTTACGGCAGCTACACCGCCGATGTCGTCGAAAGCGTTTCGGGGCTTATGCGCGATGGTTCGGCGCGTGTACTGGCGGCGGAGGAGATCGGCTTCGCCTACCGTTCGTCGGACCTGCCCGAAGGGTTCATCGTCACGAGCGTGAGTTTCCGCGCCCCGCGCGGCGAACCGAGCGCCCTCCACGCGCGGATGGAAGAACAGCTCGCCCGCCGGGACGAAACCCAGCCGGTCAGGGAGCGGTCCTGCGGGTCCACCTTCCGCAATCCCGCGGGGTTCAGCTCCACCGGCCGCGCCGACGACGTGCACGATCTCAAGGCCTGGAAGCTGATCGACGACGCCGGCTGCCGGGGCCTGGCGCTTGGCGGGGCGCAGATGTCGCCGAAGCATTCCAACTTCCTCGTGAATACGGGCGGGGCGACCTCGGCCGATCTCGAGAGCCTCGGCGAGGAGGTCCGAAAAAGGGTTTTCCAGGCCAGCGGCATTTCGCTAGAGTGGGAAATCATGCGGGTGGGGCGCAACGACCCCGCCTGAAGACCCCGAAAACGGGGCGAAACACGAGGCAGGCGGCATGTCGAGCAGGGCATTTCGCCGTATCGCGGTCATCATGGGTGGCCCTTCCGCCGAGCGGGAGGTCTCGCTCGTGTCCGGCAGGGAAGTGGCGGCCGCGCTGCGGGACGAGGGATTCGAGGTGGTCGAGGTCGATGCCGGCCCCGATCTCGCCGCCGTTCTGGCCGATCTGAAGCCTGACGCCGCCTTCAACACGCTCCACGGTCGCTGGGGTGAGGATGGCTGCGTGCAGGGCATCCTCGAATGGCTGCGCATCCCCTACACCCATTCCGGTGTACTGGCATCGGCGCTTGCGATGGACAAGCGCCGCGCGAAGGAGGTTTTCGCGCAGGCGGGTCTGCCGGTTGCACGAGATGTGCCGGTAACGCGCGACGAGGCTGTCCGCGCCCATCCCATCGCTCCGCCCTACGTCCTGAAGCCGGTGACCGAGGGGTCCTCCGTCGGCATCTATATCGTGATGGAAGGGGCGAACGGCCCGGCCCGGATCCCCGCCGATGGCCCGCAGCGGCTGATGGCCGAAGCGTATATCCCCGGGCGCGAACTGACCGTCGCCGTTCTCGGCGACCGGGCGCTCGGCGTGACCGATATCGTCTCGAATACCGGCTGGTATGACTATGATGCGAAATACGCGGCAGGCGGCTCGACGCATATCCTGCCCGCCGACCTGCCCGACGGGATCACCAAGGCGTGTCTCGATCATGCGCTCGCCGCCCATCGGGCGCTCGGATGCCGGGGGCTCTCCCGCACCGATTTCCGCTGGGACGAGGCGCGCGGCCCCTCGGGTCTGTTCCTGCTGGAGACGAACACCCAGCCGGGGATGACGCCCACATCGCTCGCTCCCGAGCAGGCGGCCCATGCCGGGATCTCCTTCGGGGCGCTGTGCCGTTGGCTGGTGGAGGACGCGTCATGCGACCGATGAGGCCGCGCCGCGATCCCGCGCCCTCACGGCTCGCCTATCGCCTCGGGCGGTTGTGGTTGTCGCCCCGGTTCCGGTTCGCCGTGCGGCGCGGGCTTCCCCTTGGCCTTTTCGGGGTCGTGCTGTTTCTCGCGGCCAATGATCCAAGGCTCGCCGGAACGTTGCGCCACTGGGGCGTCGCCGCATACGAGGCCGCGATCGGCCATCCTGCCTTCCGGGTCGACCGGGTCGATGTCACCGGCGCGGATGCACCCACCCGGGCCGCCATCGCGGAACTGGTTTCGGCCCGCATGCCCGCATCCTCGCTGACACTCGATCTCGCGGCCCTGCGTGACGATATCGCGACGATCCCCGCGGTCCTGGACGCCAGGCTCGCGCTGCGCCCCGACGGCGTGCTGGCCGTCGATCTTTCGGCGCGCCGGCCCGTCGCGCTCCTGCGCGATGGAGACACGCTGCACGTCATCGACGGCGAGGGTATCCGTATCGGTCGCGCGCCCGACCGGTCCTCGCGCGGCGATCTTCCGCTTCTCGTCGGTGCGGGGGCGGAGCGGGCTGTCGCGGAGGCGCTGACCCTTGCCACGGCAGCCGAACCCTTCGCCGACCGCATCAGGGCCTTCGTCCGCGTCGGTGAGCGGCGCTGGGATATCGTGCTCGACCGCGACCAGCGCATCCTCCTGCCCGAGATCGGCGCCCGGGAGGCTCTGCTGCGTGTCGTCGCGCTCCACATGGCGGAGGATCTGCTGGAACGGGATGTCGCGCGGGTCGACCTGCGCGATCCCGAGCGGCCCGTCC
>JBMYPI010000109.1:0-7973 GCA_049600155.1 Rubricella sp.
CCTGCCGGTAGAGTGACGCGAGCGCGCGGGCGTCCTCGTAGGCCATCTTGGACAGCCCGCGGCGCTCCGCCTCGGCCACGAGCGCTTCGAGGCGCCGCCAGTCGTCTTCACGTTCGGCGCGGAAGCGGGCGGAACGGATCAGGGTCGCATCCGTCATCAGATCATCTCCCGGGCCTTGATCTCGATATATTTCGAGATCAGGGCCGCACTCACGCCCGCGGGCTTGGCGTCGATCACGCTGACGCCGAGGCGCGCGAGGCGTTCCAGCACGATCTGCCGCTCCACGATCGCCTGGCCCGCGGCGACGATGGCGGCGACACCGTCGAGATCGTCCGGCGCGGCCTGCACCGTTTCCTCCATGTCCGGATCGCGCATCGCGACGAAGATGATGACGTGGCGTCGGGCGAGCACGGCGATGTTTTCCACCAGCAGTTCCGCCGTCGTGGAATCGATGAAATCGGAAAAGATGATCACGAGGCTGCGTTTGGGCGTGCGCGCGTTCAGTTCGGTCAGCGCGAGGGTATGGTTCGTCTCCTGCGTGACATAGGCGAGATCGGCGGTGCGGGAGCGAATGCGCGCGAAGGCGCGCCGCCCCGGTTCGGGCTTCATGAAAAGCCGGGGGCGGGCGTCATAGGCGAAGAAACCGACCAGATCGCCACCGAGCGCGGCGGCCCAGGCGGTGGCGAGGGCTGCGGTCGTCGCATGGTCGATCTTCGGCAGGCCGCCGATCTCCTCACGCATGAGGTATCCGTTGTCGATGGCGACGATGACGTGATGGTTGCGTTCGGCGCGCAACTCCTTGGCGATGAGACTGCGATAGCGGGCGGACCGTTTCCAGTCGATCGTCTTGATGTCCATGCCGGGCACGAATTCGCGGAACTGGTGGAATTCGGAACCCTCGCCGATCGCGCGGTTCTCCTTGATGCCGAAAAGGGCCGAATTCACCTGTGTCGTGATCGTTCCCGACTGGACGAGGCGGATATTGGGAACGACCCGGATCTCCGCTCCGACGGCGGCGCGCGGCACGAATTCGAGCAGACCGAGCCGCGAGGGCGCCGAAAGCCAGACCCGGTCGATCGTCCAGACACCGCGACGGACGGCTTCGGCCCGCACCTCGGCGTCCGGCGCCGGGACCGCGAAATCGGCCGGGCCGCGCAGCCCCTCGGGCCAGTCGATCCTGCCCCGCAATCCCGGCATCGCCGGGGCGACGCGCAGCCGCAGCGCCGCCGCCTCGCCGATGAAGACCTCTCCGGGAAGGTCGGCCTCCACTCGTGGCCGCCCCTTGAAGGACACCGCGAAATCGAGCGACACCGCCAGGGCCAGAACCAGCCACGGCAACAGGATCGCGACCTGACCCGCCCCCCCGCCGACGATGGCGAGGGAAACGAGGCCGAACAGGCCGAGCGCGATCAGGAGCAATCTGCGGGAGGGGCGTATCAGCGGGGAGCCTCGATCTGGTTGAGGATGTTGGCCAGCACGTCGTCTGCCGTCCGGCCCTCGATCTCCGCGCCGGGTCCAAGCACGATGCGATGCCGCATGGCAGGCAGGTAGAGCGCCTTCACGTCATCGGGAATCGCGAAATCGCGCCCCGCGAGCGCCGCCGCCGCCCGGGTCGCGCCGGCCAGCGCGTCCGCCGCTCGGGTCGAGGCGCCATAGGCGATCTCGCCGTTGCCGCGCGTGGCGCGCACGAGGCGCAGGATATACCCCAGGATGTCGTCATCGAGGCGAATGCCGTCGATCAGGCCGCGCGCCTCGGCAAGGGCGGCGCTGTCGATCACCGGCGAGATGCCCGATGCCCTGGTTCCGAAATCGAGGGGATTGTCGGCATGGGCGCGCAGGATGTCGCGCTCGACGGTCTCGGGCGGGAAATCGATGAGGATCTTGAACAGGAACCGGTCGAGCTGGGCCTCGGGCAGCGGATAGGTGCCCTGCTGCTCGATCGGGTTCTGGGTGGCGATGACGATGAAGGTCTCGCCCAGCGGGTGGTCCGTTCCGTCGATGGTGACGATGCGCTCGTTCATCGCCTGCAGGAGCGCGGCCTGGCTCTTGGGCGGGGCGCGGTTGATCTCGTCGGCGAGCAGCACGTCGGTGAAGACCGGCCCCTTCGTGAGCACGAAGGCGTTCGTCGAGAAATCGAAGATCGACGTGCCCAGCACATCTCCCGGCATCAGGTCGGGGGTGAACTGGATGCGCCCGAAATCGAGTTCGAGAACCTGCGCGAAACTGCGCGCCATCAGGGTCTTGGCGGTGCCGGGCGGCCCTTCGAGCAGCACATGCCCGCCGGAAAAGAGGGCGATCAGCAACATGTCGAGCGCCTCTTCCTGGCCCTTGACGGCCCTTGCCATTTCGGCGCGCGCGGCGTCGGCGCGGTCTCTCAGCAGGTCAAGTGTCATCTTCGATCCGATTCAGGATGGTTTCGAATTCATCGACGAGGCCGATGGCCTCTCCGGCGGAAAGCGTATCGGGCGCGCCGCGGATGGCGGCGACCGCATCATAGAGCGCGCGGGCAAGGTCCGGCCTGTCCCGCGCGACGGACCGCAGGAAGGCTTCTTCCCCCGCGAAACGGCTGCCCTGAAGCGATCCCAGGCGCGCACGCGCCGCGGCCGAGAGACGCGTTCCGACATAGTCGGCGAGCATCGCGCCCGACTGGCCCGTCATCCTCATCAACCGCGCCCGGTTTCCCAGCGCGACCTCGCGGCTGGCCCCCGGGCGCAGGAAATCGGTGGCGCGGGGCGGTGCGTTGCGGATCGCCGCGCGCAGAAGCGCGATGGCGAGGCAGAGCGCCCCGCCGAACCACATCACGCTGAACGGATAGTCGAGGAACCGCGCGAGATCGGCCCAGGTGCGCTCCCGCGCCGGTGCGTCCCGCCCTTCGAGGATCCATTGGTCGGTGGAATAGTCGACCATCGTCCGGCCGTCCTTCGCGAGACCGGCAACGAGATCGCGGACGATGAACGCGTTGTCGCCGAGCCGCAGGCCGTGGTTGTTCAGAAGATCGGGATCGGAGACGATCACGACGTCATCGGCAAGGCCGTCGAGCGGACACACGCCGGCCAGCATCGCGCCGACCTCGCCGAGCAGCGGCCTGCATCCCGGCCCGGTGAAGAGCTGCGGCGCATAGAGCGCCGCCCTGAGGTCGCTGCCCTGCATCGGGATTTCGAGGAAGGCCGCATCGGGCCGGAGCACCGTCCCCGCGCCCGCCCCGGCGATATTCGCCAGAATCGTATCGAGACGCTCCCGCTCGACGGCGAAGGCGGGATGACCGAGCCCCGTCGCGCGCACGACGGTGCGCCACTTGGGCAGGACCAGCATGGTCGGGACCGTCTCCAGCTTCCGTCGCACGATACCGAGGGCGATGTCGAACTCGTCCTGCTGGGTGAGGAAGTCCTCCGTGGTTTCCGGAGGCTCGCGCAGGGCGCGCAGGTCGGTATCGTAGAGCGGCAGGATGCGCAGGCCGATCTCGTCGCGCGGCAGGCCCCAGCCACCGGTGAAAGCGAAGGCCGGTTCGTCCTCGGCGTTGAGGAACAGGACAAGGCCGTCGAGGCCCGTCGGGGCACTGCGAAGCTGCTGTCTCTGGTTCGTCAGAAGCAGGAAGAGCGCAATCGCGCCGAGGATCACGACGCCCGCGACGATCGCGATATCGAGGCTGTTGCGCGATGCGGCCGCGGGCTTCATGCCGGGCGCTCCGTGAACAGGGGCGAGAGCGCTGCCAGATGGTCGACGACGGTCTCCCTGGCGATCGGACGGCCGCCGAAATGCACGAGCTCCGCCTCCCGGACGAGGGCGCGGAGGGCGGGCAGGTGGGCCCAGTCCGCCGGAAGGCGCCGGAGAACGTCGCGCGCCGTCCAGCTGCGATTGAGAAGAAGCCCGTGCGCGGCGCCGGCGCGCATGAGGGCGAGCCGCGTCAATTCGATGAGTGCCGCGCGCGGATCGGCAAGCGCCGTGATCGCGGCGAGGTCGGGCGCCGCCTCCTCTTCGAACGTCGCGGTCGAGGCCCGGACCCGGGCGGCGTTTCCACCGTCGCCACGCCCGAAAGCGCCACCCGCGAAGCCGCCATGTCGCAGAAGTGCATAGGCGAAACCGGCGAGGATCGCGCCCGTGAACAACAGCAGCAGCAAGCGCTGCCAGGGCGGGGCTTCGCCGGCCTCGGGCGCCTCCGGGGGTGGCGGTGCCGCATCGAGCGGCGGCGTGGCGCCCGCGGGATCATAATAGGCGACGTCACCATCGATCCCCCGGAACCGGATCGAATCGAGATATGCCGCGCCAGAAGGCCTGATCTCGTGCCCGACGGGATCGGCGGATGGGGCCTGTGCAAGACTTCCCTGCGCGAAAAGCACCGAAAGAAGCAACCCGACGATCATGCTCGATGCGCGCATGTCGCAATCGTTATTTGAACGGAACGACGCCCGCAACAACAAGACCGCGCCACCGGGCACGACAGTTCGGGCAAGCGCGCGTCGTTTCAGTCCGGCCGACAGTCCCGATGGTCGACCGGTTCGGCACCCCGAACGGGTAAGACCGCATCGCCCGCTTGCGGGGGCGCAACGGCGGGAACGGGCGGCGATCATGCGCCCGGGTGTTCGAGACGCTTCTCCATTGCGTAGTTGTGCAGGGTGACGCCGTTGCGTTCGAAATCCCGCCGGGCGGTGGTCCGGAACCCCGCCCGCTGAAAGAATCCCAGGGCGCTTTCGCTCGCCTCGACATGGAGTGTCTCGAGGCCGGACGACAGGGCCAGTTCCTCCGCCTCGGCGTAGAGGGCGCGGCCAACGCCGGTGCCGACGGCATCGGGATGGCAATAGAAACAGTCGATATGGCCGCCCTGCTCCAGCTCGATGAAGCCGATCGGCGTGTCGTCCGCATCGGAGGCCACGATCACGGTGCGGCCGTCATCGACGCGCGCGTCATACATCCCGGCCGGCATCGGGGCCGGACTCCAGGCCGCGCATTGGGCGGGGGTGTAGTGCCGTGCGGCGATCCGGTGGACCGCCGCATGGAGGATCGCCGCGAGGGCCGGCGCGTCCGCCGTTCTGTAGCGTCTGAGATGCACCATCGGCTCCTTCTTCCCGGCGACGGGGGCTGTGGGGGCGTCACGCTCCGCCCGGCTTGGCATGGACAACGAGGTGCGGCACGCCGTCCGATGTCCGCTCCAGCGATTCACCGAGCGGCCCGACGACACCCTGCACCCTCTTGCGGCGGTTGGAGAAGCTCTCGAACCGGACGACATCGACGGCGGTGTCGAGATCGAGGACGAGCCGCGTCCAGCCCGGCCGCACCTCTTCGGCCGACAGGATCGTCGCCGCGAAGGGTTGCGACAGGTAACGGCCCGACACCCGCGCGCCCGCGATCCAGCCCGGAGGCGATCCCTGCCGGATCGCGGCATGCAGCCCGTTCCAGTCCCGGAACCCGTGCGCGTGGGCGATCCGTTCGAGCGCCTGCGCGTGGCTTATCCCCTGCCCCTTTCCGGCAAGGTCGGCCCTCAGACGGCGCGCGGCGGCCTTCGCCTCGGCCAGTGTCGGCAGATCGGGTCTCATGCGCTTGCCTCCCCGCGTTGGCCGAACAGGCCCCAGCGCAACGCGTGCCGTCGCGCGAGCCGCGACAGGACGATCGCGGTCAGTCCGATCGTGAGCGCCTCGGCGGCGGGCGCGGCCAGCCAGATCCCCTGCTCCCCCGCAAGCGCGGCCAGCCCGAAGGTCGACGGGATCGCGAAGAGGTAGGGTTTGGACAGGCCCAGCACCGCCGCGCGCCCCGCCTCGCCGATCGCCTGGAAGTGCAGCGCGATCATCATCAGCGGCCCGGCGGCGAAGAAGCCCGCAGAGATCAGCGGCAGGATCCGCGCCACCTCCGAGACGACGGCCGGGTCGGACACGAAGGCCGATCCGATCGCCGGTGCGAAGAGCGTCATCGCGACCTGGAAGGACAGGCAATACCCGAATGCGATCCCGACAGCGAGCCGGAGGCTCGCGTCGCGCCTTTCGAAGGCGCCGGCACCGTGATTGTGGCCCGTGATCGTCTGCATCGCGTGCACCAGTCCCAGAAGCGGCAGGAAGGCGAAGGTGATCAGGCGCGTGACGATCCCGTAAGCGGCGACCGTGGCGTCGTATTGCGCCGCCTCGACCCACTGCAACGCCGCGATGATCGCCCCCGATCCGAGCGCGAAGCCGATGAAGTTGAGGCTTTGCGGCGCGCCGAGCGCAAGCATCCTGCCCCACCCCGCGCACGGAGAGAACCGCAGGAGCGCGCCCGGTCGCAGGGCCGTTTCGCCGAAGACGCGAAAGAGCACGATACCCGTCATGGCGAGCGCCTGCGCCAGCGCCGTCCCGTAGGCGGACCCGGCGACCCCCATGTCGAGCACGGCGATGAAGATGAAGTTGAACGCGATGTTGGCGAGCGAAACGAACAGGCTCGTCCCCGCCATCAGCGCCACCAGCCCCTCGTTGCGCAACGCGTCGGAGTTGACCGACAGGATGAACACCAGCGGCGCGGCGAAGACGGTGATCCGCAGGTAGATGAGCCCCAGATCCGCGAGAGCGCGCGAGCCGCCGGCGGCGAGAAGCGCGACGTCATCTCCGAAGACGAGAAAGAGCGCGATCAGCGAAAGGCCGAGCGCCGATGCCAGGCCGTGGGCCCCCGCGAAGGTCGCCCGCGCCTCGACGACCCGCCAACCGCCCAGCTGTCTGGCGAGAACGCTGGACATGCCCGATGAGACGAGCGTGGCGAGCGCGACGATCACCATGTAGGGCGGGAACATGAGCGTGACCGCCGCGAGGGCGTCCGGACCGGCGAAGACGCCGAGGAAAAGCGCATCGACGACCGCGAGAAGGCCGTTCACGCCCATCACGAAGATGATGGGAAGCGCCGTGCGCAGGTAGACCGGCCCGAGCGGGCCCGCGAGAAAGGAATTGGATTGAGACGACATGACCCCGTAAACCTCCAGGCTCAGATCGCGCTGTGATAGACGGGGCCCGCATTACCATCCGCGCGACAGATGCCGAGGATGACGAAGATCGTGTCTGCTGCAGAACTTCACCGTGACGAACCGTCAGCGGGCGGCGGGCGTCTGCTGCCTGTCGCGCTCTTAGACGGCCCGTCCCGTGCTGTCAAGCGGCGCGGGTTCCGCGCCCCAGCCGTTCGCCCAGCCCGCGCGCCAGAAGATCGAACACGATCCTGATGCGGCGGCTCGCGAGAACCTGGCGATGGGTGACGAGCCAGACCGGAAACTCAAGCGACGGAAAACCGGGGAAGACCCGTTCGAGCGCCGGCTCGGCGTCGGCAAGGGCTTCGGGCAGCATCGACACGCCGTAGCCCGCCTTCACCAGCTCCCAGGCCACCACGCCGTTTTCGCTCGACATCGCGAAGTTCTCCGGCCGCACCGGCACGCCCATGTTGTTGAGCGGCGCGATCAGGCGGATCGGGTCGGCGTTGCCGACGAAGTCGTGATCGGCGATGTCCCGGACGGTTCTCGGCCGCCCGGCCCTGTCGAGATAGTCGGAGGCCGCGTAGAGATTGGCGCGGAAGTCCCCCAGATGCCGCGCGATGAGATCGGGCTGCTCGGGCCGGACATGGCGAATGGCGATATCCGCCTCGCGCTGTCCGAGGTTCTGGACATCGCTGGAGGCGAGGATCCGCACCTGGATGCCGGGCGCCGTTTCGCGCAAGGGCATGAGAACGCGCGGCAGGATCACGGCGGACAGAAGATCCGTGCCGGTCACGATGACCTCGCCGCGAACCTCCTGCGATTTGCCGTCGGCCACCATGGAGATGAGCGTCGCCGCTTCGGCCATCGCGCGAACGTGATCGAGGAGGTCGCGGCCGGCCTCCGTCAGTTCGAGCCCGCGGACGCTGCGCTCGACGAGGGCGACGCGGACCCCCTGCTGCTGCGGTGCCGGCAGGTCTCGCAGCGCGTGCATGTCTTCCGCAAGCGCAGCGAGGGCGAGTGGGACGCGATGCGCGAGGAGATTGCGTCTGTGAACCAG
>JBMYPI010000110.1:0-7901 GCA_049600155.1 Rubricella sp.
GATGGTGCTTGCACCGAGATCGCGCAGGTAGGCTTCGGTCTCGGGTCTGCCGGTGACACCGGCCACCTCGTAGCCGAGATGGGCGAGGATGGCCGTCGCGACGGAGCCGACGCCGCCGGCCGCGCCCGTGACCAGAACCGGCCCCGCCCCCGGCGCGAGCCCGTGATCCTCCAGCGCCATCACCGCGAGCATCGCGGTGAAGCCGGCCGTTCCCACCGCCATGGCCTGGCGGGTCGTCAGACCCTCGGGCAGCGGAACGAGGTGGTCGGCCTTCGCCCGGGCCTTCTCGGCATAGCCGCCCCAGCGGGTCTCCCCCACGCGCCATCCCGTCAGGACCACGCGGTCACCGGGGGCGTAGCGCGGATCGGAGGACTCCTCGACGGTGCCGGCGTAGTCGATGCCCGCGACATGGGGATAGGCCCGCACCAGTCCGCCGCCCTTGGGCGAGAGGCACAGCCCGTCCTTGTAGTTGACCGTGGAATACTCGACCGAGACGAGAACCTCACCCTCCGGCAGATCGCTCACCTCCAGGGTCTCGATCCCGGCCTTTGCGAGGCCCTCCTCGTCCTGCCGAAGCACCAGTGCGCGAAATCCCATCGTCGAGCCTCCCTCTCTGTCCGGTTCGGGCGCACAGTGCAGCGCAGCGGATCGGGAGACAAGGGGTCAGGGCGCGACGATGGTGAGAGCCGGATCGCGCCGGATCGCATCCCAGTCGCGGTCATAGGTTCGGGTGAGATGGGCGCGTTCCTGCGCCGTCCAGGGGTCATAGCCGGGATGCGCGGCCCCCCGCGGCCAGGCCTCCTGTATCTCGACACGCCGGGCGGCCGCCGCATCGATCCCCTCGGTCTCGGCAACGAAGAGAAGTTCCTCGACCGCCCGGTGGGATGCCGACGGGCGGGCGTTGCGGTCCTTCGGCGGCGCAAGGCGACCGATGTCGACGCCGGGTCCGAGGATGTTGGCGAGCACCGTTTCGGACAATGCGCCGTAATCCTCGTAGCGCCAGACATGCAGCCGCGCCTCGGGGAAGGCCACACCGACCGCGCGCAAGAGATCGTGCCAGTTCGGCATCCGCTCCGTCACCTTCAGGATCATCTGGCGCTCGGGCACGTAGTTCGCCCCTGTCGCCGACTTGGCGGACCGAAGGTATTCGACATAGGCCGCCGCGAAGAAATCGGCGTAGTTCCGGATCGCGACATGCACCTCGCGGACGGTCCCGGGCATCTCGCCCGCGAAGACCTCCAGGAACCGTTTGCGGAAGTGGTAGAGCGTTCCGCGCTGGACGCAATGGCCGCAATGGCCCGCCATGTTCTCCTCTGAAAGGACGATCCGGCCGGGCTGCCCCGCGATCTGTTTATCGAAGAATTCGATCGTCTGTGAGCGCAGTTCGGCATCGCTGATCTTCGTGCGCCGGTCGACATTGAGCTTTTCGTAGGCGTTGAGCTGACAGGGAAAGGTGAAACCCTTTCTCAGGTCGCGATGGTCGATATAGCGCACGCCATCGCGGGCGAGCCTGTCTGCGTTGGTGCGCAGGATCGACTGGATGTGGGAGCTGGCCGTCTTGTGGAAACCGCCATGAAGGACGATCTCGGCATCGGTCCGGCGGGCCGGCGGCAGAAGCGCGGGCGCCTCCGGCGCAGGCTCGGACGCGAGCGGCGGCGGCGCGTCTTCGGGGGGCCGGTTCATCGCGGCGATCTGGGCGCGGAAGGCCGGCCAACCTTCCCGCTCCTTCAGTTCCGCGATCTTGGCGCGGTGCCAGGCGCAGGCCTCGTCGTGGAGCCGCCTCAGCTCGGGATCGGCCATCAACGCTTCGAAGCGGTCCCGGGCGGCAGGCAGGCGCGGCAGGATGCTTTCGTCCCGAACCATGTTGGTGTTCATGTCGCGCCAGTAATCGAGGCCCTGATCCACGTTGATGTGGTTCGTCCGGCCCCGGTCGCGCTTGACGAGGAAACTGTCGATCGAGCGGACGGAATAGTGATGCAACCGGGCGAGGTCATGCCGGAACCCGGAATGGGCCGACCACCCCTGGTGGAGGTATTCGGACGGCATCGGCTGCCCCCCGCCATCGACCCAGTTCACCGTTTCCACGTCTTCCCGGTAGCGGGGGCGGTGCACGCCCATCCGGGTGAACTTCTCCGTCCGTCGGAACAGCGTCTTCATGCCCCGGGCACGGTAATTGGGGAATTCGAGCTCCGGCGCGGCCCATGTGAACTGTTCGGTGACGAAGCGGTCCCGGTAGTCTTCCACGCCGCCATTGCCGAAAAGCCGCCAGCAGACGGAGACGGCCTCCGCCCCGAGCACCGCTTCCATCAGATCGTCCAGCGTGCCGGCACCAGGGTGTATCAGCAGAAACTCGTCGACATCGGCGCAAATCGCCCAGTCGGCGGCGAGAAACGCGGGATGCTTGCGCGACCGGCGCAGGGCACGGCGCTGGGGGCTGTCCCCTTCCTTGAGCACATTGTCGACATGGTGGGCGAGCCCGAGCTCTTCGAGCCTGAGGATGATCCTGTCCGTCCCATCGGCGCAATCGTTGGTGTAGACGAGGAAATCGTCGAAACCGATCGCGAGGTTGTAGGCGATCCATTCGAGGATGAAGGGCCCCTCGTTCTTCATCGTCGTGATGATGAGGAAACGGTCGCGGCTCATTCGGCGGCCTCCGGCGCGGCGGCACCCTCGGCCTCGCGCTGGAGGCGCAGGTTCCGGCGGAACGCCTGGGTGGCGCGTTGGCCCATCGCGACCCGGCCGCGCTTCTCGAAATAGGCCGTGAGGCTGCCGCGATACCACGGCAGGCGCCGCCGCTCGCGATAGGCCCGGTAAAACGCCGCGGGATCGATCTCACCGAAGACCCCCGCCTCCATCACCGGTTTCAGACCGCCGATCTTGCGCAGGAAAACCGCCGACTTGTGGTTGGAGAACCAGCATCGGAACGGCGTGACGTTCGGTCCCTCGATGCGCTGGTAATGCTTGTGATCGGGCGCGAAATAGGGGTCGTAGAATACGCTGACGCGCGCCGCGGAACCGAGCGCGCCCGCCGCATCGCTATAGGGCAGCGTCCAGTCCTGCCGCCGACCGTTGGCGAAACGTTCCTCCCACGGCACCTTCCCGGGATCGAGGGTCGTCTGAGGATTGAACGCCAGGACATGCGCGCCGGGCGCAAGCCCGCTGAAAACGAGCGCCGCGAAGGCGCCCATCGAACTGCCGGTGAACACGACCCGTTCGTAACCCTCGAAGAACCCGTCGTCCCTCAACCGCTCCAGCCGCGCGATCAGCTCCGGCGCGCGATACCAGTTCGCGACATGGGCGTAGACGCCGAGATAGTTCAGATGGTTGTCGGCCGCGAACTTGTAGGCCCAGGGCAGCCTGCCCATGCTTCTGTCGCCGACATTCGACAGGTTATCGAACGTGACCAGAAGCTGCGGCCGCGCCCGGCGCACATGCAGGAAGGAATGCCGCAGGCCCTTCTCGTAGAAGCCCTGGCCGGTCCCGCCGGGGGACAGGTCGTCGAGCCAGAGGGGCGTTTCGGTCTTCGACATCGGGCCTTCCGTGTGCGGGCGGCGTTCAGCAACAGGTGGTATCAGAGGACGCGGGGCGACAAAAGCCGCTCACCCCCTTTCACGGGCGACCTCCTTCAGACGTGCTGCGATCTGATCGCGATGCCACAGGCCCATGAAGCGGGCGAACCGCGACCGGCGGCCGGGCTTGTCGTCCTCGATCCGTTCCAGCGGTTCGGGGAAGGAAAACGGCGGCGCGGTCATGTTGAAGAACTGGAAATCGCCGTTCTTCTCCAGAACGCGATTGCGCGGGTTGGAATAGGTGGTCGTCAGCAGAAGCGGGGTTCCGCTGGCCAGGAAATTCTCGAAGAAGGCCCATCGCAGGTCGAACACGAGGTGAAACAGGCAATCGCGGCACAGAAGAAGATCGGCCCGGGGAAGCGGATCGCTCGTCAGGTCCGCCACGGCGAAGGCGACGGCTTCTCCGCCGAAGGCATTCCGGTTCGCCTCGACGATCGCGGGCACGATATCGAGCCCCGTGTAATGGACGCCGGCGAGGTCGACCTCGCGCATCCATGTCCAGTCGCCGCAGGGGGCGTCGAGGAGGCTGGACACACCGTGCCTGCGCAGCAGATCCGGCAGGGCATCGCGCAGCAGCGCGGTGTGTTCAAGCGTGGAGCCGGGGCCGGATCGGGGCACGCCGCGCCGCGGCCGCGCCCATGTCGCATCGGAAAAGGTCTGTTGCAGGTCTCGGCGCATGGCCCTAGTCGCTTCCCTTCAGAACGCCCTTGCGGTTCATCCCCGGGCTCTTGAAATCGATCGGATGCGCGGCGGGATCGACACCCGTCCGTTCGCATATCTCGTGCAGGAGGCTGCCCCGCGGCGGGATCCCGCCACGATTGACGAGCCGACGGCGCTGCCCCGTGGAATAGAGATGGATCGAGAAGACCCCTTCGCCGAAATCGAGCGGAATGGGCGCAGGCGAAACCCGCAGGGTCTTCTTCTCTCGCGCCAGAAGCGGGCTGAAGGCACGAAACGGCATGGAATGGCGCATCTCTCCGCTGCGACCGAGGCAATGGCCCAGCAGCCGCGGCCCGGTCACGCCGACGGGCAGCGTCGCGAAGGAGACCTCGTCGAAGGCGGCGTTGTAGTGATCGGCTTCCTCCTGCGTCCACCAGGGCGGGATCGTCCCCCTGGCGGAGACGAAGGCGATCATCTCCGCAAGGGCCGGGCTGTTCCTGGGAAAGCGCATGACATGGTTCGGAACGAAGCCCGACACCCGGGGATTGGCCGCGAAGAGGTAGCCTTCGACGGGCGTGTGCCGCCGCAGCGCGAAGGCGTCGGAATCGACCCAGACATGATCGGTTTCCCGCATCATCAGGATGCGGAAGATGTCGGCATGGACGCGCGGATCGGGCAAGGCCGTCCCGCCCCAATGCTCCAGCATGAAACACTCCGGCATGACCTCGCGCGCGTCGCGCTGCTCCACGCAATCGGGCGCGTTCTCGATCGGATCGTAGCTGTAGAGGACGACCCGGTGCCCGACCTGCGCGAATGAGGTCAGGCAGGCGACTTCGATCCAGGTCAGGCGCGGACCGATCCAGAGGGTGGCGACGGATGCGGTCATGACCTGCCCGCCCTGCGAACCATGCGGCGGCGGTGCCGCACGAGGGTCTGAAGCTTGGCGAACCGCCGGGGGCCGAGGAGCTGTTCCAGCGTCTCGATCCGGTCATGGCCGCGCAGGTGCTGGTGCAGCCGAAAGGAATGGATGATCTTCGGGGATGCGTTCATCCGGGAGAACGCGTCGATCAGGTTCAGCTGAAAGAGGTTGTATTCCTGCGGCAGCGTCGCGATCCGCAGATCGCTCTGCCACAGAACCCTCCGCAGGGGCACCTGGTCGGGTGGACCGCCCTGCGCGTCATAGGCGGCTTTCCAATCGCGCAGGAAGCGATCGGTGGCCGCGTTCCGGCGCCATGCGATGATCCCGCCGTTGAACTCGGGAAACGCCTCGGGGATGCCGGCCGCCGCTTCGGCCATCGCACGGGGGCTGACGCGGTCGGGGTCGTGGGCGAGGGCGAGGTCGAAACGGTCCAGCAGATCGAACACGTCTTGGACAGGCTGCACCATCCAGGTATCGGCATCCATCATCAGGGTCCGGTCGAAGCGGGTTTCGGCCATGCAGCTTATCCGGATCCTCGGATCGCCACCCTCCACGCGATGAATGGCGTCGAAGGGATCGCCCGCGACAGCGTCCTGATCGGTGAACAGGTCGATCGGGATATCGGGCATACAGGCCCGCACGGTGCCCGCCGCGCGCGTGGCCAGTTCTAGGTAGCCCGCGCCCGTCGCGACGAAGATCACGCCCCTGCCCGGTTCAGCCATCGGCGCGCTCCCGATCCTGCAGTGTCGCCCGCCATTCCGGCTGGCGCCGGACCCTGCGCCAGACACGGTCGCGGGTCGCGAGGGTTTCCATGAGCGTCTCGTGCAGATCCGCGCCGAGCACTTCCTCCAGCGTCGTGATCGGGCGCATTCCGGATCGGCCGATATGGCGGTGCAGGCCCGGCGCGTGGATGATCCGCGGGCAGCCGTTGCGGGGCGCCAGGAATGCGATCATCGCCTTCTTGTGGATGTTGAACTCCGGAGGAAGGGTCGCGACGCGGACATCGCTGTCCCAGACGGCCTTGCGGAAGGTGAACTGATCGGCGCGCTGCCCTTCCTCGAGGTCGAGCGCGCGCCACCGGGCGAGAAGACGATCCACCGCGTCGCAGCGGCGCCAACCCAGAACGCCGGTGTTGAACTCGGGGAAGCATTCGGGAAAGCCGTGGCGGGTTTCCAGCAGCGTCGGCGCGGCGACCCGGACCTGCTCATGCGCCACCGCGATATCGAAACGGTCCAGCAGATCGAAAAGATCGTCGACGGGCCGGACCATCCAGGTATCGGCATCGAGAAAGAGCGATCGCGCGAAACGGCTGTGCGCGATGCTGTGAACCTTCGCGTTGCGGACGGGCCCGACGACGGCATGCGCCTCGCCGGAGGGCCAGTCCGGCGCGTCCTGATCGGTGAACAGGTCGATCGGGATATCGGGCATGCAGGCGCGGACCGTTGCCGCCGCACGCCGGGCAAGGTCGAGATATCCCGCTCCCGTCGCGACGAAAACGATGCCCCGGCCCGGCCCGCTCATTCGACGACCTCCCGCTTCTCGGTTCGGGGAACGGGTGCGGCATGGGCGTCGATATCGTGCTCTTTCAGCAGGAAATCGAGGAAGGATCCATCGGGTGGCACACCATCGAAACGGCTGGCCGCGAAACGCTTGATGGGAGCCCAGAGATGGATCGTCCGCGTATCGTCCGTCAATTGGGAGAAGGTCTTCATCGGCCGTTTGAAGAAGACGCGCCGCTCCTTGAAATGCACGGGGTAGAAGACGTCCCGCAGCCTTGCATGCTCCGCCTCGCCGGTCTCCCTGAGAAATCCGGTGACGCCCAGCGGACCCCAGATTCCCCAAGGCATCTCGGACACGTGGACGGGATCGCCGGCCGCCGCGCGCGCTTCGATGGGTTGGCGAAGGCGCGGCGGCAGGAAATGCGGGATCGCGTATTCGTCCTCCATGAAGGCCAGCATCCTGTGAAGGGTCTCGCTCTCGCCCGGAAGTCGCAGAACAGCGCCGTTGATGATGCCGTTCGGCGGGCCGTCATATGTCTCGTAGCCGAAGAGGAAACGGTCATCGCAATCGATCGGCCGGTGGCAGTAGATATCCGTATCGACGTAGATGATCGAGGGATCCCGGGCGATCATGTGGAAACGGAACTTGTCGGAAAACAGCGCGACGCTTTCGGTGCGCCCGTGCCTGATGAACGCGTCGGTATCGATCACGCCACGACCGTCACGCAGTTCGACACCCTCCGGGACGCCCTTCACCTCGCCGTAGGTGTAGAGGATCGTCGGATGGCCCTTGCGCAGGAAGGATGTCAGGCAAAGCTGCTCCAGCCAGGTCAGGGATCCACCGATCCAGAGCGCGCCGACGGGCGGAAGTTCAGTCATCGCGAAACGCCTCCACCGATCCCAGAATGTCCCCGGCCGAAGGATCCGGTTCGAGGCCATCGGCCTCCACGGGCTCCCTGTTGTAGGACCAGCCGGTCGAGATCTGACGGCAATGGAAAAAGCCCGTATCGGGCTTGACGTTGTGCCCGCGCCCCCGGAACCCGTGCAACCGCCATTCGGGGTGATCGGCCGGCCCCGTTCCGGCCGTGCACCATTTCGGCGAGATCCGCCGCTCGCGCGCCGTCCTGCGGAACCGGTGGTCCCGGTGGCGCACCTTCCCCGGGTCGACCGAAGGATCGCAATGGATCCAGCGCCCCGGCAGGGAAACGAAACCGGACTCGTCTTCCTCGGCGAGTTCGAACACCGTCCCGCCCG
>JBMYPI010000111.1:0-7699 GCA_049600155.1 Rubricella sp.
CTTCGCCGAACTGGGTGAAGCGGCCTTTCGCGACGGCGAGCGCAAGGTCATAGCCCGGCTCGTCGCCGAGCGCCCCGCCCGGGTGATCGCGACGGGTGGGGGGGCCTTCATGGATCCTGAAACCCGTGCCTTCCTCAAGGCCGAGGCGGATACGGTCTGGATCGACGCCGCGCTCGAAACGCTCTGGGACCGCGTGAAGGACAAGCCGGGCCGGCCGCTTCTCGAAACCGACGATCCGCGCGGAACGCTGGCCGCCCTCCTGGAGCGCCGGGCGCCGGTCTACGCGGAAGCGGACCACAGGGTTGTTTCCGAACCCGATCAGCCGCACGAGGCGGTCGTCGCGCGCATCCTCGAAACCCTCGGCCGTGCGGCCGTTTCCTACCCGCCGGAGGGCAATTATGACGATTGAGACCGTGCATGTGCCGCTGGCGGGGCGGGAATACGATATCCGCATCGGCGCGGGCCTCCTGGCGCGTGCGGGGGCCGAGATCGCCCCTCTCCTGCGGCGCGGGCGGGTGGCGATCCTGACGGAGGAGCGGGTCGCCGCCCACCATCTCTCCGCGTTGCGAGGCGCGTTGGAGGCGGAAGGGATCACTTCCACGGCGCTCGCGCTCCCGCCGGGTGAGGGCACGAAGGGCTGGGCGGGGCTTTCCCGCGCGGTCGAATGGCTTCTGGAGGCGAAGGTCGAGCGCGACGATATCGTCATCGCCTTCGGCGGCGGGGTGATCGGAGATCTGGCCGGCTTCGCCGCCGCGATCCTGCGCCGGGGTGTCGGCTTCGTGCAGATCCCCACGACGCTGCTGGCGCAGGTGGACAGCTCCGTCGGCGGCAAGACGGGCATCAACACGGCCCAGGGCAAGAACCTCGTCGGCGCGTTCCACCAGCCGCGCCTCGTCCTTGCGGATACCGCACTCCTCGACACGCTGCCGGAGCGGGACGTTCTGGCCGGCTACGCCGAGGTCATGAAATACGGGCTTCTGGGCGATGCCGCCTTCTTCGAATGGCTCGAGGGCAACGCGCCCGCCCTCGCCGCAGGTGACGCCGAGGCCCGCGCGCGCGCCGTCCGACGGTCCTGCGAAATGAAGGCGGAGATCGTCGTGCGCGACGAGAAGGAGGCGGGCGATCGCGCGCTTCTCAATCTCGGCCATACGTTCGGCCATGCGCTGGAGGCCGCGACGGGCTATTGCGACAGGCTTCTGCACGGGGAGGGCGTCGCCATCGGATGCCGACTCGCCTTTGCGCTCTCCGCACGTCTGGGGCTCTGCCCGCAGGAGGCGCCGGGGCGTGTCGCGGATCATCTCGACCGCATGGGGATGCGCGCCCGGTTGTCGGATATTCCGGGCGATCTGCCCGATGCCGAGGGGCTTCTCGCGCTGATGTCCCAGGACAAGAAGGTGAAGGATGGTCGACTGACCTTCATCCTCGCCCGCGATATCGGGCAGGCTTTCACCACACGCGACGTGCCGATGGACGCGGTGCGCGCGCTTCTGGAAGAAGACCTGGCCGCGCGCTGAACGCCTCTAGCGCGCGCCGAGCCCGAGTCGCATCGCCGCGTGCCGTATCGCGGGAACCCCGTGAAGAACGGCGAGCCCGCGTGCGCGCATGTCCCGAAGGATCTGCGGCTCGGCCATCGAGGCGCGGTTGAGGAGGTCGATCCCGGCAAGACGGATCGTGACATCGGCCTCCCGCGCCCGTTCATACCGGGCAAGAAGGCCCGGCGCGCCGATATCCTCGCCCCTCTCCCGCGCCTCGGATACGAGGTCAAGGAGGGTCGAGATGTCACGCAGGCTCATGTTCAGCCCCTGCGCGCCGATGGGCGGCATGACATGGGCGGCTTCCGCGATGAGGGCCGCACGCTGGCCCGTCAGCCTGTCGGCCTTGCGCGTGATGATCGGCCAGATCCGCTTGGGGCTCTCGACCCGCAAGGGGCCGAGAACGCCGCAGGACCGCTCGTTCACCGCCGCTTCGAAGGCGGCATCGTCGAGATTCATGAGTGCGTCGGCATTCGGCCCCGTCTCCATCCAGACGATGGCGGAGCGATAGCCGCCGTCCTCGCTCGGCAGGGGAACGAGGGTGAAGGGGCCGCCCGTGCGGTGGATCTCCGTCGAGACGTCACCGTGGGGCAGGTCGTGGGAAACCGCGAACACGATGGCCTTCTGCCCGTAGCGCACCGTCTTCGCCCCGATCCCGAGAGCCGAGCGGACGAAGCTTTCCCGTCCGTCCGCGCCGATCACGAGCCGGGCACGGATGCGGGTTCCATCGCTCAGCCGGGCCAGAGCCTCGCCCGTCCGCGGCAGAAGATCGTCGAGCGAAACCCCCGCGCGCAGCTCCGCATGGGCGAGCGTCTCGATATGGGCGACCATCTCGCGCCGCAGGCGCCAGTTGATCACGTTGTGGCCGAACGCGTCCTCGCCCACATCGCCCGCCACGAAATCGCGGGTATCGCGGGGCAGGTTTTCCTCCCCGCCCGCATCGACGATCCGCATCGTGCGCAGGGGCGCGGCATGGGGGGCCAGTCGGGGCCAGATCCCGATCCGGTCCAGAAGCGCGACGGAGGGTTTGAGAAAGGCGGTCGAACGCAGGTCCGACCCGTCCGCCGCCGCATCCGTCACGGGTGGAACGGGATCGACGCAGATCGTCCGGAACCCGGCCGAGGCGAAGGCGATGGTGGCGCTCAGGCCCGCGGCCCCGCCACCGGCGATCAGGATATCGCACTGGATCTCTGTCATGGCCGAGAGGATAGGCCCGCGGCCCCCGCGCGGAAAGGCCGCTCAGGGCAGGCGCGACAGAAAGCCCCCGAGATCGCGGGTCACGAAATCGACATGGGCCGGCCTCTCGCTGGCCTCGGATGACACGAGGACCGTGCGAAGGCCCATGCCGTGGGGCACTTCGAGATTGCGCGCGTCATCCTCGAACATCGCCGCTTCCGGCCCGGCGATCCCCTCCCGCGAAAAGATCGCGTCGAACGCCGCCCGGCGGGGCTTGGGGATGAGGCCCGTGTCCTCGATCCCGTAGATCGCATCGAACACCCCCGACAGGCCACGCGCCGCCGTCACCCGCTCCCCGTGGAGGCGGGAGCCGTTGGTGAACACGATCCGGCGGCCGGGGAGGGCAGCGATGGCCGCACCCAGTGCCTCGTCATGGGTCAGGTGATCGAGGTCTATATCGTGCACCTCGCGCAGGAAATGATGCGGGTCGATGGCTTCGTGATTGGCCATCAGCCCGGCAAGGGTCGTGCCGTGATCGAGCCAGTAGCGGCGGCGCAGGTGGTCCGCCTCGGCCTCCGAAACGTCGAGTTCGCGCATGACGTAGGCGTGCATCAGCGTTTCGATCTGGTCGAAGAGGCGTGCCTCGGGCGGGTAGAGCGTGTTGTCGAGATCGAAGATCCAGACACGGATATCGGCGAAGATCGGTCCCATGCAGCCTCGCCTAAGGCATGGCGGGCCGCAGCGCCAGCGCTTGACGCGACGCGGCATCTACGGCACCAAGGAGTACAACGCCATACAATTGCATACAAAGACCGATGAGTGCACCTTTCACCGAAACCGGCCCCTCCGACGCCTATCGCCGCATCCTCCACGCGATCGACATGGGCGAATACAAGGCCGGCGACCGGCTGGTGGAGTCGGAATTGGCCGACCGGCTCGGCATGTCCCGCACTCCGATCCGCGAGGCGCTCCAGCGGCTGGAGACACAAGGGGTGCTGGCGCGCGACGGCCGCAGCCTGATCGTCGCCTCCCTCGATCACGACCAGCTGGGCGAACTCTACGTCGTGCGCGCGCAGCTCGAAGGGCTCGCCGCGCGGCTCGCCGCCCAGCACGCCGCCCCGGAAGAGGTGCGCCTTCTCAACGAGATGGTCGCCGCCGATCGCCGCCTGATGGAGGATCCCGGCGCGATGAGCCGGGCGAACAAGCGGTTCCACCGTCAGATCCATCTCGCGTCCCACAACCGCTACCTGATCCAGCAGCTCGACAGCGTGCGCCGCTCCATGGCGCTCCTGTCCACCACCTCCTTCGCCGCCGCAGGCAGGCCCGAGATCGCCATGGCCGAGCACCAGGCGATCGTCGATGCGATCGCCGGGCGTGACGGCGACGCGGCGGAGGCGGCCGCGCGTGCGCATATCTCCACCGCCTACGAAACCCGCCTGAAGATCGACGCGGAGAGCCTCGATGGACATTGACGCGATCGCCCGCCACATCGTGCGGGACCGTGCCGAGGGGGCGCCGTTCATCGATTTTCCGATCAAGACCCTGCATGAGGGCTACGCGATCCAGGACCTGGTCACGATCCTGTCCGGCAGGGTCGGCGGCTACAAGATCGGCTGGAACAGCCCCGCGCTGATGGAGCGCTACCACGTCACCCAACCGGCGGGCGCGCGGATCATGGCGGAGGCGATCCGGGCCGATGGAGCCGAAATCGCGGAGGACGATCACACCTCTCTCGTCTTCGAGCCGGAGATCGCCGCCGTCATCGGCAAGGATATCGGCGCGCGGGCGGGGGATTGGACGCCCGAGGCCGTGATTGCTCATGTGGAACGGTTCGTCCCGGCCTTCGAGGTGCTCGATCGCCGCGAGGGAGGGGAAAGTCGCCACGCTCCCTCGATCATCGCCGGCAACGTGTTCAACGCGGGCCTTGTGCTCGGAACGGGTGGTGCGGCGCCGGGTGCGGATCTGCATGCGATGGCGCGGCTCGTGGTGGGTGGGGAGGAGATGCTCCACGCCCATGACACGGCCCCGCAACCGCCCGCCGAGGCGCTCGCCTTCATCGCGAACCTCTTCACCGGGCGGGGAGACGTGATCCGGGCCGGGCAGATCGTGATGTGCGGGACCCATGCGGGGCTGGTGAGCGTCCCGGCCGGGCAGGAGGCCTACTTCGAGATCGAAGGTCTTGGATCGGTCCGGCTTAGGGTGGTCTGAGCCGGCGTTTTGGGGCGGCTCGTCCTCCATATCGGCATGCACAAGACGGGGTCGAGCGCGATCCAGCACGCGTTTTCCCGCTGGCGGGGCGTGATCGGCCTGTCGGGTGTGGATTATCCGATGGCGCGGGGGCCGGACGGACGCCGCCTGCCCAAGCATAACGACCTCTTCCTCGCCATCGCCCACGAGATCGACCATGGGCGGGCGCATCCCCGCCTCGGATCCTCTCGCACGCGGGTCGAGCGGATCGCGGCGCTGGTCGCGCGAAAGCGCTGTGTGTTGATCAGTGCCGAGGGGCTTTCGGGGACGTCGCCGCACTATGCCGATGCCTGTGCTCCGCTCGCCACGGGGGAAGTGCGCGTGGTCGTCTGCCTGCGCCGGGCCGCGAGCTGGGCGCCCGCGTTCCACGCGCAGATGGTGCGCAGCCGTGAGGTGCGGGAGGTTCGCCCGCTCGGCGCGTGGCTGGAAGACGAGGACGTCCGCGCGCATCTCGACCTTGCGGGGCTCCTCGGCCGCTGGGCCGATGTCTTCGGGCGGGAGCGGATCGTTCCCGTGGTGTGGCGCGCGGGCCAGGACATCCTGCCGCCGTTCCTCGAAGCCGCCGATCTGCCCCGTTGGATCGCCCGGCTTCCCAGGGCGAGCCGGGCGGGCAATCCTTCGCCCCCGCCCGGCTGGACGGACGAGCGCCGCGCAGCCAACGCGAAGGCGCGGGGGCTGCCCTGGAACCCGGATCGCGATGTCGGCGACGCTCTGCACGAGATCGAGGCGGCGCAACGGGCGGGGCTGGAGCGCGCGGGCTACGGCGCGCTTGCGGAGACGCTTTTCGGGGCGTGATCGGCGCTTCGGGCGGCCGCGTTCCGGCCGTGGGCCGTCTTGTGCCAATGGAAGGGCGCGCTGAAGATCTCGAACACCGCCCGCCACGCTGATATGGCGCCCAAAGACCAATAGGCGGGCAGGGTGAAGACCCACGGGATCAGCCCCCTCCGCCCCGTTCCCATCAGCGCCCGCAGGGCGGCGGCGAGCATCACGATCTGTGCGAGGGGCAGGAGCGCCCAGAATGCGGCTGCAAGCGGACCGGGCACACCGGAAAGGATGCCCGAAGACGCGCCGGTCACGCTTACCCCCACGAGCACCCACCAAAGCGGCATCGCGAGGTAGGCCGTGACGCTGCCCAGAAGCAGGACCTGGAGGCCGAGGAACCGGCGCGGTCCGAGCTCCCGCCAGAGGGCGGCGGGATCGCGCATCTGGGTAACCCAGGTCATGGCGTAGCCCTTCAGCCAGCGGGAGCGTTGGCGAAGCCAGCTCGGCAGGCTGCCATTCGCCTCCTCCCATGTCGTGGAGGGAACGAGCCCCGTGCGATAGCCGTGCCGCTCCAGCCGCATGCCGAGATCGGCATCCTCGGTCACGTTATGGGCGTCCCACGCCCCGATCTCCTCGAGCACGCGGCGGCGGATGAAAAGCGAGGTGCCGCCGAGCGGGATCGGAAGCCCGAGCCTGCGCACGCCGTGCAGGAGAACCCTGAACCAGATCGCGTACTCGATGGTGAAGCAGCGCGTCAGCCAGTTGTCGCGCGGATTGTGGAAATCGAGCGCGGCCTGCACACAGGCGACATCGGCCGGGCTCGCGGCCAGAACGCCGACGGCCTTGCGGATCTGGTCGGGCTCCGGCTTGTCCTCGGCGTCGTAGATGCCGACGATCTCACCGCGACAGAAGGGAAGGGCGTAGTTCATCGCCCGGGGCTTGGTGCGGAGCCGGCCATCGGGGACGGTGATGACCTCGACGAAACCGGGAAGGCCCAGCGTGGCGAGCGCGCGGGGTGTCTCGTCGTCGTCCTCTTCGAGGAGCAGCTTCACGTCGAGCTTGTCGTGGGGATAGTCCAGCCGCCCCAGCGCGGCCATCAGGGCTGCCAGCACCGGCCCTTCCCGGTAGACGGGCACGAGGATGGAGACGACGGGCAGAAGCGCCGCCTTGGGTTGAATATCGGGGATCGTCTCGCGCCGACCGAGAAGCGCGGCGAGCCGGATCGCGGTGTTCGCCGCCGTCATCACCACGATCCAGCCTATGAGGAGCGTCAGAAACAGGGACGGCGCGAATACGATGAGAAGCGCGAGCAGGCCGAGGGCGCCCAGCCCCGCGCGCCGGGCAACGCTCGCCTCGAACCCCCGGCAGCTCGCCTCCTCCGGGCAGAGCGTTTCGGCCCGGCGGGCGAGGGCGGCGCCATGGGCGGCGCGCAACTCCGCCTCGATCCGGCTGCGGTCCATGTCGATGAAGAAGACCGGTCCGATCCCGGGCGGAAGCGCGGCGCGGATCGCGTCCTCCGCCGAAGGGTCCGCCCTGGCGATCCATGTCATCGGGCCGATCGCGCGCCATGCGATCGCCTTCGTGGAAAGCGCCACCTCCAGCGGGATCAGGCCCGCAAGGGTCTCATCGCGCGCGTCGTGGGTCCGTGTTTCGGGGATGAAGGGGGTTGCCGCCTCGGACAGTCCGGGCCGCTGGTAATCGGATCTCGAGACCATACGCCACTCCGGATTGGTTACCGGAGCGTTATCGCGGCGCCATGGTTAACGGTGGGTAAACGCTCAGGCTGTCATCGAGGCGACGAACCGCTCGAACAGGTAGAAACTGTCCTGCGGGCCCGGGCTCGCCTCGGGATGGTGCTGGACGGAGAAGACCGCCCGATCGGTCATTCGCAGCCCGCAATTGGTGCCGTCGAAGAGAGAAACATGGGTCTCCTTCACGCCCTCGGGCAGGCTTTGCGCATCCACCGCGAACCCGTGGTTCAT
>JBMYPI010000112.1:0-7680 GCA_049600155.1 Rubricella sp.
CGATCAACAAGCTGGTGCGGACGTCGCGCCAGATGCTGCACGAGATCGGCCGGGAGCCGACGCCCGAGGAACTGGCCGAGAAGCTCCAGATGCCGCTCGACAAGGTGCGCAAGGTGATGAAGATCGCCAAGGAGCCGATCTCACTCGAAACCCCGATCGGGGACGAGGAAGACAGCCAGCTCGGCGATTTCATCGAGGACAAGAACGCCGTCCTGCCGCTCGACGCCGCCATCCAGGGCAACCTGAAGGAAACGACGACGCGGGTGCTGGCCTCCCTCACGCCGCGCGAGGAACGGGTGCTCAGGATGCGCTTCGGCATCGGCATGAACACCGACCACACGCTCGAAGAGGTCGGCCAGCAGTTCAGCGTGACCCGTGAACGGATCCGGCAGATCGAGGCGAAGGCGCTGCGCAAGCTCAAGCACCCGAGCCGGAGCCGGAAGCTGCGGAGTTTCCTCGATCAGTAACGCCCGCGCCTGCAGCGCTGGCATCGAGTATGTCGCCAGGCACGGACCGAAAGGCTCTTTGACGCGCAATGTCCATCCTGTCCAAGCTCTTCGGCGGCTCGAAGGAGCCCGAACCGCAGCCCGGTGAACCCTACAAGGGGTTCACCATCACCCCCGTTCCGATGAAGGACGGCGGCGAGTATCGTCTGTCCGCCCTGATCGAATACGAGGGTAAGAGCCACCGCCTCATCCGGGCGGACAACTTCCCCAGCCTCGACCAGGCGAACGCGGCCGCCATCGCCAAGGCGAAGACGCTGATCGACCAGATGGGCACGGGCCTGTTCTGAGGGCCATGCATACGGTCCTCACCCTCTCCACCGACGGCCCGGGCCTATACGACTTCACCAGCGAAGTGGCCGATTGGGTTTCGGGCGAGGGACTCTTGACGCTGTTCGTCCGCCACACGTCCTGTTCCCTCCTGATTCAGGAAAACGCGGACCCCGACGTGCAAACGGACCTCGCGGCCTTCTTCCGCCGCCTCGTGCCGCCCTCCACGGATCCCTCGATGGACTACCTGCGCCACACCTACGAGGGGCCGGACGACATGCCCGCCCATATCAAGGCGGCACTCCTGCCGACCTCCCTTCAGATCCCGGTGATCGGCGGGCGCATGGCGCTCGGCACCTGGCAGGGGATCTACCTGTTCGAACATCGCGACCGCCCGCACCGGCGCGAAGTGGTGGCGCTTCTGCGATAGGTCATTGTGAAGAGCCCCGTTTTCGCGTATCAGCCGCCCTGCGTGAGCTGATTGCGCGGCGCGGGCCCTGCCCTCCTCATCAAGCCGCCCTCTCATGGCGCGCCCTATTACAGGGCGCTCGTTTTCATCTGGTCCCATATCACGCGGGGGGTCGGCGGCGGGAGCAGAGGGCTCATCCGTTCGCAGAGAACACCCTTCCAGGCCACCGGCATCGGGCCGGGGGCATCGAATTGTTTCGGCGTGGGATCGGCCCGCGCCGCTGAAAGGCTGACATGACCGATTTCCGGGCCCTCGGGCTCTCCGACCGCCTGCTTTCCACGCTCGACGCGGCAGGCTTCACCGAACCGACGCCGATCCAGGCGAAGGCCATTCCCGCGATCCTCGACGGGCGCGACGTGATGGGCCTCGCCCAGACCGGCACGGGCAAGACGGCGGCCTTCGGCCTGCCGCTTCTCAACCGGGCGCTCGTGCCCCAGGGCAAGCTCGCCGATCGCGAGGTTCGGGCCCTGATCCTCGCACCCACGCGCGAACTTGCGCGCCAGATCACCGGGAACCTCCAGATGCTCGCGGGCAAGTCGCATCTGCGCATCCGCACCGTCGTCGGCGGTGCGTCGATCAACGGGCAGTGCCGGCAGCTCGAACGCGGGGCCGATATCCTCGTGGCGACGCCCGGCCGCCTGATCGACCTGACGGAACGGCGCGCGGTGCGGCTCGACACCGTGACGTTCCTGGTGCTCGACGAGGCCGACCAGATGCTCGACATGGGCTTTATCCAGCCGCTCCGCCGTATCGCGAAGATGCTCGGCCCCGAGCGGCAGACGGTCCTGTTCTCCGCTACGATGCCAAAGCAGATCGCGGAGCTTTCGCAGGCGTTCCAGAACGATCCCCTGCGGATCGAGGTCGCCCGCCCCGGACGTCCCGCGGAGAAGATCTCCCAATCGGTCCATTTCGTGGAGCAGGCGGCGAAGATGGACCTCCTGAAGTCCCATCTCGACACCCATCGCGGGGAACTCGCGCTCGTCTTCGCGCGCACCAAGCACGGCGCGGAGCGGATGATGAAGCAGCTTTGCGCCGCCGGTTTCGAGGCCGTCTCGATCCACGGCAATAAGAGCCAGGGCCAGCGGGAACGCGCGCTGAAGGCGTTCCGGGATGCAAAGGCGATGGTGCTCGTCGCCACCGATGTCGCCGCGCGCGGGATCGATATTCCCGATGTGCGCCATGTCTACAATTTCGATCTGCCCAATGTGCCGGAGAACTATATCCACCGGATCGGACGGACGGCCCGCGCCGGGGCCGATGGCGCTGCGATCGCCTATTGCGCACCGCAGGAAATGGGCGAGTTGCGCGCGATCGAGAAGGTGCTCAAGACCACCATCGCGGTGGCGGGCGGCGAACCCTGGCGCGAGGCAGCGGCGAAGCCCGCGAAGGGCGGTGGTCGTGGTAAGCCCGGCGGACAGCGGCGCAACCGCCGCCCCGGCAATCGCGGCCGGCAGGTGAAACGGGCGGCCTGAGGCCGCCCCACCCCTTGCCCTTTCCGGCGCGCATCGGCACACTGGAACAAAAGGGGCACGGATGGAACGGCTTGCACCGCTTTACGCGCATTTCGACGGCATCCCCCAGGCAGTGAACCTGCTTGGGGGCGCGCTGATCATCGTGATCCTTGGTGCGCTTTGGTGGGTGATCGCGGCCCGCCGCACCGTTGCGAGCCTCCGGGCACAGGCCCATGCCGCACGGAGCGAAAGCCAGGCGGAGCTTGCCGCCCTCCGGACGGAAGCGACACGAAGCGAGGAACGGCTCGCGGCGCTCGATGCCCGGCTGGCCGACCGGGCGGAGGAGATCGACGCCCTTCGCGACAGCCTCGATGCAGAACGCCGCGCCGCCGGCGATCTTCGCGTCGAACTGGAGCGGTTGCGCACCGAGAACGCCAAGGATCGCGACCATTTCGCCCGGGAGGAGGCCCGCCTGCGCGCCTACCAGGAGGACATGAAGAAGTCCTTCCAGACGCTGTCGCAGGACGTGCTGCGCATCCAGGGCGAGGATTTCCGCAAGGCCAATCAGGAGCGGCTCGAGGCGATGCTGACCCCCCTGCGCGAGCATGTGGGCAAGTTCGAGACGGAACTGCGCACCGTCCACCAGAGCGCGGCGAAGGAACGCCAGCACCTCCAGACCGTGATCGAAGGGCTGACGAAGCAGACCCTCGCGATCAGTGCCGAGGCCGAGAACCTCACCCGCGCGCTCAAGGGGGATCGCCAGAAACAGGGCGCGTGGGGCGAGATGGTTCTGGAAAAGATCCTGGAGGCGTCGGGCCTCATCCGGGACGAGCATTATCACACGCAATCGAGCGGGCGGGATGCCGAGGGCCGCCTCCTGCGCCCCGACGTGGTGGTCGATCTGCCGGAGGGGCGGCGTCTTGTGATCGACAGCAAGGTGTCGCTCTCCGCCTACGAGCGGCTGGTGAACGCGGAAGATGACGTGGCCCGCGCCGCGGCGCTCAAGGATCACGTCCGCGCCGTTCGCGCCCATATCGAGACGCTCGCGGGCAAGGATTATTCCGCACTTTCGGACGGGTCGGTCGATTTCGTCGTCCTGTTCATGCCCATCGAGGGGGCCTTCGCCACGGCGATATCCGAGGCCGGGGATCTGACGGCGGAGGCCGTATCCAAGGGCGTGACCCTCGCCACGCCCACCACGCTTATGATGGCCCTTCGCACGGTCGAGAATGTCTGGGCGATCGAGCGGCGCAACCGCAACGCCGAGGAGATCGCCCGCCGGGCCGGTCTTCTTTACGACAAGGTCGCGGGCTTCGCGGAAGAGATGGAGAAGGTCGGCGGGCTTCTCGACCGTGCCCGCGATTCCCATGACCGCGCCTGGGATCGCCTCAGCCGGGGCAATGGCAGCGTGCTGCGACAGGTGGAATTGCTCAAGACCCTCGGCGCGCGCACTCAGAAATCCCTGCCCGGAGAGGTCCCGCCCGCCGTGCAGGGCGAGGATGACGACCCACCGGCCCTTCCCGGCGCGGCCGAGTAGCCGCGATCTGTGGTAGGGAACGCCGACAGGGCTACCCAAACCTTGTGGCCCTCCATATAGTGCGGTCACAGTCGCGCGAGGGGAGGAGCCGGAAATGCGTTGCCCGTTCTGTGGAAACACCGATACGCAGGTCAAGGATTCCCGCCCCGCAGAGGATCATGTCGCGATCCGTCGGCGCCGGTTCTGCCCCGCCTGCGGTGGTCGGTTCACGACCTATGAGCGGGTGCAGCTGCGCGATCTCGTCGTCATCAAGAAGAACGGGCGGCGCGAGGATTTCGATCGCGACAAGCTTGCCCGCTCCATCCGCATCGCCATGCAGAAACGCCCGATCGAACCGGAGCGGGTGGATCAGCTCATCTCCGGCATCGTGCGCAGGCTTGAAAGCATGGGTGACAGCGATATTCCCTCCGACACGATCGGGGAGATCGTGATGAAGACCCTCGCGGGAATCGATACGGTCGCCTATGTGCGCTTCGCCAGCGTCTACAAGAACTTCCAGGCGGCAGACGATTTCGAGGATTTCGTCCACGAGTTGCGGCCGCCGACCCCGTCGACGGATGGCTGACGACACCGATCTGCGCCACATGCGCCATGCCCTCGGCCTTGCACGGCGAGGCCTCGGGACGGTCTGGCCGAACCCCGCTGTCGGATGCGTCATCGTCAGGGATCGACGGGTCGTCGGGCGCGGCTCCACACGCCCGGGTGGTCGCCCCCATGCCGAAGCCGTCGCGCTGGCCGAGGCGGGAGAGGCCGCACGCCAGGCGACGGCCTATGTCACGCTCGAACCCTGTTCGCACCACGGCCGGTCTCCACCTTGCGCCGATGCGCTGATCGATGCCGGTATAGCGCGGGTCGTCTGCCCGCTCGAGGATCCCGATCCGCGCGTGGAAGGGCGCGGCTTCGCGCGGCTTCGCGCGGCGGGCATTGTGGTCGACCGCTGCGATCCCCTCGTTGAAGAGGCGGTCGAACTCAATGCGGGGTTTCTCATGCACCGCACAGCGGGGCGACCGCTCGTCACGCTCAAGATCGCCGTCTCGATCGACGGGCGCATCGCCACGGGGCGCGGCGAGAGCCGCTGGATCACCGGCCCGGCGGCGCGCGAGCGGGTCCATCTCATCCGCGCGCGGCACGATGCCATCCTCATCGGCGCAGGCACGGCCCGGGCCGACGATCCCATGCTCGATGTGCGTCTTCCGGGCTTTCCCGAGGATCGGCCCGTTCGGGTGGTGGCGGACGGGAGCCTTTCGCTGTCGCTGACGGGCCGCCTTGCCCGAACGGCGCGGCGTCAACCCGTCTGGCTCTTCCATCGTCGCGACGTGGATCGCGCCCGGCGGGACGCGTGGCACGGGCTCGGCGCGGAAACGATCGTCACGGGCACGACGCGGGAAGGCGCGCTCGATCCCGTGGCGATGCTCGAGGCCCTCGCCAAGCGCGGCATCACGCGGGTTCTGTGCGAAGGGGGCGGGCAACTGGCCGCGGCGCTTCTCCGCGATGATCTCGTCGACCGGATCGTGGAGATGCGCGCGGGCCTCACCCTCGGCTCGGAAGGCCGCCCAGCGCTTGGTCCGCTCGGGATCGAGCGGCTCGCGAATGCACCGCGCTTTCGCCTCGCGGCGGTCGCGGCCGTGGGCCCGGATACGATGGCGACCTGGTTGCGTGACCCTCAGCGCCACAGCCGCGCATAGGGCGCGGCGAGACCCTGAAGCCGCGACAGCGCCGCAAGCACCGGCCCCCGCGCACCGCCATGCCCGGAGGCGAGACGCTCGATGACGATCTCGGGCGCGGTCGCCTGCCCGGTCACCGGATCGAGGTAGAGCGGATAGTCGATCAGGGCCGCATGGACGAGCTGGTCGAGCGTCAGCGCGATGCCGCGCCGACCCTCCGGCAACGGCGCGGCGCGATCCTCGCTCAGCCCCCAACCGGCATAGAACGGCCAGCCGAGGCAGGTGACGGCAATACCCCGCAGAAGTGCCTCGAACCCCAGCGTGGAGGTCATCGTCACGACGCGCTCCACACGGGGCCAGAGCGCTTCGAGCGCCATGTCGCTGACATCGATCGCCCCGCACTCCGCGACCAGACCGGCAGGAAGCGCGCCGCGGCGAAGACCCGCGGACGCGTCGGGATGGGTCCGCCATGCGAGGATCGCCTCCGGGTAGAGGGCACGCGCAGCCTTCAGGAGGCCGGCGTTTCCATCGATCGGGACACGCCCCCGCAGGAGCGATGCATCATCCGAGACCTGCCCGGGCACCAGCACGACCCGATCGGCAAGAGGGCGCACCGTGCCGCCCTGCCCGTATTTCGTCACACCGGTCGACAGGATCGCCTCGCGCAGCCGCTTCGCACGGCGCAGCGCCGCAGGCGGCAGATCGGTCGCCGCGCGCGCGACCGCCTCGAACCCGCTCGAAGCGGTTGCGTCGAAATGGATGCCGGTTTCGTCCAGCACGATGGACAGCGGCGGGACAAGGGACGCTCCGAGCCCGCGGGACCGGATGAAGCCGTCTTCCATCGACACCGCGGGCCCATCCGGGCGCGGGGATCCGGACGCCCAGTGAACGAGGATCTCCCCGTCGCGCGGGCGCCTGTTCCCGGTCAGAAAGCGGACACTCGCGCCTCCGGCGGAGAGGAACCGCCCGATCTGGGCCCGCTTCCAGGCCCGGACGCCGGACACCGCCATCGGGCGCGCGGTGCGCCGTGCGGCCCGCGCGCGGGCATCGAGCACGGCGATCGACCGCTCCAGCGTCGTCGGCGCGCCCGTCCCGGGATCGAACCAATGGCAATAGCGCCCATAGAGGATCGCGAACAGCTGGACCGGCGTCAGAACCGGGAAACCGGGCCTCGGAACCCTGTCCTCGCTCAGCCCCAGCCCGGCGTAGAAGGCCCGGCCGTGAACGATCGGCCGCCTTCCCGCGAGAATGGCGTCGAGACCCATCTGGCTCGATACGACATGGATCTCCGCCGCCGCCTCGAGAAGCGCCCAGGGGTCGACGGGGCCGGTCAGCCGCTGCACGCCGGGCGGCAACCGCCCTTCGAGGTATCCCGCCCCCGACGGATGGCTCTTGACGACGACCGGACGGCCGGACGCGCGGGCCTCTCGAAGCATCGCGGCGAAGGTTCCCGCGTCGGCGCCCGCGCCGGGGATGGAGGCGTCGCCCCGTTTCTGATCGACGACGAGAGTGAAGGGGCGATCGGGAAGCGCGGCGGCGGCCGGGCGCCGGTCATTGTATTTTGACAACCGGTAGTGCCGCATGAGGTCGAGGAGCGCGGCGGCATCCTCCTGAACCGGTGGCGGATCGCACAGCATCGCCGAAAGGTCGGAAGGCTTGTCCGTTTCGTAGTGGATGCCCGTGCGATCGAGAACGATCCCGGCGGGGATCGGGTCGTCGGGGCGCACGGAGCGCAGGAAGGCGTCTTCCAGGGTATAAAGCGGCATCCGCCGCTGTTCCGCCGCCG
>JBMYPI010000113.1:0-7571 GCA_049600155.1 Rubricella sp.
TACGATGTCGGCATCGCCTATCGCAGCGACCACGCGGGGGCGGAAGCCGTCGCGGACGCAGTGCGGAGCCACGGGGGAGGCGCGGCACTCATCGCCGTCGATGTCTCCGATCCGGGCGCGGTCGCAGACATGTTCGATGCCCACGCCGCCGCCTTCGGAACGCCCCACGCCGTCGTCAGCAATGCCGGGATCGTTCCGCCGCGGGGGCGCAGCCTGATCGATGCGACGGTGGAGGAGATCGACCGGGTCATCGCGGTCAACACGCTCGGTGCGCTCTATGTCGCGCGAGAGGCCGGGCGGCGCATGGCGCGGTCGCGCGGCGGCGACGGCGGCGTGATCCTGACGATCTCCTCGATCGCGGCGCGGCTCGGCAGCGCGGGGGAATATGTGGACTACGCCGCGTCCAAGGCTGCGGTCGACACGATGACGCTGGGTCTCGGGCACGAGCTTGCCCGCGATGGTGTGCGTGTCGTTTCCCTGCGCCCCGGCACGATCGAGACCGGCATCCATGCGAAGGGCGGCCAGCCGGATCGGACGGCCCGCGTCGGCCCGCTCGTGCCGATGGGCCGGGTCGGCACGGTCGAAGAGATCGCGGAAACCGCGCTGTTCCTGATCTCGGATGCCGCATCCTATATCACCGCGACAGCGGTCGATGTGAGCGGCGGACGGTGAGCGCGCCCTACCGCTTCACGCGCAAGGGGCGGCGGCCGGTCACGCTCGCGGCCTTCTTCTTCACCCTCGCCTTCGCCGGTTTCGCGCTCGCCAACCATGCCCCGCTTCTCTTCTGGCTGCCGGTGGGCCTTGCGCTCGCGATGCTGACATGGGCCGTCGTCCTTAACCCCGTCCACGGGATGGAACTGACCGATACCGAATGGCGGATCACGGCCCCGCGTCCGATGCGGATCGCTCTCGTCGATATCGATCGGGTCGAGATCACCGAAGACAGCGAGGGCCCCGACGATGTGCGCGTGGTCCTCGCGAGCGGGCACCATGTGGATATTCCCTTCCTCGCCCTGCCCCGTTCCGCGATACTGGCGGCGGAGTTGCGCCAAAGGGGGGTCAGGGTAGCCCTATAGGGATTGCCGCCCCGGCCCCTCCATCGTATGACCCCGCCTTGACGAGCGGACCCGACCGAGAGGCAAGCGCGATGGCGGAACTGGCCTATACCGAACCCGAAGCCAAGACGATCCCCGGCGCGACGGGCGACTGGGAAATCGTGATCGGCATGGAGGTCCATGCCCAGGTCAAATCGAAGGCCAAGCTTTTCTCCGGCGCGTCCACGCAATTCGGCGCGGAACCGAATTCCAATGTCTCTCTGGTGGATGCCGCGATGCCCGGCATGCTGCCCGTCATCAACGATTTCTGCGTCGAACAGGCGGTGCGGTCCGGCCTTGGCCTGAAGGCGAAGATCAACCTCTATTCGCGCTTCGACCGGAAGAACTATTTCTATCCCGATCTGCCACAGGGCTACCAGATCAGTCAGCTCTACCACCCCATCGTGGGCGAGGGCGAGGTGCTGGTGGACATGGAGCCCGGCGTCGCGCGGCGCGTGCGGATCGAACGGATCCACCTCGAACAGGACGCAGGCAAGTCGATCCATGACATGGACCCGGCGATGTCCTTCGTCGATCTCAACCGCACGGGTGTGGCGCTGATGGAGATTGTCTCCCGCCCCGATATCCGGGGGCCGGAGGAAGCGGCCGAGTATCTGCGGAAGCTGCGCCAGATCCTGCGCTATCTCGGCACCTGTGACGGGAACATGCAGGAAGGCTCGATGCGGGCGGATGTGAACGTCTCCGTCTGCCGGCCCGGGGATTACGAGCGCTACCAGGAAACGCAGGATTTCAGCCATCTCGGCACGCGCTGCGAGATCAAGAACATGAACTCCATGCGCTTCATCCAGCAGGCGATCGAATACGAGGCACGCCGCCAGATCGGCATCCTGGAGGATGGCGGCAGCGTCATCCAGGAAACCCGTCTCTACGATCCGAACAAGGGGGAGACGCGGTCCATGCGCTCCAAGGAGGAGGCGCATGACTATCGCTACTTCCCCGATCCCGATCTTCTGCCGCTGGAACTGGACGACGCCTATATCGAGAAGGTCCGCGTGAGCCTGCCCGAACTGCCCGATGCGAAGAAGGCGCGTTTCGTGAAGGACTACGGGATGACCGAATACGACGCGGGCGTGCTGACGGCCGAGGTCGCCTCCGCCGACTTCTTCGAGAAGGTCGCGAAGGGGCGGGACGGCAAGCTCGCCGCGAACTGGGTCATCAACGAGTTGTTCGGGCGGCTGAACAAGGAGGGGCTGGAGCTTTCCGAAAGCCCCGTTTCCGCCGATCAGCTTGGCGGAATCGTGGATCTGATCGGCGCGCAGGTCATCTCCGGGAAGATCGCCAAGGACCTGTTCGAGATCGTCTGGACGGAGGGCGGCGACCCGGCGGAGATCGTCGAGGCGCGCGGGATGAAACAGGTCACCGATACCGGCGCGATCGAGGCGGCGGTCGACGCGATCATCGCCGCCAACCCCGAACAGGTTGAAAAGGCGCAAGGAAATCCCAAGGTTGCAGGCTGGTTCGTCGGCCAGGTGATGAAGGCGACCGGCGGCAAGGCCAATCCGCAGGCGGTGCAGGAGATCGTCCGCGCCAAGCTCGGTATCGCGTGACCCAACTGGAGGCCCCGATGGCTGATTTGGAATACAAGACGATCCCCGCGCCAACGACCGCCCGGAAGGTCCGCGGCGTCAAGCGCGCGGACGAGCGCATGGCGCTGACTCTGACGGATGTGCTGAACGCCCAGTCCGCAGAGGGCTGGGAGTTCATCGGCTCCGAAACCATCGTGACGGAGCAGAAATCCGGCATGCTCAGCCGCAAGGAGTTGCGGGAGACGAGCTTCCTCGTCTTCTGCCGCGAGACGCGGAAACCGGCTCCGGCCGGTCGAGTCGAACCGCAGGTCGAGGAGCCCGCCGCATCCGAACCGACGGACCGTCTCGGCCCCGCGACCTGACGGGTTCAGGCGTCGACGTCGAGCGCGAGGGCGTGGATCTGCTTCTTCATGTCGTCAGCGAGAACGGCGTAGATCGCCCGCTGGCGCGCGACGCGCGATTGCCCGGCGAAGGCGTCGGCCCGGATGCGGACCCGGAAATGGGATTGCCCGCCCTCCGGCGCGCCCGCATGACCGGCATGAAGATGGCTTTCGTCCACCACTTCCAGTTCACGGGGTGAAAACGCATCCTGAAGCTTGCGATGGATTTGGTCGGCGACACGCAAAGTTCATCTCCTGCACTGATGTGACGGCTTGGCCTCGGCCTCTCTTGATCTAAAGTAATGGCCCCGACTCGCAAAGGAACGATGTGATGGCCTCTCGCGATCCCTTCGGATTCGACATCTCCGTCTCAGCCGACAAGCGCCGCCGAAACCGGAGGCGGGGGATGTCCGGCGCGGTGGAGGACAGCCGCAAGGCCTGCGAATGGCCCGACTGCAAGGAGGCTGGAACCTTCCGCGCGCCCTATTCGCCCGACGTGCTCAACCGCTACCGGTGGTTCTGCAAGACCCATATCCGCGAGTACAACGCGCGCTGGAACTATTTCCAGGATCATTCGGCGGAAGAACTGGAAGCCGCGCTGGAATCGGACAAGTTCTGGGGCCGTCCGACATGGTCGTTCAAGAACGGCGCCCGATCGGGCGGGGACGAACCCCATAGCGAAGGTTTCGCATGGGCGCGGTTCGGCTATGACGATCCGTTCGAGGTTCTGGGCGAGAACGCCACGATCAATCGCGGCGCCGCGGACCCGGCCGGAGAGCGCCGCCGCCGCAGACTGCCGCCCGAAGACCGCCGGGCGCTCACGATCCTCGGCGCGGAGGAGAGCGTCACCAAGTCCGAGCTGCGCCGGATCTACAAGTCGCTGGTGAAGGATCTCCACCCCGACATGAACGGCGGCCGCCGCGATGACGAGGATCGGTTGGCCGAGGTCGTGCAGGCCTGGGAACATCTCAAGCAGTCCCGCGCGATCCCGGACTGATCAGGGACGCTGGAGCGGCAGGGGCGGGAACCAGTCCGGCCACACGCCTTCCGCCGCGCGGTGTTCCAGCGGCATGACCCAAGGCGCGGGCGTGAAGTAGCGCACGGGCTCTTCGGTCAGGTCCACTTCGGGATCGAGAAACCATTGTTCCGGCCTGCCGTTGAGGGATTTGCGGATGCGGGGATAGATCTCCACCCGCCTCGCCCCGGCGGCGAGCAGCCGGTCTTCCAGCATCCGCGCGAAATCATGCGCCACGTCGGAGCGGGTCATCACCACCCGTGCCTGCCGGCGGGACATGATATCGCGCGGATCGAGATCATAGGCCAGGTCCTCCTGCCCGTCGATGACGATACGGAATACGCCCTCCGCGTCGCGATCGTAGATCCTCATCCGCCAGGAGAAGCGGTGGCCGTCGCCCGTCCAGCCCACGAGGTTGTCGAAGAAGATCTGCCGTTGCGGCACGGCGATCTGCACCGCGAACCAGACCGCGAGCACCAGCAGGAGCCCCGGCGCGATACGCGGGATACGGACCTCGGGCAGGGGCGGCATCGGCGGAACGGCCTCGAACACGCCCAGGAACCGGCGCGCCAGCCGCTGGGGCCAGTCGGGCGGGAAGAAGATCAGCGTCACCGCGATCGTGATCCACGGGAAGATACCGATGTTGAACAGCGCCACGTTCGACAGGTGGAACACGACGTAGATGCAGAACACCGCAAGCCGCGTCCGGTGCCACAAGAGCAGCGGCGCGCCCAGGACGTGCAGCGCGACCGTCGCCCAGCTTGCCGCGAGCGCCACCCAGTCCAGGCTCATGATCGGGCCGAGCAACATCTCGTCGGCACGGCTCTCGAACCAGAGCATCAGGGGCTGCCCGCGCAGCCAGTCATCGGTGATCTTCACGATCCCGGCATAGATCAGGATGATCTCCGTCTGGAGCCGCACGGCGGCGACCGGCCAGTAGGGAATCACCTTCGACCGGATCGCGGGCCAGAGCCGGGCATCGATCGAGAACGCCCGGTTCGCCGGCACGAGGCACAGCAGCACCGCGTAGAGCAGCACCATGTAGTTGTGATTGAGATACTGCGTGCGGTCGAGCAGGAAGAAATAACCGAAGATCAGCGTGAAGAGGATGATCGCGGGGCGGTAGAACAGCCCGATCATCACCATGAAGGCCGTCAGCCCGACACCGAGCCAGAGCCAGTGGATGTAGGGCTCGGGAAGCGGCTGGATGAACCAGAGGCCGAAATACGGAAAGGTCCAGTCGGTCTCGACGTAATAGCGCTCGATCCGCGTATACCTGATGTAGCGCCAGCAATCCCAAACGAGGATCGCGCCGAACAGGATGCGTAGCGCCGCCAGCGACTGGATGGAGATCGGACGGGAGAGATGGGTCTCGATCCGCCCGATCACGCTTTCGCCCGGTGTCCGATCCATCTCTCAAGCCCCCTCCAACCCCGGGTTCGGTTATGGTGTCAAAACCCGGGCTCGTCTCTAAACAATGGTTTGTTCGAGGCGGCGGATCATTGATGCGGGCTTGGAGTGAGGTCGACACGATCCTACCTACCCATGCATGGAGACGGGCACGAACGAGAAGCGCGGGTTGAATATCGTCTATGACGGCGAGTGCCCGTTCTGCTCCGCCTATGTGCGGATGGTCCGGCTGCGCGAGGCGGCCGGGCCCGTGACGCTGATCGATGCACGCTCCGGTCATCCCCTGGTGGAAAGGATCGTCGCGGCCGGTCTCGACCTCGACAAGGGCATGGTCGTCGAAGCGGACGGGCGGCTCCACCACGGCGACGAGGCGATGACGATGCTCGCGCTGATGACCACCCGGTCGGGCCTGTTCAACAGGCTGGTGAGGCTGGGCTTCGCCGGGCCACGCAGGGCGCGCTGGCTGTATCCGCCGCTCGTCGCGGGGCGGAACCTCACGCTGAGGCTTCTCGGGCGACGGGGCATTCGCGCGCCGGGCGGCTGAGGCGGGAACCGGGCCGCTCGCCCTTGCACGCCACCGGCATATGTATGATCAAGGGCGCTGGCCGGGGTGCGCGCCCCGGAAGACGGATTCACGGGAAGGACAGGGCATGGCCGACGGGACGCTTGAGATGGCGCAGGAACCCAACGTGGAAATCTCCGTGCGCGAAGCGTTCGGTATCGACAGCGACATGATCGTGCGTGGCTTCGCCGAGGGCTCCGACCGCGTGCCCGAGCTCGATTCCACCTACCGGTTCGATCGCGACACCACCCTCGCGATCCTCGCGGGCTTCGCCCATAACCGCAGGGTGATGATCCAGGGCTATCACGGCACCGGCAAATCCACCCATATCGAACAGGTCGCGAGCCGCCTGAACTGGCCCTGCGTCCGCGTGAACCTCGACAGCCACATCTCCCGCATCGACCTCATCGGGAAGGACGCGATCCGCCTGCGCGAGGGCGTGCAGGTCACCGAGTTCCAGGAAGGCATCCTGCCCTGGGCGCTGCGCAATCCCGTGGCCATCGTCTTCGACGAGTACGACGCGGGCAGGCCGGACGTGATGTTCGTCATCCAGCGGGTGCTGGAGCGGGACGGCAAGCTGACCCTTCTCGATCAGAACCAGGTGATCCACCCCCATCCCTATTTCCGCCTCTTCGCGACGGCGAACACGGTGGGGCTCGGTGATACGACGGGCCTCTACCACGGCACCCAGCAGATCAACCAGGGCCAGATGGACCGCTGGAGCCTCGTCGCCACGCTCAACTACCTGCCCCATGACGCGGAAGTGGAGATCGTGCTGGCGAAGCATCCCGACTACTCGGACGACGAGGGCCGCACGACCGTCAGCCGCATGGTGACGGTGGCGGACCTCACCCGCACCGCGTTCATGCAGGGCGACATCTCCACTGTGATGAGCCCGCGCACGGTGCTTGCCTGGGCGGAGAACGCCCGCATCTTCGGCTCGGTCGGCTTCGCCTTCCGCCTGACCTTCCTCAACAAATGCGACGAGCTGGAACGCCAGACGGTGGCGGAATTCTACCAGCGCGCCTTCGACGAGGAACTGCCCGAAAGCGCGGTGAGCGTGAGCCTTGGCTGACGCACCGCGCCTTTCCCGGGGGTCTGCGCTCCTTTCGGGCCGATCCGTAAGGGGCAGTTCGCACCTGCGAGGGCTGACGCGATGACCAATCGTTCCGACAACCCGGCCGATCCGTTCAAGAAGGCGCTCGCCGACGCGACGCGCACGCTGGCGAACAACCCCGATCTGGCGGTCAGCTATTCCGTCGATCCGCCGGGGATGGCGAACGATACCGCACGCCTGCCGCAGATCTCCCGCAGGATGACCGCACAGGAAGTCCGCGCGGCGCGCGGTGCGGCGGACAGTTTCGCGCTCCGCCAGCGGTTCCACAACGAAGGCACCGCCGACCGCTATCGCCCGCAAGGCGAGATGGCCCGCGCCCTCTACGACGCGATGGAAAAGGCGCGCTGCGAGTCCGTCGGCGTGCGCGCGATGCCCGGCTGCGGGCGCAATATCGACGCCCGGCTGGAGGCCGAGGCCAGGCGCATGGGCTATGCCGAGATGCGCGA
>JBMYPI010000114.1:0-7569 GCA_049600155.1 Rubricella sp.
CGAGGCTGTCGGCGATCCAGGCGAGGAAGCGCTTGACGGTCACACCCGCATAGAACTGCGGATGGCGGTGCGGGTCGGGCAGGGCAGCGGAAGAATACATCGTTCGAACCGTGAAGTTTCGTTCCCGTGACGGGTAGCCGCGCGGGCGGGTTTCCGACCCGCGCAGCCGAGTTCCTTATGGCGTCAGCCGGCCTGCGGCTGGTCGCGATCGTCCTCGGCATCCGCCATCGGGCGGGTGCGGCGCTCATCCATGAACTGGTCGAACTCCGTCTGGTCCTTGGCCTTGCGAAGACGGTCGAGGAAGGCCTGGAACGCTTCCTGTTCCTCTTCGAGCCGACGGAGGGTTTCCTCGCGATAGGTGTCGAAGGCGATGTTGCCGGTGGGCGCGAAGCGCTCACGGGCCCAGGGGGCCGACCGGCGGCGGGACGTGCTGCAAGAGGACATGCGATTGCTCCAGATCATGTAGACGAGAAGGGCGAGACCGACCGGCCAGAACAGGATGAAGGCGACGACGGTCGCCGCGATCCAGGCCCAGCGGCCCTTTGAATCGAGCCACGCCTCGGCGCGGCGGAACCAGTTGCCCGGGTTGTCTGCCCGTGGTTCGGGGTAGGTTGCTGTTTGCATCGTCGGCTCCTTTCCGTGGATGTAAATGTAATTCACATTAACACAGATGGGCGGCCGCGATCGTGGTTCAAGTGCTCTTCGCGAAAAAAGTTAAGCCTATTTACATCACGCGGGTCCAGCGCGGAACAGGCGCCCGCGCTCGGCATAGAGGATGAGGAGCAGCGTGATCGATCCGCAGACCAGAAAGCCGGTCAGAAGCGGGCCCGCGGTCCCGTCATAGGCCTGACCGATGACGTGGCCGAAGGTCGCCCCGATCAGAACGCCGCCCGCGCCCACGAAGCTCGACGCCATTCCGGCGACATGGCCCTGTGGTTCCATCGCCATCGCATTGAAGTTGGAAAAGACCAGTCCCACGAGAAGCATGATCAGGAAGAGCGCGACGATGAAGAGAGGCGCCGACAGGCCGCCGCCCCGCTCGATCAGAACCAGCGCGCCGCTCAGGGCCGTGTAGAGGATCACGGCGGCGTGGCTCAAAAGCCGCATCCCGAGCCGCTCGACCAGCTGCGCATTCGCGAAAGCGGCCAGTGCGATGGACAGGCCGACCCCCGCGAAGACGAGCGTGAAGGCGTTTCCGAGCGCCAGGGCCTCGGCCAGCACCTGCTGGGCCGAATTCACGAAGCCGAAGAGCGCTCCGAAGAACGTTCCCGCCGCCAACGTGTAGCCGACGGTCTGGCGCGAGGCGAGGATGGACCCGAGAGCTTCGCGTATCGTCGTCCACCGGATCGGCCGCCTGTGTGCAGCGGGCAGGGTTTCGGGCAGTCTGCGGATGGCATAGAGGAAGACGGCACCGGCATAGATCGCCAGCAGGGCGAAGATCGCCTGCCAGGATACGGCAAACAGCATCGCCTGGCCGATCAGGGGCGCGAAGACCGGAACGGCCATGAAGATCGTCAGCGCAAGCGAGGCGACACGCGCCATCGCGCGGCCTTCGTAACAGTCCCGCACGACGGCCATCGACACGATGCGCGGCGCAGCCGAACCGAGGCCCTGGATGAGCCGTGCAAGCAACAGCGTTTCCAGCGTCGGCGCTATGACGCAGACAAGCGCGGCGATCCCGTAGATCACCAGCCCGATCAGCAGCACCGGCCGTCTTCCGAATCTGTCGGCCAGGACCCCGATGAAGATCTGCCCGACGCCGAATCCGATCAGGTAGGCCGTGATGATCGCCTGCGCGCGATTGGGGTCGGAGAGGGCATAGGCCTCGGCGATCGCGGGCAGGCCGGGCAGCATGATGTCTATGGCGAGCGCGTTCATGCCGAAAAGCGCCGCCGTGAAGGCGACGAAGGCCGTATAGCTCATCGGGGCGTGGCTTGCGGGGGCGGTCATGGCCTACGGCCTACAGCCCGGCCCGGCGGTCTGCCAGTGCAAATGATCGTGAAGCCTGCACGGCCCGTGCCGTCAATCCGGCGGGATCAGGCCGAGGCCGCGCAGGTAGATGCCCGTGCCGCTTTCCAGCAGTTCCTCGGGCGAGTAGGGCGCGCGCCCGCCTGGCGTGCCACGGGCGAAAAGCTCGACGATCCCGTGGGACATCGCCCAGATGTGATGGGCGACCATGGTTGCGGGCGGGCGTTTTTCGGGCGGCAGATGCTCGCCGAGCTTCGCGGCCGCGCGTGTCAGCACGCCGATCGCGCGGTCGGAGGCGCGGGCGAGCGCCGTTGTCGAATTGAGCGGCACGCCGGATTCGAACATCGCGATGTAGTGGCCCGGGTTCTTCCGCGCGAAGGCGAGATAGGCCCGCCCCGTCCGTTCGAAGGCGGAAAGCGCGCTCGGGCCACCATCGCCCCAGGCATGTTCCAGAAGATCGGCGAACATTTCGAACCCCTGGAGCGCCAGTTCGGCGATCACGTCCTCGCGGTTCTTGAAGTGGCGATAGGGGGCGGCGGGGCTGACGCCGGCCATGCGCGCGGCCTCGGCGAGGGTGAAGCCGGTGGGCCCCTTCTCCTCGATCAGCGCGAGCGTGGCCTCGACCAGCGCTTCGCGCAGGTTGCCGTGGTGATAGCCTTTCCGGGCCGTATCCGCTTCATTCGCCATGGGCAGCATATATAGGGATCACAGGCGGATGCCCATGATCTCCGGCCCGCCCGTGATCTTGGGATCGGTCTGGCCGAGGGCGGCGGCATCCTTCCCGTCATAGGGCAGGGCGGTCAGGACCGCCCGGATCGCATCGAGCCGCGCGCGGCGCTTGTCGTCGGAACGGATCACCGTCCAGGGCGTGGTCGCGCGGTGGGAGGCGGCGAAGGTCTCCGCGATCGCCGTCGTGTAGGCATCCCAGCGCGAGAGGCCTTCGGCGTCGATCCAGCTCAGTTTCCAGTGCTTGAGGGGATCGCTTTCGCGGGCGAGGAACCGGCGAAGCTGCTCGGCGCGCCCCACGTTGAGCCAGATCTTGAAGAAGCGGATCCCGTCATGCAGCAGCATGTCCTCGAAACCGGGGACCTGGGCGAAGAAGGTCTGCCGCTGTTCGGGCGTGCAGAAGCCGAAGACGTGCTCCACAACGCCGCGATTGTACCACGACCGGTCGAAGAGCGTGAGCGAACCGGCCGTGGGCAGATGCGCGGCGTAACGCTGGAAATACCATTGCCCGGCCTCCGCATCGGAAGGCTTCGACAGCGCCACGACGCGCGCGACGCGGGGGTTGAGGTTCTCGCGGAAGCGCTTGATCGTGCCGCCCTTTCCCGCCGCGTCGCGGCCTTCGAAGACGATGACGATCCGCTCGCCGCTGTCCCGTGCCCAGGCCTGCATCTTGACCAGTTCGCGCTGGAGCGCGTCGTAGGCCGCCTCGTATTCATCCTTGTCCATCCGCTCGTCATAGGGATAGCCGTCGGCGAGGATATCCTTGTTGTCGGCCTCCTCGATCGCGTCGCGGATGTCCTGCGGGGCCTGTTCTTCGAGGTAGCGGCTGATCGCGCCGCCGAGCGGGGGTGTCATGGGCCTTGCCTCCGTCGTTTCGCCCAGAGTGACGCTCGCCGGAGGTGGGCGCAAGGGTCAGGGCCTAAGCCGTTCCAGCGCGGCGAGGATCTGTTCGGGCCTAGTGTGATGGGGCATGTGGCCGGTGTCCTCGAGCGCGACGAGGCGGGCTGTCGGCGCGGCACGGTGGAGCGGCTCGGAATGGATCGAGAGGGGCACGATCGTGTCGGCGCGACCGTGGACGATCTCGATCGGCATGGGCAGCGTTGCATATTTCGGCGCCTGCCGGATCAGGTAGGGCTTGAGGCGGCTGATATCGGCGGCATTCGCGCGCACGGTGTGCGGCCGCAGGGCGAGGCCCGGACCGATATGCTCCTCGTAGCCTTCAGGCACCGGATCGGGGGCGAAGATCCGCTCCAGCGCGTCTCGTACGAGGCTTTTCGATGCGAGCGCGGGATAGGCCCGCGCGAGGAGGGGCCCGATCAACGGCAGGTCCACGGCCTCGTAAAGGCGCCCCGCCGTTCCCTCCCACCGATGCGAGGGGGCGGAGACGAGACAGAGGCCGGCGACGCTTCCGGGCGCGTCACAGGCCCATGTCACCGCGACGGCCCCACCCATCGACTGGCCGAGCACCGTCGCCCGATCGACCCCCAGCGCCCGCAGCGCATGCCGCAGGTGATCGGCCTGGGCATGGGGGCTGTGGGCGCCGGGAAACCGCTCGGAATACCCGTTTCCGGGCCGGTCGAAGGCGATGACGTCCCACCGCTCGGCCAGATTATCGACGAGCCGGAAAGTGAAATCCCGCAGGTTCCCGCTCGCCCCGTGCAGAAGGACGAGCGGTGGCCCATCGCCCTTGCGCAGGTAGTGGACGCGATAGCCGCTCACTTCGGTGAACGCGCCCGAAGGCGGCCAGAGTTCTTCCGCGCGGTGCGCCATCACTCCACCCAGTCGAAGGGTGTCGTCTGGTAGATCTCGTTGATCCAGTTGCCGTAGAGCAGATGCGCATGGGAGCGCCAGCGGTTGTCCGGCGTGCGCTCCGGATCGTCGTCCGGGAAGTAGTCGCGCGGCAGCTTCCCGCCGCCGCCTTCCGCATCGCGGGCGTATTCCCAGGCCAGCGTGTCACTGTCGTATTCGAGATGGTTGAACATGTAGAGCGCGCGGCGGGCGTAGTCTTCGACGAGGCAGGGCCCCGCCTCCTCCGAGGACACCAGAAGGTCGAGCGGCAACCCGTCGAGATCGGCGCCACGCACTTCCGTCCACCGGCTGACGGGCACGACGAAACTGTCCGAGAACCCACGAAGGTAGGGGGACGTCTGGTCGTGCACCGCGTGGCGGTAGAGGCCGAAGCGCTTCTCGGGCAGGGCGTGCTTGGGGACACCGTGAAAATGGTGGAGCATCGCCTGCCCGCCCCAGCACACGGCCATGGTCGAGTGCACGTTCGTCTGCGTCCAGTCGAAGATCCGGGTCAGTTCATCCCAGTAGGTGACCTCTTCGAAGGGCAGTTTCTCGATCGGCGCGCCGGTGATGATGAGCCCGTCGAACCGCTCGTCCTCCACCTCGGAGAAACGGCGGTAGAAGGTTTCGAGGTGTTCGGCGGCGGTGTGGCGGCTTTCATGCTCGCTCATCCGCAGAAGGTGCAATTCGATCTGGAGGGGCGTCGCGCCGATCAGGCGGGCGAACTGCGTCTCCGTGCGGATCTTCATCGGCATGAGGTTCAGGAGCGCGACCTTGAGCGGGCGGATGTCCTGACGGATCGCCCGTTCGTCCGACATCACCATCACGCCCTCGGACCGCAGCACGTCATGGGCGGGCAGGGTGGCTGGGATCTTGATCGGCATCGGGTCGGTCCTCTCGGCGGGACTGCGGATTTAAGGCGCGGTCAGGGCGGGGGCAAGTCAGGCCCGGTCGATCGCGCTCGCGATCAGGGCGGTGAAGCTGTCCTCGTCGCGCACCTGCGCGATCTCGTCGGCGCTGACGGTCACGCCGTGGCGGGCCATCGCGGCATAGCGCGCCCTGCGATCCTCGATCAGGCGACGGAAGGACCAGCGGATGAAATCGTCGGGATCGACGGCGTCCTCGCTCAACCCGGTCTCGGCGAGGTAGTCGGACGCGTTCCGCTCCAGAACCTCGGGGCGGTAATACATCGGTTTCGGCGCGCGATCGAACCGGCGGGTCAGTTCCTCCACATGGCCGGGCCCTTCCTCGATCCGGACGAGAAGGACGGATGCCGTCAGAGTGCCCAGAACGGGATCGGCGGGGTCGTCATGGTCGATCACCTCGCAGATCGATCCGCCGGTATCGGCCACGAAGTGATCGTAACCGTAGATGTCCCGCGCCTTGCCTATGAAGAGGGGTGTGTCCATCAGCGCCGCGATCTCCGCCTCGCGGTGCTGTTCCTGCCGGCGCGCGTATTCCGCGAAGGGGATACCGCCCTTCTGGGGATCGCCCGGTTTGCCCAGATAGGTCGAGAGGGGCGCGAGATTGGTGAAGCTTATGTTGGAGGCGATATAGATCGAGTCGGAGCGCAGCAGGTCCCGCAGGAAGGGCACCTTCATCGCCTCGCGCTTGAAATTGTCAACGATGTGCTCGCCCATGTAGCGGGTGCCGATCCGGTAATCGACGGAGTAGTGGAACCACCCGCCGCCGTCCCGCAGCATGTTGGAGACATGGGTCTTGCCGAGGCCCGACATGCCGAAAAGCGCGACGCGCCGGTTGCGGCTTTCCAGCCAGTCCTTCGAAGTGGGGTAGAGCATCGGCGCGGGCTCCGGTCGGGCGGGTTCGGCCCTTGGGGTTACCGCGCCGGGGCTGTCTTGAAAAGGGCGAGGATGCGCCCGTCGAGGATCGCAAGGCCGAGCGCGAGGACGGCAAAGCCCGCAAAGGCCATTACGCTCAGCACCTCGCCCCGCACCACGGCGCCCAGCACGATGGCGACCGGCGGGATCATCAGTGTCACCAGAAGCAGGTTCCCCGACCCCGCGAGCGCGAGGATGCGATAGTAGAGCAGATAGGCGAAGGCGGTCGCGATCGCGGCGTAATAGCCGATCGCCGCCCATGTGACGGGCGCGAGTGCGACCTCCGGCGGCCCATCCATGACGAGCGCGAGCGGGATCACGATCAGGCTCGATCCCGTCAGCATCCCGGCCGCCGCGACAAGCGGCGTCAGGTTCGAGAGGCGCAGCCGCGCCCATACCCCGGCGAAGGCATAGGAAAGCGTGCCCGCGATCACCGCGATCTGTCCGAGCGACGCGGGATCGAGCCCGCCGAGCAGGCCCGGGCCGATCACCAGGACGACGCCCGCGAAACCGAGGCTCACACCCGCGATACGCCGCCGCGTCAGCCGTTCATCGGGCAGGATCGCCGCGGCGACGATCACACCGAAGACGGCTGTCGTCGCGTTGAGGATCGCGGTCAGGCCGGTGGGGATGAACAATTGTCCCCAGGCCATGAAGGTGAACGGGATGACGTTGTTGAGGATCCCCATCACCAGAAGCGCCCCCCAAATGCGGGGCTCCCTTGGAATCGCGTCCCCGCGCACGGCAACCACCAGCCACAGGAGCGCGGCCGCGATTCCCACCCGCCAGGCGACGGATGTGAGGAAGGGGATCTCGTCGAGCGCGGTCCTGATCGCGAGGAACGATCCGCCCCAGATGAGGGCGAGGAGGAACAGGAGCGCCCAGGCGGCGCCGGTGATCGCGGTCTTCTGGTTCATGGGTGTCACCTACCGCGACGGCGCGGGCCCAGACACCCGATTCCTGCTGCGAATGAAAAAGGCCCGCCGTGTGGGCGGGCCTTATCGCGATTGTGGTTCTCCTGGCTCAGAAGGAGATGCCGAGCCGCAGGCCGAGGGCGATGACGGAGTTGTCGTCGAAATCGGCCGTTGCTCCGCCCGATGCGACATCCGCATCACCCGGCAGGATGTAGCTGATCCCGCCCGACAATTCCGCCTCCGGGCTGATCTGGTACGAGCCGGACAGGGTGTAGCTGATGAAGCCGTCCGTCGGCCCCAGCGCGGAGATGTCGTCATCGCCGGACGCTGCTTCG
>JBMYPI010000115.1:0-7566 GCA_049600155.1 Rubricella sp.
CACCTTACCGGGAGAAGCCCGAGCGGTGCGCCCAGCCCGTCGTCCGCTTCTCGATCCAGGCCATCAGCGCGTACATCATGATCCCCTCGACCGCGAGCGCGATGAGGCAGGCGAAGACGAGCGGCACCTCGAAATTGGCCTGCGCCGTCAGCATCATGTGGCCGAGCCCCGCATTCGCCGCGACCGTCTCGGACAGGACCGATCCGATGAAGGCCAGCGTGATCGCCACTTTCAGCGAGCCGAAGAAATAGGGCATCGAGCGGGGAATGCCGACCTTCGTCATGATGTCGAGCTTGCGGGCACCGAGCGCGCGGAGCACGTCCTCCATCTCCGGCTCGATGGTGGCAAGGCCCGTGGCCACGTTCACCACGATGGGGAAGAAGGAGATCAGGAAGGCCGTCAGCACCGCCGGAACCTCGCCCGTGCCGAACCACAGCACGAGGATCGGCACCACGGCGACCTTGGGGATCGCATTGAACCCGATCATCAGGGGATAGCTCGCCGCATAGACGAAACGCGACCACCCGATCGCGAGGCCGAGCGCGAGTCCGAACACGATGGCAAGGCCGAAGCCCAGAAGCGTCGTCCAGAGCGTCTGGATCGAATTGCGCCACAGTGCGGGGCCGAACTCGACGAAGGCGCCGAAGATCAGGCTCGGCGCTGGCAGGATATAGGGGGCGACGCCGGTGATGATGACGGCAAGCTCCCAGATCACGAACAGCCCGATCGTGGCGATCCAGGGGGCGAGCCGGATCCATTGCTGATCCGTCAGCCCGCCGGTGCGGCGCACCGCACGCACGCGGGCGGCCGGGGCCGGGGTTTCCACGGTCTGGTCACTCATCCCCTCGCCTCCGCGATATGGGCGCGCAACTCGTGCACGATGTCGGTGAATTCGGTCTCGTACTGGACCTCGATGTCGCGCGGGCGCTCCAGGGGAACGTGCCGCTCCACGATGATCCTGCCGGGCCGCGCGCTCATCACCAGGATCCGGTCGGCGAGGAACACGGCCTCGCGCAGGTCATGGGTGACGAGGATCGTGGTGAACCCCTTCTCGGCATGGAGATCGCGGATCACCTGCCAGAGCTCCTCGCGGGTGAACGCATCGAGCGCGCCGAAGGGTTCATCGAGCATCAGGAGCTCGGGATCGTGGATCAGCGCGCGGCAAAGGGAGGCGCGCTGCTGCATCCCGCCCGAAAGCTGCCAGGGAAACTTGTCCCCCGCGCCGTGAAGCCCCACCGATTCCAGGAGGCGCTCGGCGCGTTCGCGGTATTCCCTGCGGTTGGTGCGCATCCGGCCCTTGTGGGGCTGGACGACCTCCAGCGGCAGGAGCACGTTGTCCCGCGTCAGCCGCCAGGGCAGCATGACGGGGTTCTGGAACGCCATGCCCGCGATGCTGACCGGGCCCGACACTTCCCGCCCGGCGACGGTCACCACCCCTTCGGTCGGGAATTGCAGGCCGGTGGCGAGCTTCATCAGCGAGGATTTCCCGCATCCCGAAGGCCCCACCACCGCAACGAATTCGCCGCGACGGACCGTCAGGTCGAGGCCCTGCACGGCGAGCGTGCCCTCCGCCGCGCCCTGGGGGGCGTAGCGGAGGGTGACGTTGTCGATCTCGACGAGCGCGTCGCTCACGGCACCATCCGTTCCGATGCCGGGGGCAGGAACGAGCTGTCGAAGATATCCGACGGCGCCGGGATCGGGTTCTGGTAGTCGTAGGTCAGCGCGATCTGTTCGAGCGACGCCGCGAAGCGCGCCTCGTCGATCCCGCCAAAGCCGTTGGCGGCGACTTCATCGGTCAGGAAGTTCTGCTCCAGCGCCATCTGGAGCCGCTCCAGTTCGACCTCGCGGCGGGCCACGTCATTGGCGGCGAGAACGGCGTCGACGCCCGCCATCGGATCGGCGATCGTCTCGCGCAGGCCCCGGATCGTCGCCTCGATGAAGGCGGTGACGGCCTCGGGGTTCTCGGCGGCGAATTCGGGGTTCACGATCACCGCGTTGCCGTAGAGATCGAGCCCGTAATCGGACATCAGCATGACCGAGATGTCCTCTTCCGGGACGCCCGCGGCCTTGAGGTTGATGAAGGACGAGAAGCTGAAACCGGTGATCGCATCGACCTCGCCGCGCGCCAGCATCGGCTCACGCACGGGGAAGCCCACGTTCTCGATCGTGACGGTCGAGGCATCGATGCCGTTGGCGTCGACGAAGGCGTTCCACTGGGCATACGCGCCGTCGGGGGCGGGCGCGCCGAGAGTCGCGCCCTCGAGATCCTGCGGCGTCTCGATGCCGAGGCTGCGGCGGCCGACGATGGCGAAGGGCGGCGCGTTGTAGATCATCATCACCGCGATGACGGGCAGATCGGGGTTCTGGTCGCGGAACTTGATGAGCGAGTTGATATCGGCCGAGCCCATGTCATAGGTGCCCGAGGCCACGCGCGGGATCGCTTCGAGGGAGCCGTTGCCGGGATCCATCGACACGTCGAGCCCGGCTTCCTCGTAGTAGCCGTTCTGAAGGGCGAGCAGGAACGGCGCCGAGGGCCCCTCCCAGCGCCAGTCATTGGAATAGCGGATCTCTACCTGCGCCTGAGCGGCGCCCGTCATCAGGGCAAGCCCGGCAAGGCCGGCGATATACTTGTTCATGTGGAGTACCTCCGAGTTGGACTGCGCAAGGCTAGAAAAGCGGTGGGCCATGCGTCAAACGCAATCGGATCGTGAATGGCGCGATTTCGACCAGCGGACTGACCTTTGTTTGTGCAGCGCGGCAAAAGCTGCCGGTTCCGGTGGCAAACTGTCCATATCGCTTGACGCAAGCCGCGGCCGGGTGGCCTGCTGTGACTCGGAATGACACGCCTTGAGTCTCTCTCCCCGCCATGTGCGGAACCGATCCTGCAACGCGCCCGCGGCCGGGCGGGGGCATGCTTTTCCGGTGGGCGTCTGCGGGACCTGCACATGGGCGGCTCGGCCAAGGCGATGCTTCCCAACACCTATTCCACGATGCCCCATCTCGTCTTCGTCAACACCGCGGGCGGCGTGACGGGCGGCGACAGGTTCCAATGGACGGTCGAGGCCGAGAACAGTGCGGTGACCGCCACCACGCAGACGGCCGAACGCATCTACCGGGCACGGGCGAGCGATGCGCCCGGGCGGATCGACACGCATCTCGTCGCGCGCGGCATGGCCCGGATCGACTGGATCCCCCAGGAAACCATCGCCTTCGATGAAAGCCGCCTCGCCCGCCGCCTGACGGTGGAGATAGACGCGAGCGCGGAGGTCACGCTTCTCGAACCCGTTGTGCTCGGGAGGGCCGCGATGGGGGAGCGCGTGGCGCGGCTGCATCTCGGCGATCAATGGCGGGTGATCCGCGACGGGCGCCTCGCCTTCGCGGATGCGCTCCGGCTCGACGGCGCGCTGGCGCCCCTGGCAGGGCGGGCTTCAACGCTTGCCGGACGGACGGCCTTCGCGAGCCTCGTGCACCTCTCCCCCCGCGCGGAGACGCGGCTGGAAGAGGCGCGCGCCCTGATCGACCAGCCGGGCGTCACCGCCGGGGCATCGGCCTGGAACGGAGCGCTTGCGATACGGATGGCCGCGGACAGCCCCCTCGCCCTGCGCCGCGCGCTCGTGCATTTCCTGGAAGGCTTCCGGGGCGAGGCGCTGCCGCGTGTCTGGATGATGTGAGAAACGAGAGGACCCGATGAATCTGACCCCGCGCGAGAAAGACAAGCTCTTCGTCAGCATGGCCGCGATCGTCGCGCGCAACCGCCTGGAGCGGGGCGTGAAGCTCAACCACCCGGAGGCGATCGCGCTCATTACCGATTTCGTCGTGGAGGGCGCGCGGGACGGGCGCAGCGTGTCGGACCTGATGCAGGCGGGCGCCCATGTGGTGCGGGCGGACCAGTGCATGGAAGGGGTGCCGGAGATGATCCACGATGTTCAGGTCGAGGCGACCTTCCCGGACGGAACGAAACTGGTGACGGTTCACCACCCGATCCGGTGAGGAGAGCGGCGGGCCGCCGGAGCCTCCGGCGGGGATACTTGGGCAAGACATGAGAAAGGGCGTTGCCATGAAGAGACTGACGATCACGGGGCTCGTGGCGGCCCTTCCGGGTGTCGCGCTGGCCCATGAGGGGGCGCATCTGCATCCCCATGGCGCGGAGTTCGGCATCGGCGCGATGCTTCTGGCGCTTCTCGTCGGTGCCGCGGCCGGTGCCCTCATCGCGATACGGGTGCGCAAGTGATCCCCGGTGAGGTGATACCCGCCGAGGGCGAGATCGAGCTCAATGCGGGGGCGGAGGTGACGGTGCTGGAGGTCTCCAACACCGGGGATCGGCCGGTGCAGGTGGGAAGTCACTACCATTTCGCAGAGACGAACCCGGCGCTGTCCTTCGATCGCGAGGCGGCGCGGGGGATGCGCCTCGATATCGCGGCGGGAACGGCGGTGCGGTTCGAACCGGGCCAGACGCGCGAGGTGCGTCTGGTGCCGTTTTCGGGCGGTCGGCTCGTTTACGGGTTCAACGGCAGGGTCATGGGAGCGGTGTGATCGGATGATGCGGTTCCTGCGACGTGGGCGGCGGATGGCACGGGCGCCCGGGCCGGGCCCGATCGTCGGGCCGACGCCGCGTGCCCAGAAGGCGCCTGTCCCGCGCGACGCGGCGCCCCGCCTGCCCGCACGGATCGAACCGCCGGCCCTTCACGCCCCGCGCCGGCCCGCCGAGCCCGCCCTGCCCGCGGCGGACCCGGCGCCCCTGCCCTCCCGCGTGCATCCGGCCTCGCGTCCCGATACCGCGACCGAGTTCCTGCGCCTCGGGTCCGAAGCGAGCCAGGTGATGTTCCTGCGCCTCAGCCGGTTCAGCGTCCTGCCCGGCGCGATGCCGGAGAACACGCGGATGGTGGCGGAGAAACCCGCCGCCTTCGCCGACGCCCTCTGGGAGGGTTCGCTCGCCCTTCTGACCGGGCACCGCCCCGACGAGGCCGCCCGCCGCTCCGCCGCGCGGCTGCGGGAGGTCACATCCGCCAATCTCCGCCGCCTGACCGAATAAACAGGAGACACCCCATGCCCAGCCGCATTTCCCGCGCCGCCTATGCCGACATGTACGGCCCCACCACCGGGGACAGGCTGCGTCTCGCCGATACCGACCTGATCATCGAGGTGGAGCGCGACCTGACCACCTATGGCGAGGAGGTGAAGTTCGGCGGGGGCAAGGTGATCCGCGACGGGATGGGGCAGAGCCAGGTGACACGGGCGGGCGGTGCCGTCGACACCGTCATCACCAACGCGCTGATCGTGGACCATACCGGCATCTACAAGGCAGATGTGGGCCTGAAGGACGGGATGATCGCGGCTATCGGCAAGGCCGGGAATCCCGACACGCAACCGGGCGTGGACATCATCATCGGCCCGGGCACCGAAGCCATCGCGGGCGAGGGGCGGATCCTCACGGCGGGCGGGTTCGATGCCCATATCCATTTCATCTGCCCCCAGCAGATCGAGGATGCGCTCCATTCGGGGCTGACGACGATGCTGGGCGGCGGCACGGGCCCCGCCCACGGGACGCTCGCCACCACCTGCACGCCGGGGCCGTGGCATATCGCGCGGATGATGCAGGCGCTCGACGCGTTTCCGATCAATTTCGGCCTGTCCTGCAAGGGCAACGCGAGCCAGCCCTCAGCGCTTGTCGAGATGGTCGAGGCCGGGGCCTGCGCGATGAAACTGCACGAGGATTGGGGAACGACGCCCGCCGCCATCGACTGCTGCCTGTCGGTCGCCGATGACATGGACGTGCAGGTGATGATCCATACCGACACGCTCAACGAAAGCGGCTTCGTGGAGAACACCGTCGCCGCCATCGCGGGCCGCACGATCCACGCCTTCCACACCGAAGGCGCGGGGGGCGGCCATGCGCCCGATATCATCAAGGTCTGCGGGCTGGACAACGTGATCCCCTCCTCCACCAACCCCACCCGGCCCTACACGGTGAACACGCTGGAAGAGCATCTCGACATGCTGATGGTGTGCCACCACCTCGACAAGTCGATCCCCGAGGACGTGGCCTTCGCCGAAAGCCGCATCCGGAAGGAGACCATCGCGGCGGAGGATATCCTCCATGACATGGGGGCTTTCTCGATCATCGCGAGCGATTCACAGGCGATGGGGCGCGTGGGCGAGGTCATCATCCGGACCTGGCAGACCGCCGACAAGATGAAGAAGCAGCGCGGCCGCCTGCCCGAGGAAACCGGGGAGAACGACAATTTCCGCGTGCGCCGCTACATCGCGAAATACACGATCAACCCCGCCATCGCGCACGGGATCAGCCGCCATATCGGCTCCATCGAGGTGGGCAAGCGGGCGGATCTGTGCCTGTGGAACCCCGCCTTCTTCGGTGTGAAGCCGGAGATGGTGCTGGTGGGCGGCACGATCGCGATGGCGCAGATGGGCGACCCGAACGCATCGATCCCCACGCCACAGCCCGTCTATTCCCGACCGATGTTCGGTGCGTTCGGGCGGAGCCAGGAGGCAAGCTCGCTCATGTTCGTCTCGGGCGCGGCCCATGCCGCGGGGATCGGAGAAAAGATCGGCCTGCGCAAGGCGACGGCAGCGGTGGAGAACGTGCGCGGCGGGATCGGCAAGTCGGCGATGGTCCTCAACAGCGCGACGCCGGAGATCGAGGTGCATCCCGAAACCTACGAGGTGCGCGCCAATGGCGAGCTTCTGACCTGCGAGCCGGCAAGCGAACTGCCCATGGCGCAGCGGTATTTTCTTTTCTGACCGCAACGGGTGGGGCCTCGAATCCGGCGCTTGTGGGCGCATCAACCGAAGTGTCGTCTCAAAGGCACATTTTCCGAAGCAGTCATGTGGTAGCTTGCGCGTCAGGGAGGAAACCGAAACCGGGTCCTGAACACGGAGGTTTCCATGACCACCAGGAGCAGAACACATATACGGATAACACCGAGCCTGCAGTCGCGCATCGATGCGTTCTTCGGAACGATCGGGTTCGGCTGCAACCCCTACGAGATGCGCATGGCCCGTTGGAGGGAGTTGCACGCGCTCGATGCGAAGTCCGACGCGGAACTGGCGCTCATGGGGCTGTCGCGGGCGGATATCCCGGCCCATGTCTTTCGCGACCTGATCGCCTGACAAGGGCGCTTGCCGAGCCGCGTGGGGCGGCGTTAGCATCCGCAGCATGACGAACACGCTTCCCGTTTCCCACGAGATTCTCCGCGCCGGATCATGGTCCGGCGCGGCTGATAGCTGCGCGCTGACCTACGAGGACAGGTTCCTGCGTCGCAAGCGGCTGCGCGCCGCCTCCGGCACGGAGTTCATGCTCGATCTGGCGCATACCGAATCCCTCAACCACGGCGATGCGCTGCGCCTCTCCGACGGGCGACTGGTGGAGATCGTGGCGGCGGAGGAGCCGCTGCTGGAGATCACGGGGGAGAGCCTCACCAGGCTCGCCTGGCATATCGGCAACCGGCATACGCCCGCCCAGATCGAAGAGGGTCGTATCCTCATCCAGGAAGACCACGTGTTGGCCGATATGCTGGCCAAGCTCGGCGCCAGCGTGACCCGCGTGAC
>JBMYPI010000116.1:0-3999 GCA_049600155.1 Rubricella sp.
CAGTGTCTCGTACGCTTGCTCCACACAGACAGCTTGCGAGCGCGGGCGGAAACGCGCGACTACGAGCAGTTGCGAGGCAGCGGCGACCTGAACATCGACTCCCACGCAAAATGGGCGGCGTTGTGAAGCTGCTCTGCGATCGCTACCTCAGCAGCATGTTTCGCGCGCTGCTTTCGACGCCTGGCGCCGGGAGGAAGGCGCGCCGCTGGAGCGTTTCGCCCTCCACCAGGCGCTGAGCGATCTGCATGGGCCCTACTGGTCCTCCTGGCCGATCGCGCTCCGCGATCCCGACAGCGCCGAGGTGCGGGAGGCCGCACAGGCGCTCGCGCCCGAAATCGCCTTCCACGCCTGGGCGCAATACGAGGCCGAAAGGCAGTTGCGCGCCGCAGGCGAACGGGCCCGCATGGCCGGCGCGGAATACGGGCTCTATCTCGATCTTGCCGTTGGAACCCATCCGTTCGGCGCGGAAACATGGGATGACCGCAGCGCCTTCGCCTTCGGAGCCTCGCTCGGCGCACCACCCGATGCATTCTCGGCGGACGGCCAGGCCTGGGGTGTCGCCCCGTTCAACCCCCGAACGCTGATCGAGACCGGGTTCGCGGCGCTAGCAGAGACGCTGCGGCGGCAGATGCGCTTCGCCCGCCTGATCCGGATCGACCATATCCTGGGCTTCGACCGCGCCTTCTGGGTGCCGGAGGAACCGGGCCTGCCCGGCGCCTATGTGAAGATGCCGCTCGACGCGATGCTCGCTGTGGTGCGGATGGAGGCCGCGCGGGCGGGAGCGGTCGTCGTGGGCGAGGATCTCGGCAATATTCCCGATGGCCTGCAGGCGGCGCTTGACGCCTCGGGTATCCTCGGTTGCCGTCTCATCGCCTTCGAACGGGATGCCGATGCCGGGTTCTCGTTCCGCTTGCCCGAAGACTACGACGCGGAGGCACTCGCATCCTTCGCCACGCACGACCTGCCGACATGGGCGGGCTGGCGCAAGGGATTCGAGATCGAGACGCGCCACGCGCTGGGCCTGATCGACGGGGAGACGCGCGCGGCGATACAGGCGGAGCGTGCGCGCGAATGCGCCGCCTTCGCGGCGGCGGGGGGTGGCGACACCGCGGCTCCCGACGGGATGCATGCCTTTCTCGCCCGGACCCGCTCGCGCCTCGCCGCCGTGCAGGCGGAGGACATCCTCGCCCTCGAAGAACAGCCCAATCTGCCGGGGACGACCACCGAATACCCCAACTGGCGCAGGCGCTTGCCCGTCTGCGCCGCCGCGTTCGCCCGGAATGAAACCCTCGCACGCGCCGCGGCGTTCATGGAGGAAGCGGGGCGCGGGCCGCACCGGCAGAGCGAGACGGAACAGGAGCCGACATGGAACTGAAAGACGGGATCACCTTCGACATGGACGCCGCCCGCGCCCGCGCGGACGACGCCCGCAGACTGCACACCATCTCCGAAACGACCTTGGCGGCGGAACAGGAGATCGCGCGAAGTCTCGGCGGCCATATCGAGGGCGATACCGCGCATTTCGGTTTCTGGACGCCCGAACTGCTCGACGCGCGCGTGCCCGAGGGGGACGTCTTCCTCGAGATTCTCCGCCCCGTCGACGGACTCGACCTCACCGTCGCGCAGCAGGACGTGACCTTCGAACGGGTCTATGCCCCGGTCATCCGCTACGAGGCGCATTGCTTCGCCGCCGTGAAGGGGATGCGGGCAGGAACGCGTGAACGGATCGGGGATTTCTACTGCCTGACATGGCGCGATGCCGAAGGCGTCTGGCACCGCATTCTCGATCCGCTCGCGATGTCCCTGCCCTTCGGCGCGATGGCCCCGGCGGAGCTCTACGATGTCGCCGCGATGCAGGCCGCACGCCGCGACACCGCCTATTTCGAGGCGATCCGGGGCGATGAGCCCCACAAGTTCGGCCCTGTGACGAACATCCTGCAGGTGCATGTTCCCACCGCCACGGCCGGCGGAACGCTCGCGAGCCTCACCCGGCATTATGAACGCCTCGCCGAGCGCGTGGCCAACAACCTGCCGCTGGAACCGGCGGACAAGCTCTTTCTCGGCTACGACGCCGTCCAGCTTCTGCCGGTGGAACCGACGACGGTCTACGAGACCGGCCCCGATTTCTGGACGGAGGGCGAGAGCGACGAGGAGACCGTGACCGTCTCCCTCCTGCGCCCCGACACCACGAACTGGGGCTACGACATCGTCATCTCCGGCATGGCGACGGTGAACCCGGTGCTTCTGGAAACGGGGCGCCCTGATGAGCTGGTCGATCTCGCCGCCGTCCTGCACACTTTCCCGTCGAAGCCCAAGAAGCTCGTCTTCGACGTGGTGTATGGCCATTCCGACAACCAGGGCCTGCGGGCGCTCAACGGGCATTTCTTCGCCGGGCCGAACATGTATGGCCAGAACCTCGACTACCAGAACCCCGCCGTCCGGGCGATCCTCCTGGAGATGCAGCGCCGCAAGGTGGATTTCGGCGCCGATGGCGTGAGGGTGGATGGCGCACAGGATTTCAAGTGGTGGGACGCCTCCACCCAGGAGCTTCGCCACGATGACGACTACCTGCAATCGATGGCCGATATCGTGCAGGAGGTCGCGGGCACGCGCTACCGCCCCTGGTTCATCTTCGAGGATGGCCGCCCCTGGCCGGACGAGGATTGGGAACTGTCCTCCAGCTATCGCAGCGTGATCGAGACCCAGCGCGACGATGACGTGTTCCAGTGGGGGCCGCTGACCTTCGCCCACAACACGCCGTTCCTCTACACGTTCTGGCTGTCGAAATACTGGCGCATCCGGGAGATGCTGGAGGTCGGCGCGAACTGGATCTCCGGCACGTCGAACCACGATACGCTGCGCCGGGGCACGCAGGTCAGCCCCAAGATGAATATCAACACGCGGCTCGGCCAGACGCGGATGGAGATCCTCGACAAGGCCTATGACAACCCGGTCGTCCACATGCTGACCTATGCCGCGCTGCCGGGCGTCCCGATGGACTTCCTCAATGCGACCGCGCGGGCGAGTTGGGGTTTCATCCGCAACCAGGACGACAAGTACGGTGTGAAGGTCGTCGCGGAGGAAGCGATCAGCCTCAAATGGCAGGTGGACGAATACAGCTATTCGATGCCCGCCAATTTCCGCCGTCTCAAGGCGCTGGGATACGAAACGCGCGAAGACCTCGTGCGTTTCTTCGAATTCCTCCCCGCGCTGGTGGAGGTGACGAATTACGAGCTCGACGAGATCGCGCGCCTGCTCAATCGCGCGGAGCCGCCGCTCGCCGGGCCGCAGCCCTTCACCGTCGCGGGGCTGAAACAGATCGCGCGGGCCTGGATGGACGACATGCACGAATACTGCAACGTCTCCAACGCGCTTTCGGGCCTCGACCCGGCACAGGCCGACTTCGCGCTGGCCTTGCGGAACCTCCGCCGTGCCCGGCCCTGGTTACGGGACAATTTCGGGCCGAATGACCATTTCGACTATCTCCAGCCCATCGCGGGGCGGACGGTCTTCACGAGCCTGCGCCACGGGCCGGACGGGGAACAGGTCTTCGCCGTTCTGCACATGGAAGGCAAGCCGACCGAAGAGATCGACCCGGTGACCCTGCCCGTGCCGGGGATCGAGGGGTTCGGCTGGGAGCTTGCCTTGCGCACGCCCGGCATCGGCGGCGAATACACGGGCGGGCCGATCACGCTTCGGGACTCCATGGGCCTCGTTTTCACGCGGCGGGCGTGAAACGCCCTTCCGCCGACTGGAATTGCCCGGGGAACCCGCTAGTCTCCCGGTCGACCGGCTGAAAGACCGGGCGGCGAGAACGGGGAAGGCGCGATGCATGTGATGATCCTGGGCGCTGCGGGGATGATCGGCTCCCGCCTCGCGACAGCGCTCGCGCTCCGGGCCACACGAATGACGCTTGTCGACAGGGTGGAGCCCACATTGCCCGCAGGCAGTGAAGGCACCCCCATCGCGGCCGATCTCGGCGCGCCGGGGGAGGCCGCG
>JBMYPI010000116.1:4009-7506 GCA_049600155.1 Rubricella sp.
ATCTCGTCTATCACCTCGCCGCCGTCGTTTCCGCCGAGGCGGAGGCGGACTTCGAGAAGGGGTACGCCGTCAATCTCGCGGCGATTCAGGCGCTTCTGGAGGCGATCCGGCTGGAGGGCAACGCGCCCCGTTTCGTCTTTTCCAGTTCGCTCGCCGTCTACGGCCCGCCCTTTCCCGACCCCGTGCCGGAGGATTTCGGGCTCAGGCCGCAATCCTCCTACGGCACGCAGAAGGCGATCGGCGAATTGCTGGTGGCCGATTACGCGCGGAAGGGCTTCATCGAGGGCATCACGCTGCGCCTGCCCACGATCGTGATCCGGCCGGGCGCGGCGAACGCAGCCGCGTCGGGCTTTCTGTCGGGCATCCTGCGCGAGCCGCTCGCCGGCCTGCCTGCGGAACTGCCCGTGGCCGAGGAAGCCCGCGTCTGGATCGCCTCGCCCCGTGTTGCTGTCGAAAGCCTCGCCCATGCAGCGACCCTTCCGCACGAGGTGCTCGCCGAAACCCCCGTCCTCAATCTCAACGGTCTGAGCGTCTCCATCGGGGAGATGCTCGACTCGCTCGAACGCGCGGCGGGGGCGGAGGCGCGCGCCCGCGTCAGCCGCGTCGACCGGCCCGAGATCGCGCGGATCGTGCAATCCTGGCCACCGGCCTTCGTGACGGAACGGGCCCGCGCGCTCGGCTTCCCCGCCGATACCTCGATCGATGACATCATCACCGACCATCTGTGCGCGACCGGCTGAGCCCGGCGCGCCCGAACGACAGAGAGAAGGAGAAACACGCATGGCAAAGGTCGCATTCCTCGGTCTCGGCGTCATGGGATACCCGATGGCGGGGCACCTCAAGGCGGCGGGGCACGAGGTCACCGTCTACAACCGCACCGAAGCCAAGGCCGAGAAATGGTCCGAAGAGCATGGCGGCGCGTGGGCGAAAACTCCGCGCGAGGCCGCGAACGGCGCGGAGTTCGTGATGGCCTGCGTCGGAAACGACGACGATCTGCGCTCCGTGATCTACGGGGATGACGGCGCCTTCGCCGGCATGGGCGATGGGTCGGTCGTCGTCGATCACACAACCGCCTCGGCCACGGTCGCGCGGGAAATCGCTGCAGCGGGCGCAGAGAAGGGTATCGGCTTCGTCGACGCTCCGGTCTCCGGCGGCCAGGCGGGGGCGGAGAACGGCCAGCTCGCCGTGATGTGCGGCGGCGCGGAGGCCGATTTCGCACGGGCCGAACCGATCATGCAGGCCTATGGCAAGGCCGTGATCCGCTTCGGCGACGCGGGCGCGGGCCAGTTGACCAAGATGGTCAACCAGATCTGCATCGCGGGGATCGTGCAGGGCATTTCCGAGGGCTTGCATTTCGCGATCAAGGCCGGGCTCGACGCAAAGCAGGTCGCCGCACTGGTCGCGCAGGGTGCGGGCGGCTCGTGGCAGCTTTCCAACCGGGCGGAGACGATGGTGGATGGCAAGTTCGATTTCGGCTTCGCGGTGGACTGGATGCGGAAGGATCTCGGCATCGCGCAGGCCCAGGCGAAGGAGCTCGGCGTGAGCATCCCAGTCGCCGCGCTCGTTGACCAGTTCTATGGCGATGTGCAGGCGCTTGGCGGCGGGCGGTGGGATACGTCCAGCCTGATCCAGCGGCTGCGTGTCCTGCAGGGCGAGAGCGTCTGACAGGCTGCCGGGGTGGCGCGAGGGGCGGCTGCATCCTCGCCGCTGCGTTTTTTTCGGGAACCGGAAACCGGTCATGGGCGTTGATCCGGGTGATTTGACGAAACCGGCTTTCTGCCCCATGCTGCACTGCGACATGACCACACCAGACGAGACGCAGGGCATGACACCTGCACCGCCCGCTCCCTATGGCCGTATCGCCGTTCTCGGCATGGGAGCATGGGGGACCGCGCTCGCCGCGACCGCCGCGCGCGCAGGGGCTTCCGTGACGCTGTGGGGCCGCAGCGCGCGGCAGGCCGCACGCATCGCCGCCACGGGCCGCAACGAGCGCTACCTGCCCCGCTACGACCTGCCCGACGGCATCACGCCGACGGCCGATCCCGCCGAAGCCGTCGCCGGGGCCGAGGCCATCCTGCTCGTCACGCCGTCCGGCTCGGTTCGGCAGATGGCCAAGATGATCGCCGATCATGCGCCCGCCGCGATCCCCGTTTTCGTTTGCGCGAAGGGGATCGAGGAGGGCACCGGCCTTCTGATGGCGGAGGTCGCAGCCGACGCCGCGCCCGGCCGCACCATCGGCGTCATTTCCGGCCCGACCTTCGCGACCGAAACCGTCGCCGAACATCCCACCGCCGTCACCGTCGCCTGCGACGGCAAAGGCGAGGACGGGCCGTCGAGCACCGCCGCCGCGCGCATGGCCCGGACCCTCACGACGGACACGTTCCGGCCCTATGTCTCCAACGACATCGTGGGTGTCGAGGTCGGCGGCGCCGTCAAGAACGTCATCGCGATCGCCTGCGGTATCCTCGCGGGCGCGGGCTTCGGCGAGAACACCCGCGCCGCGATCATCACCCGCGGTCTGCAGGAGATGAAGGAACTGGCTGTGCGGCTGGGCGGCACGCGGGAGACCGTCACCGGCCTTTCCGGCATCGGCGATCTGATGCTGACCTGTTCCTCCACCCAGTCGCGCAACTTCTCCTACGGCCTCCAGCGCGGGAAGGGCATCGCCGAGAAGGACGTGTTCGAGGGCAAGCCCGTGGTCGTCGAGGGCCGTCTGAACGCCAAGACGGTGACGGACCTCGCCCGCCGCCTCGGCCTGCACATGCCGATCTGCGAGATGGTCCGCTCCGTCACCGCGGACGGCCGACCTATCGGGGAGGCGTTCGCGGCCTACTGGGCCGCACCCATCGAAAGCGAGCCGCGCGATCTCGCGCTGAAGTTCGCCCATCCGGCCGAATCCCAGGCCGCCAAACGTTTCGGAGATCTTCTCCCTTGACCGACATGACACCGATGACCCGCCTGCGCGACAAGCGTTTCGTGCTCGCGACCGATCTCGACGGCACCTTCCTCGGCGGAAGCGACACCGATCGCCGCCATCTCTATTCCTGGATCGAGGGGCGGCGCCACGACGTCGGCCTCGTCTTTGTCACCGGGCGCGATCCGGCCTTCATCCTGGAGCTTTGTGCTGAGGGCTTCGTTCCCACGCCCGACTACGTGATCGGTGACGTGGGCACGACCGTGGCCGAGGTGACGGGCGCAGCCGGCGCGCGCGATCTGCGGATGATCGAGGCGCTGGAAGCCGACATAGCCGCCCGCTGGGGCGACGCGGGCCCCGCCGTGCGCGAAGCGTTGCGCAACGCAGCCGGCCTTCGGCTGCAGGACACGCCATTCCGATACCGCGTCAGCTACCATTACGACCCCGACAGGTATGACGGACGCGCCGAAACGGTGATCCGGGAGATGGGGCATGACGTCCTCATTTCCGACAACCGCTATTTCGACGTGCTGCCGAAAGGCGTCAGCAAGGGGCCGACGCTGGAGCGTCTCATCGCCCATCT
>JBMYPI010000117.1:0-7411 GCA_049600155.1 Rubricella sp.
GATCACCACGTGATCCGACCGCTGGCGCTCGTCTATGCCGAGCCGGACCTGAAGGGCCGCCCGATCGATGCGCTGCCGTTCCTCGCGCGGGTCTCGATTCTCGGCCAGTCGGGACGCTGGCTCGAGACGGAAGCGGGGTGGGTTCCCGGGCGGCACCTGTCGGAGGCGGCCCCGGCGGTGGCGGATTGGGTTTCCGTGGCAGAACGGTTCGAGGGCGCGCCCTATCTCTGGGGCGGGCGATCGACGCTCGGGATCGACTGCTCGGCACTCGTCCAACTATCGCTGATGGCGGCGGGGCGGGATTGCCCCCGCGACTCCGACATGCAGGCCGCGCTCGGTAGCGCCGTGTCGGAGGACGCTCCGCTGCGGCGCGGCGATCTCGTTTTCTGGAAGGGTCATGTCGGCGTCATGCTGGACGGAGCGACGCTCCTGCACGCGAACGCTTTCCATATGGCCACGGTGCGGGAGCCGCTCAACCTCGTGCGCGACCGGATCGAGGCGATGGGCGATGGCCCGGTGACGGGTATTCGCCGGCTCTAGCCGAACCGGTAGCGATGAAGCTCCGCCCCATGGGTGCGGAGCCAATGGCGCGGGCTTTCGTGCCCCGGGTAGAGATCCCCGACGATCCGCCAGAACGCCGGTGAATGGTCCATCCGCGCGAGATGCGCCACCTCGTGCGCGACAACGTAGTCGAGCACTTCGGGCGGCGCCATGACCAGCCGCCAGGACAGCATGATCGCGCCTTGCGCGCTGCACGATCCCCAGCGCCCCCGGGGGTCGCGGAGGGTGAGCCGGGATGCCTTTCGGCCAAGGGTCGAGCAATGGTGGTCGAGCGCTTCGGCGGCCCTGTCCCGCGCGAGCGTCTTGAGCCAGGCTGCGGCCCGTCTGGCGAGCGTTGCCTTGCGCCCCGGCAGGAGGATCGCCCCCTCCGCACCAGACCCGGACGCGGAAAGGCGCCGCAAACGCCCCTCGACCGGAAAGACCGTTCCCTCGCCCACGGGAATCTCGGCGGGTCGCCGGGCGAGGGCGGCGCGGAGCCAGTCAACCCGCGCTTCCGCGAAAGCGAGCGCCTCGGCCTCGCAGAGCCCTGCGGGTATCGTCAGGACCGGATCGCCACCCGTCGCGGGAACCCGTAAGGTCAGACGCCGCGCGCGGGCCGAACGGCGCAGGATGACCGCAAGGCCATCCGCCCCGACGTGGAGCCGACCGTCGCTCAGGCCCGCACCATCGCGCGTTGCGCGCGAATGAAGTTCCGGACCCGCGGCTGGATGTGCTGCCGCCAGCGCGAACCGTTGAAAACCCCGTAGTGACCGACCTTCTCCTGCACGTAATGCAGCTTCTTGGCCTTGCGCAGGTTCGGGGTGAGATCGTGCGCGGCTTCGGTTTGGCCGAGGCCTGTGATGTCGTCCTTCTCGCCCTCGACCGTCATCAGCGCGATATCGGTGATCTTGCCGGGATCGACGTGGTGATCGCGGTAATAGTATGCGCCTTCCGCGAGCAGGCGTTTCTGGAAAACCCGTTCGATGGTCTGGAGGTAGAACTCCGCCGTCATGTCCATCACGGCCATGTATTCATCGTAGAAGGCGCGGTGTGCGGCGGCCGAATCGCCATCGCCCCGGATGAGGTGGCGGAACTGATCGAGATGCGCGTCGAAATGGCGATCGGGGTTCATCGAAAGGAACCCGGTCAGTTGCAGAAAGCCGGGATAGACCCGCCGCAGGAAGCCCTTGTTGGGGAAGGGCACAGTCAGGATTACGTTGTTCTCGAACCAGGACAGCGGTCGCTCGGTCGCGAGCTCGTTTGGCTGCTTGGGATTGCGGGCCGTATCGATTGGCGAACCCATCAGGATGATCGAGGAGGGGCGCGCGGGGTCCTTCTCCTCCGCCATCAGCGATGCGGCGACCATGACGGGCACTCCCGGCTGGCACACCGCCATGACGGAGGGGCGTTCGCCTTCCTGCGCGAGGAAGCGGCAGAATTCGCGTATGTAATCGACGTAATCGTCGAGATCGAAACGCCCCAGAGAAAGGGGAACGTCGCGCGCGTCGATCCAGTCGGTGATGTAGACATCGTGCTCGGGGAGCATCTTCTCGACCGTGCCGCGCAGAAGCGTCGCGTAGTGACCCGACATCGGCGCGACGATCAGCACCTTGGGATCGTTTCGCGCCTCCGCCAGCGCGCCTTCGCGGCGGAAGTGGATCAGTTCGCAGAACGGAAGCGCGAGGACACGCTCCTCGGAAACGGCGACGGTTTCGCCGGCGACCTCGGTTTCCTCGATGCCGAACTCCGGCTTGCCGTAGCGGCGGGTCGCATTGATGAACATCTCCATCGCCGCGGCCGTCGCCTTTACCGGATAGAACTGGGCGAAGGGATTGAGCGGACTCGTCATCAGCTCCTGGCCCATGAGCGCGGCCTTGCGCATCGGCGTGATGGCCGCATGGGTCGCTTCGTAAGCGTGATAGAGCATGGAAGAGTTCTCCGACAAAACTGTGCAGGTGCGAAATTACGGGTTTCTCATGTGCATGCGCAACATAATTTCCGTTTCGTGCGGCAACACACCCCGGCCACATCTGGCCCGGCCTGCCCTGCGCTCTATATCGCCACGACTGAGCCTTTGACAAAGGGTGCGCCGTGTGGCATCGGCCCCCGACTATCCGGAACACGCTGATCCAGAGGTGGAAATGTCCGACGAGGAACTCGGCACCAAACGTGTTTGCCCCACGACGGGCAAACGCTTCTACGACCTCAACCGGAACCCGGTTGTGAGCCCCTACACGGGCGAGGTCGTCCCGATCGAGAGCGCCGGCTCCAAGAAGGCGGTGGCGGAAGCGCCCGCGGCCAAGCCGAAGAAGGCCGCCAAAGAAGCCGCCGACGACGATGATGAGGACGATCTGCTCGATGATGACGACGTCGATCTGGGCGATGACGACTCCGATGTGCTCGACGACGACGATGACGATGAATCGGTCAGCCTCGACGACATCGCCGACGTGTCCGCCGATGACGACGACGATTGAAAAAGCCTCTTGAACGCCGGCGACGGGCGGCTTAAACCGCCGCCCATACCGCGCGAGAGTGCGCACGGGGCCATAGCTCAGTTGGGAGAGCGCTTGCATGGCATGCAAGAGGTCAGGGGTTCGACTCCCCTTGGCTCCACCAAACACCTGCATCGAGAGGTCGTGACGCGGGTCCAAGATGTCTGAACCCCGCGATACGACGACCGTTCGCGGTCTTTACCTTCGACTCTGGCGCGGCTGGGGCCGCAGGCACCTCCGCTCGGTGCTGCTGGCCGTCGGGTTCATGATCCTGATGTCGCTGGCGGCCGGCGCCTATGCGCGGTTCACGCAGGAACTGGTTGCCGCGCTCACGGGCGAAGACGGATCGGGGTTCCTGTTCTGGGCGCCGTTCATCCTCGTGGGTCTGACGATCGTTCGCGGCGTCTCCTCGTATCTGCGACAGATCGTCGTGAACGGAGCGACCGCCGCGATGGAGGTCGACCTGCGCGGCGATCTCCTCCGCAGGCTGCTCCATGCCGATCTCGTCCAGCTCGAAGGCGAGGCGGCGGCGAGTTTCGCCACGCGCTTCTCGGCCGATCTCGGTGTGATCCAGGGGGCCGTGCAGACGGCGTTCAATGCCCTGGCGATGATCCTCATCATCGTTTCGACGCTCGGCTTCATGCTCTCGATCAACTGGCAGATGACCCTGTCCTTCCTCGGGGTCCTCGGCCTCGCCGTCGTTCCGGTGATGCTGATCGGCGCGAAGCTCAGGCAGCTTTCCGCCCGGACGCAGCGCGAGATCGGCCGGATGATGGCGGCGATCGTGGAATCCCTCGGGGGGATCCGCCTCGTTCGGACCTACCGGCTCGAAGACCGGATGATGGAGACGGGGCAGGAACTGTTCGAGTCCCTGCGCAAACTGCGGATGAAGCAGGTCGACGCGGCCGCCCGGATCGAACCGATGATGGAGATCCTCGGCGGGCTCGCGATCGCCGTGCTGCTGGTCATGTTGCTGACCCTCTTCCGGGGCAGCGACACGCTCGTCGCCGATTTCGTGGGCCTTCTGACGGGAATGGGCGTGATAACGCCCCAGGCGCAACGGCTCGGCAAGGTCTATGCCGGGATCCAGCAGGGCGCGGCTGCGCTGGAACGGCTCTACGGCGTGCTCGATCGGGAGACGCTCGTGGTCGATGCGCCCGATGCCGAAGCGCTCGCGGTCCGCGATGGCGCGGTGACGTTCTCCGGTGTCGGGTTCGTCTATCCCGATGGCACCCGCGCGATAGACGATTTCGAACTCTCGATCGCCCCGGGGGAGACCGTCGCGCTCGTGGGCCCGTCGGGTGCCGGGAAATCGACGATCTTCAGTCTTCTCGCCCGGCTCTACGATCCGACCGAAGGGAGGATCGCGATTGACGGGCAGGACATCAGGGGCGTGACCCTGGAGAGCCTGCGCGGGTCGCTCGCCCTGGTGAGCCAGGACACGGTGATGCTCTCCGGCACGGTCATGGACAATATTCGCATGGGCCGCCAGGACGCGACCGACGACGAGGTCATCGCCGCGGCCCGCGCGGCCAATGCCCATGAGTTCATCGAAGCGCTGCCTGAAGGCTATGCGACCCGGCTCACACCCGATGGCGGTGGATTCTCCGGCGGTCAGCGCCAGCGCCTGTCCATCGCCCGGGCGATCCTGCGCGACGCGCCGATCCTGATGCTCGACGAGCCGACATCCGCGCTCGATGCGGCCAGCGAACATGCGGTCAAGCAATCGCTCGATGCGCTTTCCGATGGCCGGACAACGCTGGTGATCGCACACAGGCTATCCACGATCATGAATGCCGATCGCATCGCCGTCATGCAGCAGGGACGCGTCGTGCAGATCGGCTCCCACGCCGATCTTCTGAAGGAAGGCGGCCTTTATGCCGATTTCCATGCGATGCAGGCAGGCGGGGCGGGCTAGTCGCCGTTTCGTTCGGTGAAGTCGCGAAAGACTGTCAGCGTCTCCTCGCTGACGTGGTGCTCCATGCCCTCGGCATCCACTTCCGCCGTATCGGGCGAGACACCGAGCGCGATCAGAAAGCGCGTCACGATGCGGTGGCGTTCCCGGCAGGCTTCGGCCAGCGCCCGACCATCATCGGTGAGGAAGATCGCGCGATAGGGGCGGGAGGTGACGTAGCCGTCCCGCTCCAGCCGCTTGATCGTGTTGTTGACCGTCGCGGCCGTCACGCCGAACCGCTCCGCCAGGGAGACGGCCCGGGCCTCGCCCTCCGCGTCGATGAGATCGGCGATCATCTCCACATAATCCTCGGCGACCTCGCGGGCATGGGCCTCCCTGAGACGGGAGAAGGTTTCCGCCTGGCTCTGCGGGGTAGGAAGGGTTTCGGGTTCCGTCATCGCGGTTCGTCCTGCGCTTCTTCCACGCGGTGATAGCAAGCGAAGCGCCGGCTTGCAAATTTAGCCTTGACTTAAAATGGGAGCCTGACAATATCCCAGCACATGTTTTTCGCCCCACAAGGACAGGAGACAGGGATGTCGGGACGAAGTCATGGTTTCGGAAAGGTTCTCGCCGCGGCGTCGATCGCCACTGTGGCCGCGCTTTCGCCACTGGCGGCGACGGCGCAGGATGGCCAGGTAACGATTGTCGCCACGACCGGCATGATCGCGGATGCCGCGCGGGAAATCGGGGGTGACCGCGCCGATGTCACCGCGCTGATGGGGCCGGGGATCGACCCGCACGCCTATCGCCAGACCCGGTCGGATATCGCCGCGATGACACGCGCGGATCTCGTCCTGTGGAACGGTCTCTATCTCGAAGCGCAGCTTGAGGAGTTTCTCCTCGATCTCGAAGGCAGCGTGCCCGTTGTCGCCGTTGCGGAGGAAGGCGTTCCCGTGGAGGCCCGGATCGGACATGACGATTACGAGGGCCGGTTCGATCCGCATGTGTGGATGGACCCCGATCTCTGGTCCGGCGTCGTCGCATCCGTGCGCGATGCGATGATCGCGGTCGATCCCGAAGGCGCGGAGGCCTACGCGGCCAATGCGGCCGCCTATCTCGAAGAGGTTGCCGCGCTGGCGGACTATGCCCGGACTGTGCTTGAAAGCGTGCCGGAGGAAAGCCGCGTGCTCATCTCCGCCCATGACGCGTTCAACTATTTCGGGGCGGCCTACGGGTTCGAGGTCGTCGGTATCCAGGGCATTTCGACGGAGTCGGAGGCCGGGCTGGCGCGGATCGAGGAACTCGTCTCCATGCTCGTCGAGCGCGATATCCGTGCCGTCTTCGTCGAAAGCTCGGTATCCGATCGCAACATCAGGGCATTGATCGAGGGTGCGGCGGCGCAGGGCCACACCGTCTCCGTCGGCGGAGAGCTCTTTTCCGACGCGATGGGCGAGCCTGGCACCTACGAGGGCACATGGCTCGGCATGATCGACCACAACGCCACCGTCATCGCACGCGCGCTCGGGGGTGAGGCTCCTGAACGCGGGCGGCTCGGAACGCTCTCGGCAGGGATGTGATGGCCGGCCCCCTCAGCGTCGTCCGGCAACACCCTTCCACTCCCCCCGATCCGCTCACGGTTCGGGGGTTGACCGTTTCCTATGGTGCGCGGGCGGCCGTCTTCTCGGTCGACGCGGTGTTCCCGCGTGGAACTATGACGGCCATCGTCGGGCCGAACGGCGCGGGCAAGTCGACCTTTCTCAAGGGCGTTCTGGGGATCGAGAAGCCCGTCGCGGGTGAAGTCCGCTTCTTCGGTCAAAGCCTTTCGGATGCGCGGCGACGGGTCGCTTATGTGCCGCAGCGTGCGAGCGTCGACTGGGATTTTCCGGCGCGCGTGATCGACGTCGTCAGGATGGGCCTTTATGCCCGCAAGGGCCTCTTCCGGCCGTTCGGGGCGTCCGATACCGCGAGGGCCCGCGAATGCCTCGCGATGGTGGGTATGCAGGATTTCGCCGATCGCCAGATCGGACAGCTGTCGGGCGGTCAGCAACAGAGGGTCTTCATCGCCCGCAGCCTCGCCGAGGACGCCGATCTCTATCTTCTCGACGAACCGATGGCCGGCGTCGACGCCGCGACCGAAGCCGCCATTTTCGCGCTTCTGAAGCGGCTTCGGGACGAGGGGCGGACGCTCGTCGTCGTTCACCATGATCTTTCGTCGGTCACCGCGATGTTCGACCGCGTGCTTGTGCTGAACCGACGCAAGATCGCCGAGGGGCCGGTCGCCGAAGCGTTCGGAGAAGACACTCTCACTCTCGCCTATGGCGGGCGATTGACCGGGATCCGGGGATGACCGGCGAGACGATCGCCCGGTTTCTGGACGCACTCCTTCTGCAGGGGGGATACAACACCGCCCTGGTCGCGATCGGCGCGACCCTTCTGGGGGCGAGCGCGGGTGCCGCGGGCGTTTTCGTCTTCCTGCGCCGCC
>JBMYPI010000118.1:0-7318 GCA_049600155.1 Rubricella sp.
GGTCATCTTCTCTTTCTCCTTTCCGGGGCGCGTCATTCGGCCGGTTGGGCGGCTGCGCCGTCGGTGGCGACGTCGGGGTGCTCGGCCGCGAAGGCCTCCTCGATCGTCGCCGGTTCCTGATCGGGCTTCTCGACGATGCCGAGCACGGGCAGGATCACCAGGAAGTAGGCGAACCAGTAGATCGTGCCGATCAGCGAGATCGTCGGAACGATGCCCTCCGCGGGCATCGCCCCCGCCCACATCAGGACGAAGAAGTCGACGACGAGCACCCAGAACCACCACTTGAGCTGCGGGCGGTAGCGGCCCGAGCGCACGCGGCTCGTATCCGTCCAGGGTGCGAGCGCCATCACCACGATGGAGCCGAACATCACCAGCACGCCGAGGAAGGCGGCATCGATGAACAGCACGTCGAAGGTGATCGCGCGCAGCATCGCGTAGAACGGCAGGAAGTACCATTCGGGCACGATATGCGCGGGCGTCGCCAGCGGGTTGGCTTCGATGTAGTTGTCCGGATGGCCGAGGTAGTTCGGCATGAAGCCGACGACCGCCATGAAGATGGCGAAGATCAGCGCCAGCGCGAACAGATCCTTGATGACGTAGTAGGGCCAGAAGGGAACGGTGTCCTTCGCCGCTTCTTCCTTCGAGCCGCGACGCACCTCGACCCCCGTCGGGTTGTTGTTGCCCGTCGTGTGGAAGGCCCAGATGTGGACGATCACGAGGCCGAGGATCAGGAACGGCATCAGGTAATGCAGCGAGAAGAAGCGCTGGAGCGTGGCGTTTCCGACGAACGGCCCGCCGAGAAGCCAGGTCTGGAGCGATTCACCCACCACGGGGATCGTCGCGAAGAGGCCGGTGATCACCGTCGCGCCCCAGAAGGACATCTGGCCCCACGGCAGGACGTAGCCCATGAAGGCCGTGCCCATCATCAGCACGAAAATCACGATGCCGATGATCCAGGTGATTTCCCGCGGCGCCTTGTAGGAGCCGTAGTAGAGGCCCCGGAAGATGTGGAAATACACCGCGATGAAGAACAGCGATGCGCCGTTCTGGTGGAAATAGCGGACCATGTGGCCGCCGTTCACGTTGCGCATGATATGCTCGACGGAGGCGAAGGCCATGTCGACATGCGGCGTGTAATGCATCACCAGGAAGATGCCCGTGACGATCTGCAGGACGAGGCAGAAGGTCAGGACGATGCCCCAGATCCACATCCAGTTGAGGTTCTTGGGGGTCGGGATCATCAGGGTGTCGTAGATCAGCCCTGCGATCGGGAGCCGCTTGTAAAGCCAGTTCTCGGCTTTCGAGTTCGGCTCGTAATGGTCGTGCGGGATACCACCCATCGTGTCTCTCCCTTATCCGAGCTGAATGACGGTTTCTTCGACGAAGGACGCCACCGGGACCGGCAGGTTCGTCGGAGCGGGGCCGCGGCGGATGCGGCCGGCGGTGTCGTAGTGCGAACCGTGGCAGGGGCAGAACCACCCGCCGTAATCGCCCGCACCATCGCCGAGCGGAACGCAGCCGAGATGCGTGCAGACACCCTGCATCACGAGCCATTCGCCCGTGTTCTCGCCCGAGAAGTCCGCGAGCGAACGGTTCTCGTCGGTCGCCGGAGCGCCATCGAGGTTCTCGTTCTGCGCCAGCGGATCGGGCAGGGCGGACAGCTCGACGGCGCGGGCCGCCTCGATCTCTTCCTGCGTGCGACGGCGGATGAACACCGGCTTGCCGAGGAACAGCACCGTCATCTGGGAGCCGACCTGCAGCGCACTCACATCGACCCGCTGGGTCGACATGGCGATCACGTCCGCGGACGGGTTCATGTAATTGATCAGCGGCCATACGGCCGCGCCCACCGCCACCGCGCCGGCGCCGGCTGTCGCGACATAGAGGAAGTCGCGGCGGGTGGGTTCGTTCTCTTCAACGTGGGACACGAGCATCTCCTCTTGCGTCCATGCCACCGAAGCCGTGGCGTTTCGTCGGGACCATCCCGCGAAGCGGGCAGGAACCTGCGTCACCTACACGGGACAGATAGGCGAATCCAGAGCGCACCTGTCCCGGCAATTGTGAGAGCGTATTTATCACCGATGACCGGTCAGCCCATGCGACCTGCTGTCCCCATGGCGGGGAAATTCCGCAGCATGGATGTGGTTTATGCGGGGTGATGCTCACGGCGCATCACGGGGCCGTGCCGTGGCTTGCCTCGCCGGCCCGCAACGGCGACTTTCCGTATCGTGACAGGCAACGGACGGAACGGATGCTCACACGCCGCCGAACTCTCGCACTCGCCGCTGCTGCGGCGCTTTCTCCCGGTATCGGCGTCGCCGGGCCGGCCGCGCGGCTCATCGACGGACCGTGGCAGCGGTTCGGCTCGGGCGTGGGCCCTTCCCACGCGGCGTGGAGCGCGATCCTCGCCGATCACCTCGTGACGGGTGCCGATGGTGTCGCCCGGTTCGACTACGCCGCGCTCGATCGCGGGCGGCTGGCCGCCTATGTCGCCATGCTGGAGGCCGCGGATCCGACCGCGATGGGCAGGGATGCCGCCTTCGCCTACTGGGTCAACGTCTATAACGCTGTCACGATCGCCGTGGTGGCCGAGGCCTATCCGATCCGATCCATCCGCGACATCGGAGGCGGGCTCTTCTCGCCGGGCCCGTGGCGGGAGCCGGTCTTCACGGTTCTCGGCCGCACGCTCAGCCTCGACGAGGTGGAGCACGGCATCCTGCGCCCGGTCTGGGGCGATGCCCGGATCCACTACGCGGTGAATTGCGCCTCCATCGGTTGCCCGAACCTCAAGGCGAGCGCGTGGGACGCCTCAACGCTGGAAACCGATCTCGACGCCGCCGCCCGCGCCTACGTCAATCATCCCCGCGGCGCGCGGATCGAGGGCGGAGACCTCACGGTGTCCTCGATCTACGACTGGTTCGTGGAGGATTTCGGCGGGAACGACGCAGGCGTGATCGCCCATCTCTCCCGCTACGCCGCGCCCGCGCTCGCCACGGATCTCTCGGGCGCGAGCCGCATCGCGCGGCATGATTACGACTGGGCGCTCAACGATATCTGAAGCACGGGGGCAAGCGCCCCCGCCTGCGTCAGGCCCGCTTCGCGGCGAGATCGGTGATGCCGAGCGCCTCCAGCCCCTTCGCCGCGATCTGGTCCGCGTTCATCCCGGCGACCTCGTACATCCTCGCCGGGCTGTCCTGATCGATGAAGATGTCGGGGAAGACCATCGGGCGGATCTTCACGCCGTGATCCAGCGCGCCGTGGTCGGCGAGGCAGTGGAAAACCTGCGTGGCGAACCCGCCCGTCGCGCCTTCCTCGACCGTCACCAGCGCCTCGTGCTCGCGCGCCAGGCGCAGGACGAGATCCTGATCGAGCGGCTTGGCGAAGCGCGCATCCGCGACCGTGGTCGAGATGCCCCGGGCCTCCAGCTCCTCCGCCGCGCGCAGCGCTTCCTGCAGGCGCGCGCCATAGCTGAGGATGGCGAGCTTGGTGCCCTCCTTCACGACCCGGCCCCTGCCGATCTCCAGCGGCGTGCCCTTCTCGGGCATTTCCACGCCGACACCCTCGCCACGGGGATAGCGGAAGGCCGAGGGGCCATCGTCGATGGCGCGGGCCGTCGCGACCATATGGACGAGCTCCGCTTCGTCCGAGGCCGCCATCAGCACGAAACCGGGCAGGTTGCCGAGATAGGCCACGTCGAAACTGCCCGCGTGGGTCGCGCCATCGGCGCCGACAAGTCCCGCCCTGTCGATCGCGAAGCGCACCGGCAGGCGCTGGATCGCCACGTCGTGGACGACCTGGTCGTAGCCCCGCTGCAGGAAGGTGGAGTAGATCGCCGCGAAGGGTTTCATCCCTCCCGCCGCGAGGCCCGCCGCGAAGGTCACCCCGTGCTGCTCGGCGATGCCGACATCGAAGGTGCGGTTGGGGAAGCGCTTGCCGAAGATGTCGAGGCCCGTCCCGTCCGGCATCGCGGCAGTGATCGCGCAGATCGTGGGGTCGTCCTCGGCCTCCCGCACGAGCGCGTTGGCGAAGACCTTGGTGTAGGAGGGCGCGTTGGAGGGCGCCTTCTTCTGCTCCCCCGTGACCATGTCGAATTTCGCGCGGGCATGGCCGCGATCGGGGGCCTGCTCGGCAGGCGCGTAGCCCTTGCCCTTCTTGGTGATCGCGTGGATCAGCACGGGCCCGTCCGCCCGCGCCTTCACGGTGCGCAGCACGGCGAGAAGCTGGTCCATGTCATGCCCGTCGATCGGGCCGAGATAGGAGAAGCCCAGTTCCTCGAACATCGTGCCTCCCATGGCCATGTTCTTGACCATGTCCTTGGCGCGCTTCGCACCCTCGCGCAGCGGCGGGGGCAGCAGGTTCAGCGCACTCTTGAGGTCATGATAGGGCGAGCCGGTATAGAGCCGCGTGAGGTATTCGCTCAGCGCGCCCACGGGCGGGGCGATGGACATCTTGTTGTCGTTGAGGATGACGATCATCCGCTTCTTCAGGTGGCCGGCGTGGTTCATCGCCTCGTAGGCCATCCCCGCCGTCATCGAACCGTCCCCGATCACGGCGATCGCGTCGCCGAGACCCTCGGGGCAGGCGCCGCCAAGCTCCCGCGCCATCGTGAAGCCCGTCGCCGCCGAAATCGAGGTCGAGGAATGGGCCGCGCCGAACGGGTCATAGGGGCTTTCCTTGCGCTTGGTGAAGCCCGAAAGCCCCCCGCCCTGGCGCAGGGTGCGGATGCGGTCGCGCCGGCCGGTCAGGATCTTGTGGGGATAGCACTGGTGCCCCACATCCCAGATCAGCTTGTCGCGCGGGGTGTCGAACACGGCATGGATCGCGACGGTCATCTCCACCACGCCGAGCCCGGCGCCGAGGTGCCCGCCCGTCTGGCTCACGGCCGAGATCGTTTCCAGCCGCAATTCGTCGGCAAGTTGCTTCAGCTCCCGGTCCGAAAGCGCCTTGAGGTCGGCCGGGTGGTTCACGCGGTCGAGGAGCGGGGTGTTCGGTGCCTGGCTCATGGGTCTTCTCCTCCTTGGGTCCGGGGTCTTTTCACGTGGCCCGGGTCACGGTGAATTCCGCGGCGCGGATCAGGTTGGCGGCCTTGCCGCCGAAAGGCGCGAGCGCCGCGCGCGCCTCCTCCACGAGGGCAGCGGCACGTTCCTTCGCGCCCGCCAGCCCCAGATGCGAAACGAAAGTCGCCTTGCCCGCGTCGGCATCCTTGCGCAGGCGCTTGCCCGCGGCATCGGCATCCCCCTCGACATCGAGGATGTCGTCGCGGATCTGGAAGGCGCGCCCCAGCGCGGCGGCGTAGCGTGCGAGCGCCGCGCGCTCCCCCGTATCCGCCTGCCCGAGGATCGCGCCCGCCGCGCAGGACCATTCGATCAACGCGCCGGTCTTGAGCGATTGCAGCCGCTCGATCTCGCCAAGGGGCAGGGGGGCGGCGGCGCTTTCGGCCGCGATATCGGCGGCCTGCCCGCCGACCATTCCCATCTGGCCCGCCGCACGGGCGAGCGTGAGGCAAAGCTCCGCGCGCACCGCGCCGTCGGGATGGGTCTGCGGCCCTGCCAGGATCTCGAACGCGCAGGTCTGCAGCGCGTCGCCCGCGAGCACTGCCGTTGCCTCGTCCCAGGCCTTGTGGACGGTCGGCTTGCCGCGGCGCAGGTCATCGTCATCCATGCAGGGCAGATCGTCATGCACCAGCGAATAGGCATGGACGCATTCGATCGCCGCAGCGGCGCGATCGGCGCCTTGTGCATCGACCCCGAAGAGCGCCGCACTCTCGATCACGAGAAAGGCCCTGAGCCGCTTGCCCCCGCCAAGCGTTGCATACCGCATCGCCTCGGCCACGGGCGCCTCAGCAGCTGCGGGTTTCGGCAAGAGGGTGTCCAGCGCGCGTTCCACCCGATCCTGCGCATCCTTCAGCGCCGTCTCGAAGGGCATGTCCGCGCGGTCCAGCATCGCACTCACACCTCGTCCAGCGGCGCTGTGCCGGTGGCCGTGCCGCCCGCGCCCGTGGTGATCTTCGCGACGCGTTCCTCGGCATCCCGCAACTTCGCCTCGCAGTGCTTCTTCAGCGCCTCGCCGCGCTCGTAGAGCGTGATCGATTCGTCGAGCGCGACCTCGCCGCGGTCGAGCGTGTCGACGACACGCTCAAGTTCCGCCATCGCCGCCTCGAAGCTCATGCCCTTGATGTCGTCGTTCGTGCCGCTCATCCCGCGTCTCCCTTCATCGCACCGACATGCGCCGCGACCGAAGCCGCGAGCGCGGGCAAGTCATAGCCGCCTTCCAGCATGGAAACGACCCTCCCGCCCGCGTGCCGCGTTGCGACGGCGCAGATTTCGCGCGTGAGCCACACATAATCCTCCTCCTCCCAATAGAGTTGCGCCAGAGGGTCGCGGGCATGGGCATCGAACCCCGCCGAGATCAGCACGAGTTGGGGGGCGAAGGCGTCGAGCGCCGGAATGACCCGCCTCGAATAGAGATCGCGGGCGAAGGCACCGTCGCTTTCAGGGGGCAGCGGGATGTTCAGGACATTGCCATGCGCGCCCCTCTCCTCCGCCGCACCCGTGCCGGGATAGAGCGGCACCTGGTGGGTCGAGATGAAGAGCACCCGTTCGTCATCCCACAAAAGATCCTGCGTCCCGTTGCCGTGGTGGACATCGAAATCGACGATCGCCACGCGTTCCAGCCCGTGCGCGTCCAGTGCGTGTTTCGCGGCGATGGCGATGTTGCCGAACAGGCAGAAGCCCATCGGCGTCTGCCGTTCCGCGTGATGGCCCGGCGGGCGTGTCGCCACGAAGGCCCGATCCGCCGCCCCGCCAAGCACCATGTCCACGGCCTGCACACCCGCGCCGGCCGAAAGCCGTGCGGCCCGGAGCGAGCCCGGCGACATCCATGTATCGGGATCGAGCTGGACGATGCCATCCCGCGGGGCTGCGTGCGAAACCGCGTCCAGATGCGCACGGGGATGGGCGCGCAGGATATGGGCATCGCTCGCCTCGAGCGCTTCCACACGCTCGACCGCCTCGAAGGCTTCCCCCGAAAGCGCATCGTGCACGGCGGCCAGGCGTGCCACCTGTTCCGGGTGGCCGGCAGGTGTCTCGTGGGCGAGACAGTCAGAATGTGTCAACCAAACTAGACGCATGGTCTGAATATAGCGACGGTTCGGCTCCGCGACCAGTCGCGTGCGAAAACTTCGGCGATCAGGACCTGTCGCGATCGAGAACCTCGCGCAGCGCGGCAAGCGCGGGCAGGATCGCCTGCACGCGCTCGGGCTCGAAGAGCGGCGCGATCCGGGCGACGTCGGGGCCGAGCCGCGCGATCGCATCTTAGC
>JBMYPI010000119.1:0-7311 GCA_049600155.1 Rubricella sp.
TGTAAGCCACACCACGACCAAACCCCCCGGGCGGAAACCCATCCCCCGCCCGGGGGAACCACGGCAGACCCTGACCGTGCCGCGCGCGACCCAAGCGGCGGGGCGGCTTCTTCTAGGCAAACCGCCACATACTCCTTAAAAAAGACCTATCGAATGCCGCGGGAAAACGCGGCCGGGGACCAGGCGAGGAACGACCCATGACCGACCAGACCGAAGGCCGCGTGATCGCCGAGGGCGTCGACGAAGAACCGGTGGAAAGCAACCGCCGGCTCTATCAAGGCAAGGCGTTCCTGCTGATCGCCGCGATCTCGACCCTCTATGCCGCGTTCCACATGGCCGCGCTGAACGGGCTTTCCATCGCCGACTACACCGGCATCGAACTGCCGTTCCTTCCCTCTTTCCCGATGGAGACGTGGAATTTCCGCATCGTGCACGTCGCCGGTGCGCTTGCGCTGGGTTTCCTCCTGTTCACGGCGGGCGGTTTTTCCGACACGCGCCGGGGCCTCGGATGGCAGGGGATAGCCGGGATCCTTCTTGCCGCGCCCGCGCTCTTCGCGCTTGGCGTGGCGCTCTATTTCAACTGGCAGATCACCACGGGCGCCGTGCAGTGGAACGGGCTCGACGAAACGATCCGCTTCAACGAGATCTATCTCTACGGCTATCCGCTCCTCGCCGCGACCTTCGGGGCGATCGCGGTATCCTGGTTCGATCCGCGCCGGCGGGAGGGGTTGGCGCTCGCCGATATCACGCTGGTGATCTGTTCGATCGCGGTCGCCGCCTATTTCATCCCGATCTATTCGACCTTCGCGCGCAACGCGACGGGCACACCCTTCGCGCCCATCGGCATTTCCATCGCCGCCGTCGCGGGCACCGCGCTCATCATGGAGCTGACCCGCCGGGTGGCGGGCATGGCGCTCGTCGTCATCGCGGGGATCTTCCTCGCCTATGTCTTCGCGGGGCCGTCGCTTCCGGGCTTCCTCCAGACGCCGGAGATCGGCTGGCAGCGCTTCTTCAGCCAGGTCTACACCGATGCGGGCATCCTCGGCCCGACGACGGCGGTGTCCTCCACCTACATCATCCTGTTCATCATCTTCGCGGCCTTCCTGCAGGCCTCCAAGGTCGGTGACTATTTCGTCAACTTCGCCTTCGCCGCCGCCGGGCGCGCACGCGGCGGCCCCGCGAAGGTCGCGATCTTCGCCTCCGGCCTGATGGGCATGATCAACGGCACCTCGGCGGGCAACGTGGTGGCGACGGGCTCGCTCACCATCCCGCTGATGAAGAAGGTCGGCTATGACAAGCGCGTCGCCGGCGCGGTGGAGGCAGGCGCCTCCACCGGCGGGCAGATCATGCCGCCGATCATGGGCGCGGGCGCCTTCATCATGGCCGAGATCACGGGCATTCCCTATACCGACATCGCCATCGCCGCGATCATCCCCGCGATCCTCTATTTCGCCTCGATCTACTTCATGGTCGATTTCGAGGCGGCCAAGATGGGCATGCGCGGGATGCGCGAGGACGAGTTGCCCAAGTTCAGGGAGATGGCGCGGCGCGTCTTCCTGTTCCTGCCGATCATCATCCTGATCTTCGCGCTGTTCCAGGGCTACTCGGTGATCCGGGCGGGCACGCTCGCGACGATCTCGGCGGTGGTGGTGAGCTGGGCCATGCCCGAGCATTTCTCGCTGAAGGCGGCGGGATGGGGTGTTCAGCGCCTCCTGATCCTCGCGATCACGGTGCTGTCGGTCGTGCTTGTGGCGATCTACTTCACCTCCCCCGCGGCCGCGCCCGGCGAGCCGCCGAGCACGCTCGTCCAGACGCTGACGATGATCGTGACGGTGCTGATCGTGGTGACCTTCGGATATGTCTCGCTGCGGGGACTGCTCGGCCATGGCGATGCCGACGGGCTCGGTCTGAAGGGCTTCTTCAAGGCCTTCGAGCTTGCCGGCGTGATGTCGATCCAGATCATCGCCGTGTGTGCCTGTGCGGGCATCATCGTCGGCGTGATCTCGCTCACGGGTGTCGGCGCGCGGTTCTCCAACCTCCTGCTCGGTCTTGCGGAAGCGAGCCAGCTTCTGGCGCTCGTCTTCGCGATGTGCATCGCGATCCTTCTGGGCATGGGGATGCCGACGACGGCGGCCTATGCGGTGGCGGCCTCTGTCGTGGCGCCGGGCCTCGTGGAGCTCGGCATCCCGATGCTGACGGCGCATTTCTTCGTCTTCTACTTCGCCGTCGTCTCCGCCATCACGCCCCCGGTGGCGCTGGCGAGTTACGCGGCGGCGGGGATTTCGGGGGCGAACCCGATGGAGACGTCGGTCGCCTCCTTCAAGATCGGAATCGCGGCCTTCATCGTGCCCTTCATGTTCTTCTACAACTCCGCCCTTCTGATGGACGGCACCACGATCGAGATCGCCCGTGCGCTCGTGACCGCGGTGATCGGCGTCTTCCTTCTCAGTGCCGGAGTGCAGGGCTATTTCTGGGGGGACCGGACGGCATGGTTCATCCGTGTCGGTCTCGTCGTCGCCGCGCTCTTCATGATCGAGGGCGGCGGCGTGACGGATCTTCTGGGTGTCGGCCTCGCCGTCGGCATCTTCTTCGTGCAGAAGCTTCTCAAGCCCAAACCCGACGCGCAGATCCCGGTGCGCGGGGCGGACTGAGCGCCGCAAGGGTCGCAAGGGCAGGGGACGGGCCGGATCATCCGGCCCGTTTCGCGTTCAGGCCGCCCGCAGGCCGAGGATGGCGCGGGCCTCGGCAACGGTGGCGGGGCGGCGGCCGGCCTCCTCGACGATCCCCACGGCGCGCGCCACCAGCGCGGCGTTGGATGGGGCGAGCGTGTGTCTGTCGAGCCGGATATTGTCTTCCAGCCCGGTGCGCAGGTGCCCGCCCGCCGCCGCCGCCCAGCGGTTGAGGACGATCTGGTTCGACCCGATCCCCGCCGCGCACCAGGGTGCATCCGCGCCGAACAGGCGATGAACGGTGTGGACGTAGAAATCGAACACCTCGCGATCGGCGGGCATCGCGTTCTTCACCCCCATGACGAACTGGACATAGGGCGTGCCGTCGAGCCGCCCGTCATCCTGCATCGTCTTGGCCTGGAAGATGTGGCCGAGGTCGAACGCCTCGATCTCGGGCTTGATGCCGTAACTGCGCATCTCGGACGCAAGCCAGTCCACCAGGTCGGGCGGGTTCTCGTAGACGCGGGTGGGGAAGTTGTTGGACCCCACCGACAGCGAGGCCATGTCGGGCTTCAGAGGCAGCATTCCGCCGCGTTCCCGCCCCGCGCCGGATCGACCGCCGGTCGAAAGCTGAATGATCATCCCGGGGCAATGCTTCTCGACCCCTTCCTTCAGGCGCGCGAAGCGTTCGGGGTCGGATGTGGGGCGGCCGTCATCGTCCCGCACATGGGCATGGACGATGCTCGCCCCGGCCTCGAACGCGGCCTGGGTGGATTCGATCTGCTCCTCCACCGTGATCGGAACGGCGGGATTGTCTGCCTGCGTCGGCACCGACCCGGTGATCGCGACACAGATGATTGCGGGGCTGGTCACGCGGCGCTCCCTTCGTCCTCGTTGCTTTCGGCCTCACCCTTGCAGCAGCATCGGAAGGCCCAGTGTCAAGGACGGGAACAGGATCAGGATCCCGACGCGGATGATCTCCGAGGCGAAGAAGGGCACGACACCGCGGAAGGTGGTGGACATGGGCACGTCCCGCGCCAGCGAGGAGATGACGAAGACGTTCATCCCCACGGGCGGCGTGATCAGACCCAGCTCCACCACGACGAGCGCCAGTATCCCGAACCAGATCTTGAGCTCTTCGGTCGACATGCCGAAGCCCGAGCCCTCCGCCCCCTGGAAATCGCCCCCGTTCATCGCCACGAGCACGGGCCAGAAGAACGGCAGCACGAGCAGGATCATGGAAAGCGAATCCATCAGGCAGCCGAGGAGGATCAACGCAAGCAGCAGGATCAGCAGGACCGTCATCGGCTCCAGCCCCGAATTCACCGCCCAGTCGGCGGCGAATTGCGGCACGCCCGCCCGCGACATGAAGATCTTCAGCAGCTCCGCACCGAGGAGGATAAGGAAGATCATCCCCGTGGTCCCCGCCGTTTCCCGCAGACAGTCGAGGATCGCCCGAAAGGAGAGCCGTTTCTTCACGATCCCGAAGACGAACACGGCGAAAACGCCGATCGCCGCGGCGGGCGTGGGGGTGTAGAGGCCCGCATAGATGCCGCCGATGACGATCCCGAACACGACGAGCACCGGGATCGCGCCGCGCGTCGCGGCGAGGAAATCCGCCCTGTCCCGCGCGCCCCGGGCACGGCCCGCCCCGGGAGCGACCCGCACATAGATCGCGATCGTGAGCAGGAACAGGATCACCGCGAGAAGGCCCGGGATCAGCGCGGCCATGAACATCGTGACGACATTCGCCTCCACGATGATCGCGTAGATCACCAGCACGACAGAGGGCGGGATGAGGATGCCGAGAACCCCGCCCGCCGCGATCGATCCGGTCGCCAGCGCGGGGGAGTAGTCGTATCGGCGCAGCTCGGGCAGGGCGACCTTGCCCATGGTCGAGGCCGTCGCGAGGGACGAGCCGCAGACCGCGCCGAAACCCGCGCAGGCCGCGATCGAGGCCATCGCCGTGCCGCCCCGCATCCAGCCGAGCCAGGCATCGGCGGCGCGAAACAGATCCCGGCCGAGGCCCGTCTTCACCGCAAGCGCCCCCATCAGGACGAACATCGGAATGACGGAAAGGTCGTAGATCGAGAATTGCCCGTAGGCGAGCGTCTTGAGTTGCGCGAGCAGGATATCCGGCCCCATCAGCAGGGTCGTGCCGCCCGCGCCGACCACGATCATCGCATGGGCGATCGGGATCCGCAGAACCAGCAGGATGACGAGAGCGAAGAGGCCCAGAAGCCCGGTTGCTATCGGGTCCATCCGGTCTCTCCGGCGAGATCCTCGGCGAGGGTCATGGCCGCTGCGGCGACGAGCAGCGCGAGCGAGACGAGGACGGGCATGTAGACCCACCATGTCGGGATCTGGAGGATCGTGCTGGAATAGGCGAAGCTGCGCTGATCCAGCAGGCCGAAATACATCCGCCAGAGCAGAAGTGCCGCGAAGCCGAGCGCGAGCGCGGAGGCGAGGGCATCGAGCCCGCGGCGCGTGCCGGGGCCGAGCCGCCGCGTGAAGACCTCCGCCCGCACGTTCTGGCGATGCAACTGGCAGAACGGCAGAAAGGCGAAGGCCGCGGCGGCGACGCCCATTTCCGTCAGTTCCACGTCACCGGCGAAGGCGGTTCCGATCATGCCCGCCAGCACCGACCAGAGGTTGACGATCACCAGCAGGACGAGCACCGCCCCCCCGAGGAGCGCCCAGACGTCGATCACGCGGCGCAGCCCGCGCCAGAGGGCCGTCTCGCGCAGGGCCATCGTTCACTCGCCGGCCGCTGCGATCGCGTTCCGGGCCGTCTCCACGAGGGCCGCGCCATCTATACCGTTGGCGGAGACCTCCCCGATCCAGCGCTCCACGACGCTTTCCAGCGGCGCGAACATCGCATCGGTCTCGTCCGGCGAGAGCACGATATGGCTGTTGCCGGCCGCCACCGCCATCGCGATCCCGGCGTCGTCATTGGCGCGCCAGAGCGCGCCGACCTCCGAAAGCCACGCTTCGTCGGACGCTGCGCGGAAGGCGGCCTGAACCTCGGGCGGCAGACTGTTCCACCGCGCCGCGTTCATCGACACCTGGAAGACGGACGTGCCCATGCGGGCCATCCCGGCCCCTTCGATCTGGTATTCGGTCTGCTCCTGCAGGCGCAGCGCGGGAATGATCTCCCAGGGCACGAGCGCGCCATCCACCGTCCCGCGCGACAGCGCCTGGGGCAGGTCCGGCACGGGCATGGCGACGGGGTTCGCGCCGAGCGCCTCGATCACCCAGGCCCCGCTGCGGGAGGGCGTGCGCAGGCTGAGCCCCTCCAGATCGGCGGGCGCGCGGACGGCGCGCTCCACCATCTGGAACCCATTGCCCGCGTGGACATGGAGGAACATGACCTCGAGCCCGGCGTAATCCGCAGCGAGATGATCGTCGAAGATCGCGCGCATCGCGAGGTTGGTCGCGGCGGGGTCGTTGACGAAGACGGTCGGCAGTTCGAAGACCTCGGTCCGCGGGAACAGGCCCGGGGTATAGCCGTTCAGCGTCCAGATGAGGTCGACCACACCGTCGCGCGCCTGGGAGACCAGTTCCGGCGGCCGTCCGCCCAGCGTCATGGAGGGGAAGATCTCGATCTCCACGGCGCCGCCACTCAGTTCCTCCACCCGCTCCGCCCAGGGCACGAGCATCTGGCCGTGGACCGGCGCGCGCTCGCCGAGGAAGTGGTGCAGCGTGAGGCGGTAGTCCTGCGCCGTGGCGGGCAGGGCGATCGCCAATGCGGTGGCAAGCGCCGTCAACCCCGTCGTCAACTTCATGGTGTGCTCCCCTGGATCGTATTGCGGTTCATGCCGGTCCGCAGGCGGGCGCGGCCTTGCCGCCATAGACCATGAAACGGCTCTCCGGGCCAGACCCTCCGGGCGCGGCCCCATGCCCCGTCACCGGCCGCCGCCCGCATCTCCGCGCCGGTCAGGGCCGCCCCGCCCGTGCGAAGAGATCGCCCGATGTGGCATCGAGCGGCAACGTCCCGAGCCAGGCCTTCACCGTGGCCGCGTCGCGCCAGTCCTCCCACAGGAAGCCGCCCGTTTCGCCCGCAACGATGTTGAACCGCTCGAGCCCGGCGGCCGCCAACCTCTCGACCAGCCTGTGGGCGAGATGCGGGAACGCGGGCAGGTACTCGACCGAGATCAGCGGAACCCTTCGCGACAGGCCCTCGAGAACCGCCAGTTCCGCCCCCTCGACGTCGATCTTGATGTAGGCGGGCGGGCCGAAGCGGGCGATCAGCGCATCGAGCGTGGTGACCCTGACCGGCTGCACCCGGTCCCAGCGCACATGCTCGAACCCGGCGGCGGTTCGGCCCCCCGCGACGAAATCGGCGCTCAGGCTCGAGACGGTGGGATGGCGCGTCGAGACGGCCATGACGGCATCCGCCTCGGCCGCGCCGACGGCCGTTTCCAGAAGGGTGATATCGCGGGGCAGGGTCCGGCGCAGGAAGGCGGCGAAGGGCTGCTGGGGCTCGATCGCGACGACGCGCGCGCCCGCGGCCCGCATTGCCCGTGCCCTTGTCCCGACATGGGCGCCCACGTCGAAAACGAGGTCACCGGGCGAGAGGATCGTCCGGTGGAACCGCCGCCACCGGCGCAGGGCGCGCGGATCGTGATAGATCAGGAGGGAC
>JBMYPI010000120.1:0-7217 GCA_049600155.1 Rubricella sp.
AAACGGCGATTATTCGGTCGCCGTGGCCGCGCCGTCAGCGGCCGGGGCCAGCGCTTCGGTCGCGCCGTTGCCGAACCAGTCGAAATAGTACCCCAAGCCACCAAGAACGACGAGAGCGGCAAGGGCAACGCCGCCCCAGATCTTCCAGTTGATCTGTTTCGGCAGTCTTTCAGCGATAGCCATTTTTGCGTCCTCCTTTCGTGCATCAGAGATGTTCAGGTCGGTCTCAGGGGCGCCGCCGCGCACCCGGCCCGGATCGAGCGCAGGTCGGTCCGGTTGCCAACGCGCGCCAAGCACGCATCCCCCTGAAAACGCGCATGACATTGGGAGGCAGCGGCGGGCTTTCAAGACCCCGATGCGGTCTTGCCGCGCGGCCGTTGGTCGGCGTGTCTGTGGAGTTCCGTGGCCATGTGGCTTGTCGCGTTCGCGGGCATCGCGACGAACAACGGCTTCTCATCGCTCCGCTTCTGCCGGTCGGTCAGCAATCGCCAGATCACGTAAGCCGCGAACCCGCCCTGCAACGCCGCGGTGGACCAGAAGAACGCCTCGGGCCCATAGGTCTCCATCACGGTGCCGATGGCGACCGGCCCGAGCGCGGAGCCGATCGCATAGCAGAAGAGCAGGGCGCTGGCGGCCGCCACGACCTCGTCGCCGTCGATCCGGTCGTTGATATGGGCGAGGCAGACCGAGTAGACCGTGATGCTTGCGCCGCCATAGAGGGCCGAGACCAGAAGGAACTTGTGCCAATTCTCGTGTGGGATGGTCGTCAGGGCGAGCGACGACAGGGCGGCGAGGCAGCTCACGAGGCCGATCACAATCCGACGGTCGATCAGGTCGGACAGCCAGCCGACCGGCCATTGCGCGATCAGCGCGCCGATCATGACCACGGACATGAAGGTGGCGATCCGGCCCTCCGTCAGCCCCGCGACCTGCCCGAAGGTGGGCCCGAGGCCCCAGAACGCGCTTGTCCATATTCCGATCACGACGCCCCCGACCAGGGCGACGGGCGAGATCGCGAACAGACGCGGAAGCGAACTGCGTGAAGCGCGGATATCGGGCGACGTTGCGCCAGGCGATAGCGTCAATGGGACGAGCGAGAGCGACACCAGGATCGATATCACTGCGAACAGTAGGAATCCCCCGGTGTCGGCCAGGCCGATCAGGGGCTGGCTCGCGGCCCACGCCCCCATCATCAGGGCGCCGTAGAGTGCCAGAACACGCCCACGCGCGGTGCTTGGCGTGGCGGCGTTGAGCCAGCTTTCGACGACCACGATCATCGCGGCATAGAAATAGCCGTTCACGAAACGCAGCATCAGCCACGCCGGCACGGTGACGGCCATGGCATAGGCAAGCGCGATCGCCGAGGTCAGCGATGCGAACGCGGCGAAGGCCCGGATGTGGCCGACGGCGATCACCACGCGCGGGCTCCAGACCGAGCCGGCGGCGAACCCCGCGAAATACGCCGACATCACCAGACCGATTTCGCTCGCCGTCATCCCTTCCTGACCGCCGCGCAATCCCAGAAGAGTCCCTTGAAGGCCGTGCCCCAGCGTCAACAGCGCGACCGCCGCGAGGACGGGCAAGATGGCGCGTGTGCCTGGGATCGAAAACGCGTTCCGCTTCATTCGTACCGGTTGCGAACTTGGATGGTGAGGTTTTCCGGCGGGAAATGGGCGACGCCCATTCGGCGTTCAAGCCATTGAACCGGCGTCACATGGCTCCCAAATCACCGCCGCCCGGACCGCAACGCACGCGGCGCGGGCGTTATGCACTGAACACATGATGGAGGACTTGGATGGCACAGACCGCCGACCTGCGTCCCGACTGTGAGGTTCGGGCACCGCAGAATACAGCCGAAACCGTTTCGGCAGAGATCATCACGTTTCCAAAGCAGAGCGTTGAAAAGGAAAGGTCCGTCAAGACGCCGGTGTCGGACAGCGCGCCGCTGGCGCTCATCCACCGTCCGGCGCGGTCCGCAATGACGTCCGGCCCGCGCGCGAAGGCATGGCGTCTCGATCTGCAGGCGTCGCGGCCGCAATGGCTGGAGCCGCTGATGGGCTGGACGTCCGGCGACGACCCGTCCCGGCAGGTCGCTCTGACGTTTTCGACGAAAGAGGCCGCGCTCGATTTCGCCGAGCGACAGGGATGGCGCGCAATCGTGCTGCCGGAAAATCGCCGCGCGCCGGTGATCAAGAGCTATGCGGACAATTTCCGGCCGGACCGGCGCGTCTGAAGGAGGCACGAGATGGGCAGCCCAGAAGACATCGCCGATGCGGTCGCCCAAGATGCTGACCGCTTCGGCTTGGTCCTCGCCGCCGCCGACCACGCGCGGGACGTCGCAAATGGCCTGATCAAACGGCAAGCCCCGCCGATCGGAGCGCGCTGCGCGGCAGCGCTTCGAGACGTCGCTCTCGATCCTGATTTGAGGCAAGAGGCATGGCGGCGCCTGATCGAGACGCGACGCAGCACCGGCGAAATCGACGCGCCGTCCGAAACCGAACTCATGGACGAAGACAGCCTCCTCAAGCTCCTGTCGACCACAATGGACAGCGACGATCTGGCGGCCTAGCGGGTTGCACACGCCGCGCGCGCGATGCCGGGACGGGCGCTCGGCGACAATGCACGTGGCGCTCCGCGTCACCCCGCCAGATCGGTCGGTCGTTCCACCCGTTCGGCGATTTTCGAAAGATCGGCGTCGCCCAACGTCTCCCGTTCGAGCAGCGCGCGGGAGGTTTCCTTTAGCAGGTCGCGGTTCGCGTCAAGAAGCGTGAGTGTTCTATCGAACACTGCGTCGATCACCTCGCGCACCTTGGCATCCATGCGCTCGGCCGTGGCGTCGCTATAGCGTCGATTGAGCCATGACGATTGCTCGCCGGTGCCAAGGAAGCCGGGTCTGTCGGTGTCGTAGCTTACATGGCCCAGGTCGTCGTCCATCCCGTAGCGCGCCACCATGGCGCGGGCGATATCGGTCGCCTTGACCAGATCGTCCGCCGCTCCGGTGGAGAGGTGGCCATAGACGATCTTCTCCGCCGCGCGGCCGCCCAGCAGGACGGCGATCTTGTTTTCCAGTTCCTCCCGCGTCATCAGGAACCGGTCCTCGGTCGGGCGCTGGATCGTATAACCGAGTGCGCCGATGCCGCGTGGAATGATCGAGACCTTGTGCACCGGATCGCTGCCGGGCAGGGCCATCGCTACCAGCGCGTGTCCCATCTCGTGATGGGCGACGATCTCGCGTTCGCGCGGGTTAAGCACGCGGTTCTTCTTTTCGAGGCCGGCGACGATGCGTTCGACCGCGTTGTTGAAATCCTCCATCGACACCGCATCGGCCTTGCAGCGCGTGGCGAGAAGGGCTGCCTCGTTGACGAGATTGGCGAGGTCGGCACCAGAGAACCCGGGGGTGAGCGCCGCGACCTTCTCGGCGTCGACGTCTGGTGCAAGGGTCACCTTTTTCATGTGCACGCCGAGGATCTGGATGCGTCCGGCCTTGTCGGGCTTGTCCACAAGCACCTGCCGGTCGAAGCGCCCCGCGCGCAGAAGGGCGGGATCGAGGATCTCGGGCCGGTTTGTAGCGGCCAAAAGCACGATGCCCGAGGACGGGTCGAACCCGTCGAGCTCCGTCAGAAGCTGGTTCAGTGTCTGTTCGCGCTCGTCATGGCCGCCGGCGACCTGACCGGCGGATCGCGCCCGTCCGAGCGCGTCCAGCTCGTCGACGAAGATGATTGCCGGCGCGGATTTTCGCGCCTGTTCGAAGAGGTCGCGCACCCGTGCAGCCCCAACGCCCACGAACATCTCGACGAATTCCGATCCGGAGATCGAGAAGAAGGTTACGCCGGCCTCGCCCGCCACTGCGCGCGCGAGCAGCGTCTTGCCGGTGCCCGGCGGCCCGACCAGTAGGATGCCCTTGGGGATGCGGGCACCCAGCTTGCCGTAGCCCTCCGGGTCGCGCAGGAACTCGACGATCTCTTCCAGTTCCGCCTTGGCTTCGTCCACGCCTGCCACGTCTGCAAAGCTGACACCGGTTTCCTTTTCCATGTAGACCTTGGCCTTCGACTTGCCGACCTGCATGAAGCCGCCGAAGCCCTGCCGCTCGGCGAATTTGCGGAAGACGAACATCCAGATCCCGAAGAACACGAGAGCCGGCACGACCCAGGACAGAAGCGTGCCGATCCAGGTGTTTTGCGGCACGCCGGTGATTTCGACATCCGCTTCGTCGAGGCGTTCCAGAATGGCCGGATCGACGATCGTGGTGACGAAGCCCGTTCGTCCGTCGACGGGGACCTCGAACCATCCGGTGATCGACTCGGCTCCGACGGCCACGGCCGCGACGTTGCCGTCTGCGAGGTACGCCTCGAACTGGCTGTAGCTGATCGGCGCGACGCTCCGATATCCGGCGACGATGTCCTGAATGAAGATCACCGCGAGGAACGCGACGATCCAGTACCAGATGTTGAACTCGGTCTTTTTCTCCATGTTCGGCCCTCCTGCATGCGGTTGGGACGTCACCAGTCGGGTTTGCTGTGCGACAGGTGGCGATGCCGCAAGGCGCGGTCAAGACAGCCTTCCCTTGATACCGGTCATCACACCTCGCGTGCAGGTGCGGGGGCACATGGCGGCCGCCAGATCGCTTCCCTTCGGTCCGGGGTCGCAATCGGCTCGACGGCTCCCTAGCTTTTTCCCTGCGCACAGATTGACCGTTTTCCGACATGCACGCCTCGCCACGCCATCGCATCCTGAATGTCGTCCAGTCCGCCCTGCTGCTGGCCGGCATGGCGGCGATCGGCTGGGTGATCCTGTCGACTGTCGCCGGCCCTGCACTGGCGCTCGCGCTCGTCGCAGGAACGGTAGGCGGGCTTCTTTTCGCACCGCGGATCCCCAGCCGCGTGCTTCTGGGTGCGTACAAGGCGCGACGGCTCACCGGTCGGGAGTTCCCCGAAGGCGTGACCATCCTGGCGGAACTGGCGCGCCGGGCGGGGCTGCCGCGGGTACCGGAACTCTACTATGTGCCGAGCCGGATGCCGAACGCCTTCGCCATGGGACACCCCGAGGACAGCGTGGTCTGCATCAGCGACGGGCTTCTGCGGCTTCTGAACCGGCGCGAACTGGCCGGTGTGTTGGCCCACGAGGTCGCTCATATCGCACATCGCGATCTCTGGGTCATGGGATTGGCAGACGCGATGTCACGGGCCGTGTCGCTCGCGTCATGGATCGGTCAGCTGATCTTTCTTGTGAACCTGCCGCTTATCCTTGCCGGGGCAGCTCATGTGCCGTGGATCGTTCCGCTCCTCCTGATCTTTTCGCCCACGATCATGGCGCTCCTCCAGCTCGCCCTGTCCCGCACGCGGGAGTACGACGCCGACCATGGCGGCGCGGCGTTGACCGGCGATCCGGAGAGCCTTGCCTCGGCGCTTCTGAAACTGGAACGTCGCACCGGCCGGTTCTGGGAGGAGATGTTCCTGCCCGGACGCCGCATCCCCGAACCGTCGCTCTTGCGCACGCATCCCCGGACCGAAGAGCGGATCCGGCGCTTGCGGGAGCTTGCAGGGCCGACGCGGCCGCAGCCCGCGAATGGTGCTGTACGCATACCGGTCGTCATGCGCGTAGATGCGCCGCGTTTCGGCCCCTGGGGTGTCTACCGCTGATGAAAAAATGGGCGGCACCGTCTTGAAAACCGGGAACGGGTCCACCTTATCAGGCGCGAGACGCCCAGACGGGGTTTCACGGATACGCAGAAAGGTTCGGCTGTAACAGCGGGCCTCCGCGAGGGCGGCGAAAGTGTCGCCGACCGCGAACGTGCACGGTAGCTTCCGCCGCCTGATCGGCGAACCTTTGAACATGTCCGACCTTCTCGGGCGCCTCGATCCGCCGCGACGCATGTCGCGCAGTGTGAATGGCAACGAAGGAGGCGAGACATGTACTATCCCACATACGCACGCCGCAGCGATCCTTTCGCGTTGATGCGCTCGATACTCAGTGATGTCGACCGGTTCATTCCTGCCTATACGGCCCAGTCGGTCTTTCCGGCGGTGAATGTCTGGCAAGGCGATGACGCCGTTGCGCTGACCGCCGAACTGCCCGGCATCGACCCATCGGATATCGATATCTCGGTGAAGGACAACGTCCTGACGATCTCGGGGGAGCGCAAGGCCCCGGAGATGCCCGAGGCCGCGCGCTGGCACCGCAACGAGCGCCGCTACGGCAGGTTCACCCGTGCGATCCGGCTGCCCTTCGCCGCGTCCGACGACAAGGTCGAGGCGCGCCTGACGAACGGCGTGCTGCGGATCGTGGTCGGCCGTCCGGACGAGGACAAACCGCGCAAGATCGAGATCAAGGCCGCTTGAGAGGAGGATACGGCAATGACGACCGAAGTGACCGAAACCAAGGACAAAGCGCCGGCCGAGGCGCCCGAGACCACGACCGGGAGCCGCATCTATCAGCCGCTGGCCGACATCGTCGAAACCGACGAAGGCGTGACGCTGATGCTCGAAATGCCGGGTGTCGCGGCCGAGGATGTGGACGTGACGCTCGAGAAGCGCGTGCTCACGATCCGCGGCAAGGTGCGCCCCACGCGCCCGGAAACGCTGCGACTGTCCTATGCCGAGTATGGCGAGGGTGATTTCGAGCGGTCGTTCACCCTGTCCGACGACTTCGATCCCGAAAGGATCGGGGCGGAGGTGTCCCATGGCCTGCTGACCGTAACCCTGCCGCATGCGCCCGAGGCACAGCCGAAGAAGATCGCCGTCAAGGCATCCTGACCCCGGCGCACCCCTGTGAGCGAAAGGAGGAAATGAAATGCAGATCAAGGATTTGATCCCGTGGGCGCGCAAGGACCATGCGCCCGAGCCGAAGGCCGATGATCAGAACCCCATCGCCAGTTTGCAGCGCGAAATGAACCGGGTCTTCGAGAGCTTCTGGACCCGCGCGGGCGACCTCGACTGGCCCTGGGGCGGTGGTGATGCCAAGTCCGATGTGGTCGAGACCAAGGACCATGTCGAGGTCTCGATCGAGCTGCCCGGCATGGACATGTCGGACATCGAGGTGTCTGTCACCGACGACATGCTGACCGTAAAGGGCGAAAAAAAGGTCGAGCGGCAGGAAGAGAAGAAGGGGTACTACCTCTCCGAGCGCAGCTATGGCGCGATCTACCGCACGATCCCGTTGCCTCCGGGTGTCGATGGCGAAAAGGCCGAGGCCAGCTTCAGGAACGGCGTGCTGACCAT
>JBMYPI010000121.1:0-7122 GCA_049600155.1 Rubricella sp.
TGAAGGGGCTGATCGAATACGACGACCAGAACCGCGAAATCGGGATCGTCGCGCGGGAGGAGGCGCGCCTTGCGGAACTGCGCGAGGGCTGCCTCGGCGCGGAGGCCGTGAAGACCCATTTCGCCGATCCCGCCGCCGCGTGGGACGCGGCGATGGCGCTCAATGACGGCGGCGTGGGCTATCTCGTCTCCGCTCTCGAAAAGGTCTGCCGCCCCGAAACGAAGGCGCGCCAGATCGCGGCGCAACTCGATATCGAAGTGCGCGAGATCGAGAGCCGGATCGGCGCATTCCACGTGGCCAGTGATGTCGAGACGCGGCTGGAGGAGAAGCGCGCCGCCGCCGATGGCGTGATCGACGCGCTCGACGCCGCGCTGATGCGCAACCGCTTCGGCCAGCTGCACCGGGCGCTTGCCGTCAATGTGGACGCGATCGCCGACCGCATCGCACGGGTTCCGGGCAATATCGTGATCTCCTCGGCCGGCGAAAGTGCCGTGCCCGCGGCGAAGGCGGCCAGCACCCGAACGCGGCCCGAACGCACCCGCGTCAGACCGGGCCGCGGCGGCAGCGGGTCCGAGGCGGTCACCACTGCGGAGCCCGCCGCCGAGAATGGCGGTGAGAACGACGTCCGGATCATGTCTCGTGAACGCTTCCAGGCGGAAAGCGCGCTCGAGGTCTGGCTGGAAGGGATGCGCGCCTTCGCCGAGGATCCCTCGGTGGGCGAACGGTTCGGCATGCAACTCGAGACCGCGCAGGTCTTCGTTTCCGAGATCGCCCATGCCGCCCGGCGCCGCGCGCTGAGGGAGCGCATGATGGGCGAACTGAAGGACGCGGTGGCCAATTTCTCCTTCACCGCGCAGCAGCAATCCGGCCCCGCATCGCTCATCTGCGCGGAGATCATCAACCGGTTCATCGAGGATTTCGATGCCCGCGCGCTGCCCGAGGGCGAGCGCCCGGTCGTGGAAATGGCCGACGGAACGACGGCGCCCGTCTTCGACGAAGGCAAGCCCGTGTTCTCCGCCGACGCGCTGACGGAGGAGCCGGAGGCCTTCGTCGACCGCCGCTGGACGGACTGGACCCATGCGCTTTTCGACATGTTCGAACGCAATGCGCTCGACGTGGACGGGGCGAACCTCGATATCGAGCAGAACATGCGGCTCGGTGAGATCCTGCAGGGCCTGCGGCAGGGAGGGGCGCCCTCGTGAGCATCCGTATCGAACCCGATCCCTCCCGGCCCGATGGTGGCCGCGCGATCCTGACGGCGGACGCCTCGGCGGGAACGGAAGGGTATCTCTCCTTCTTCGACCTCACGGCGGAGCGCTGGCTCGGCCCCGACGGGTGGCAGAGCGCCGAGGTCAAGCTCGGCCCCTTCACCGGGGAGCCTGACGGCGCGGGGGGCGTGCGCCTCACGCTCGGCCCCAAGATCGTCGATGAGATCGAGGCCTACACCGCGCTCGATGTCGCCTTCGGATCGGCCCGCGCCCGGATCAGTTGGCCCGACACGATCCTGCCCTCGCCGCCGGGCGCATCGGGTGGCGGGCTGGTGGTGGAACGCAAGACCGCGCCGAAGGTGGCGCCCCCGCCGCTGCCGAAACCACCGGCTCCCGATCCGGAGCCGGTCGTGGAGGAGCCGGCGCCTGCCGAAGGCGACGCGGAGGAAGATCCCAAGTCGCGCCTTCCGGTCTTCCTCGCGCTTCTGGCGGTCCTGCTCGCGGTCGGCGGCGCGGTCGCGTGGTTCCTCATGTCCGATACCGGTGGGGAGGAGCGGGTCGTCGACTGTTCGGAAGCCGGTTTCGCCGCGCGGGCAGGCGAGGCCTTCGCCGATCAGTACGAGGCGCTTACGGCTTGCGGGGGCGATGTGACGGGCCCCGATCTCCTGCGCATCCTGGAGACCGGGGCACGGGAGGAGGATGGCCGCGCGCTCCTGCGGCTGGGCGAGCTATACGACCCCGCGATGGAGGCGGACGGCCCGCTCGTCTTCTCCAGTCGCGATCCCGTTCTGGCGGCGGAGTATTACAACCGCGCCGTGGCCGCCGGGAGCGCCGAGGCGGGCGAACGGCTCGACGCGATCTGCGCCGTGCTCGATCCCGGCGACGCGATGCAGGAATTCGCGCTTTCGCGCTACTGTGGCGAGTGACGAACGAACGGAGATTCGACCGATGTCGATCAAGCCCCTGGCGATTTTCGCGCTCGCGGCCCTTCTCGGGGGCGCGGGTGTTGCCCTTCCCGCCGCCGCGCAGGACCGTCCGCTCCTCGTCGAGGGGCGCGAGTCGATCTACCAGCGCGTCATAACCCGCCCCGGCGCCCTTCTGCGGGACGGGCCGGACGGTGCGGCGATCGACACGCTGACACCGTTCCAGCCGCTCTACGTCTACGGGCGATCGGGTGACTGGCTGTCCGTCGGGCCGTCCTCGACCCTCGGGCCGACGGGCCATGTCGCGGCCGGGGAAACGGTGGAGTGGCGACAGAACATCGTCGCCTCCTTCACCAATGCGGCCGGTCGGAACCGCCAGATCCTTTTCGACACCCGCGACAATCTCAACTGGCTTCTGAACCACGAGGCGCTCGTGGAGATGCAGGCGGAACTGTTGGCGGAGGCCGATGCCGGCGCGGTCCGGCCCGAAAGCGGCGTGGTCAGCGTCGAACCCGCGGAGTTCGTCGATATCCGCGAGAGCTTCTACCTCATGCCGATCCTCGATTTCGTCGAGGAGTTCCACCCGGTCGACTACAGCCCGCTGTTGCAGATGGAAGTCGCCTCCCTGCCTCTGGAAGAGGAGAACAGCGCGCCCGGCGGGATCGGCATGGAGTTCGAGGCGGGCGTCGTCTTCGTCATCGACACCACGCAATCGATGGATCCCTATATCCGCCGCACGCGCGATGCCGTCGCCTCCATCATCGAAGGCGTGCGGGAAAGCGATGTCGGCCCTCGGATCCATTTCGGCGCGATCGGCTTCCGGGACAATCCCGAAGCCGCCTCCGGCCTGGAATACCGCACCGCCGTGATCCATCCGCTCGACCGCGCCTCCGAACCCGATGCCATCCTCGAGGCGCTCGACACCACGCAGGTCGCCCGCGTCTCCAGCCCCGGCTTCAACGAGGACAGCCTCGCGGGCGTGCAGGACGGGATCATCGCGACCGACTGGGACCAGGAAGGCCGACCCTTCGGCGGGCGCTACATCATCCTCATCTCCGATGCCGGGCCCAAGGATCCGCGTGACGCCAACGCCCGTTCCGAGATCGGCGTGCGCGAGATCCAGACGCTTGCGGAGGAGAACGGGATCGCGATCCTCACCCTGCATCTGCAGACCACGGCGGGCGCGGCCAACCACGCCTATGCGGAGGGGCAGTATCGCCAGCTCTCCCGCTTCGGCGATCTGGAGTTCTACTATCCGATCGAGGGCGGCTCCGAGGCGGTATTCCGCGAACAGATCGGCACGCTCGTCGCCAATCTCACCGATCATGTGCGCGTTGCGATGGGGCAGGAGCCCGAAGCGCCCGAGGCCGATCCCCGGCTCGACGAACTGGGTTTCGCGATGCGGCTGCGCTATCTCGGCGCAGCCCAGGGCACCGCGGCGCCGGACGTGATCCGCGCCTGGGTGACGGACCGCGCGGCGGAGAACCCTGCGCGCGCGGCCCTCACCCCGCGCCTTCTGATCAGCCGGAACGAGTTGTCCTCCATGACGACGATCCTCGAGGAGATCGTGGCGGCGGGGGAATCCACCCAGAGCCAGGACGATCCCGCCCGCTTCTTCCGGCAGGTGCGCGATGCGGTCTCGCGTCTTGCCGTCAATCCCGATCTCGTCGTGAATTCCGATTTCGAGACGCTCGGCGGCGCTGTGGGCGAGTTCCTCGTGGGGCTTCCCTATCGCAGCCAGATCATGGACCTGACGGAAGATCGCTGGATCAACGCCGGCACCGAGCGGCGGGAGATCATCGACGGGCTGCGCCAGAAGCTCAGCCTCTACCGCCAGATCCACAACGATCCGGCGAACTGGACGCCGCTTTTCGATGGTGCGCCCGACGGGGAGCATGTCTACGCGATCCCGTTCAGCATCCTGCCCTGAGCGATGCTCGCGATCCGCGATCTGGTCGCCGAGTTGACCGAGCCGGGCCGGTCCTTCCGGATGGATCTGCCCGAGCTCGACCTCGGCCGCGGCGAGGTCTGCGTCGTCACGGGGCCGAGCGGGTCGGGCAAGACGCTGCTGCTGGAAACGTTGGGGTTGCTGCTGCGCCCGGTTTCGGGGCGATACACCATCGCGGCGGGCGAAGGCGGAGGTGTGCTCGACATCCCCGGGATCTGGAACGGCCCCCGTGCCCGGCTTGCCCAAGTGCGGGGGCGGGTCTTCGGCTTCGTCCTGCAATCGGGCGGGCTGGTTCCGTTCCTGACGACGCGGGAGAATATTGCGCTTTCGCAGGGTGTTACCGGGCGTCCCGATGAAGGGTTTCTCGATGTTCTCGTGGAGATCCTCGGGCTGTCGGCGGTGGCCGATGCCCGCCCGGCGCGCCTGTCGATCGGGCAGCGCCAGCGCGTCGCCATCGGGCGGGCGCTCGCCCACCGCCCCGCGCTCGTGATCGCGGACGAACCCACCTCGGCTCTCGATCCCGCCCTGCGCAAGGAGGTCTATGCCATCCTTCAGACCCTCGCCGAGGAAACGGGCACGGCGATCGTGATGTCCTCCCATGATGCCGACGCCGCCGCCTTGCCCGGCATCCGGCTCTTCCGGACCGAGGCAAGCGCCGTGGAGGGTGGGGCCGTGAGCACGCTGCGGGAGGCCAGACCATGACCCGCATCCTGCCGCTCGCCTGGCGCAGCCTCATGCACGAGAAGCTGCATCTTCTGTGCAATATCGCGATCATTTGCGGCGTGCTGGTGCCGCTTCTCGTTCTCCAGGGGGTGAAGACAGGTGTCTATTCCGCCCTGATCGCCGATCTGGAGGCGAATCCCGACCTCCTCCTGGTCTCCACCCTCGGCGATCAGTCCTTCTCGGAAGCCGACGCGGCCGAGGTCGCCGCCTGGCCCGAGACGGGCTTCGTCGTGCCGCGCACGCGCGGGATCGCCGATACGGTCCTGATCCAGTCCCTCGCCGGCGGCCCGATCCGGGAGGCGAGCGCCGTGCCCACGGCGCCGGGCGATCCCGTCCTTCCCGATGGCGCGGCCCTCGAGGGCGAGGCGGTGGCCCTCACCGCGCTTCTGGCCGAGCGGGCCGGAATAGCGGGGGGAGAGCGGATCCGCATCGTCGTGCGCAGCGAGGCGCGGGCGCGGCCGCTCGTTTTCGAGGCGCCCGTCGCGGTCATCGTCCCACGCACGGAGATGACGGGCACCGCGATCCTCATCGATATCGAACGGCTCGACGCGATCGAGGCCTATTACGACGGCTACGCCCTGCCGCAATACGGGCTGGAGGAGGGGCGCGATCCGGTGGAACGGGCGATCGCCTTCGAGGGGCTTCGGCTCTATGCCCGCTCGGTCGACGATGTGGCGCGGCTGGAAGAGCGGATCGGCGCGCGTTTCGGGGTCGCGACCCGGTCCGAGGCCGCCGCGATCGAACGGACGCTCAGCCTCGGCCGCAACCTGGACCGGGCGCTCTTCCTCATCGCGGCCACGGCGATGACCGGTCTCGTCGCCGCGCTCGTCTTCGGCTTCTGGGCGGAGGTGCAGCGCAAGCGGCAGGTGCTCGCCACCTTCGCGCTGATCGGCCTCACGCCCGGCCAGATCGCGCGCCTGCCTCTGGTGCAGGCGCTCCTGACCGGTGCGATGGCGCTCGCCGCCGCCTTCGTGCTGTTCCTGCTTGCGGCGGAGCTGGCCGAGGCGCTTTTCGCCGAGCAGTTGCCCGGCGACAGGCGGCTCGTCCTGCTCACGGGCGGAGATGCCCTGCGGGCGGCGGCCCTGACGCTCGGTTCGGTCGGTCTTTCCTCGATCTGGGCCACCCGTGCCGCGCTTGCGACGGACCCCGCCATCGTCTTCAGGAGTTGAGCCATGATGCCCCCACGCACCCTCGCCCTGTTCGCCGCGCTTGCCCTCGCGATGCCCGCCAAGGGGCAGGAGATCACCTGGAACGCGGAGTTCTACGATCCCGCGGCCGAAACGGGCGCGCCGGCCGATCTCGTCCTGCCGATGCCCTGCGGCGGCGCGATGGCCTTCCAGCGGGTGGATGTGCCGGTCGACGGGCCGACACCGCTCGATGACCGGAGGGTCCGGCTCGGCTCGCCGCAAAGCGATGCGGGCTTCACCGATTACCTTATCGGCACCCATCTGCGCGGGGGATTCACCGATCCCGATCCCACGACGACCTTCTTCTACCTGTCCCGCTACGAACTGACCGCCGATCAGGCCGCCGCCTTGCAGGGGGACTGCCGCGACCCCTCTCCCCGCGGGCGGGTTCCCGCCCTGGGGCTGAGCTGGTTCGACGGGGTGGCGCTCGGCCGGGTCTATTCCGAATGGTTGCGCACCAATGCGCCCGATGCGCTGCCGCGCGAGGGTGGCGCGGCCGGTTTCGTGCGGCTGCCGACGGAAGTGGAATGGGAATACGCCGCCCGGGGCGGCGCCGCGCTCGATCCCGCGGCCTTCGCCGCGCGCACCTACCCGATGCCGGAAGGGATCGACGGGCACGCCTGGCACCAGGCCGTCTCGCGGGGCGGGGCGCGGCCCGTGGGCCTGCGCGGGGCCAATCCGCTGGGGTTGCATGATCTCTACGGCAATGCCGAGGAACTGATGCTGGAGCCCTTCCGCGCCAATGCCGCCGGCCGCGCACACGGCCAGGCCGGCGGGCTCGTGACGCGCGGCGGCTCCTACCTGTCGTCTCCCGAGCAGCTCTATTCGGCGCGGCGGGCCGAATGGCCGATGTTTCGCGCAAGCGATGGCCGCGCCTCGGCGGCCGAGACCTTCGGCGCGCGCTTCGTCCTGTCCGCCCATGTCGCGGTCGACGATGCCCGGACCCGCGCCCTCGACGAAAGCTGGCAGAACGCGACGGCGGCGGCCCCGGGCGTGGAGGACGATCCGCTCGGCGCGCTCGACGAGGTGATCTCCGACGAGACGGACCAGCGTCGCGCCGCCGCGCTTCACCGTCACCAGCGCGATCTTGTAGTCCGTCGGCGTGTTCACGCGCGTCGATGTCGCCGGGTCGA
>JBMYPI010000122.1:0-7108 GCA_049600155.1 Rubricella sp.
CACCGCGTACTATGAAGCTTGAGCCTACGGCGACTTGAGCCGCCGGAACGTCGGCCTCGCTTCCGTCTTCGCGGATCACGCGCGCCGTCGGTGGCGCAAGATCCAAGAGCGCCGAGACTGCGTTCCGCGCGCGCCCGACGCTCCAGCTTTCGAGAAAGAGGGACAACGAAAAGAAGAACGCCACTGTTGCCGCCTCGAAGAATTCGCCAAGCCCGATGGCACCGGCCACGGCGACCACCATCAGCAAGTTCATATCGGGCGACAGCCGACGTGCGGACGACCATGCCTTGGGTGCCACGAGCCAGACACCGAACAGGATCGCAACCGCGAACAGCCCTGCCTCGACCAGCGGCATCGGCGCTTCGCCGTGCCCCGCGAAAAGGCCGAACGCCCCGCCCATGCCCGTCTCGATGATGTGCCTAAGGAATCCCGCGGCCCAGAAGCCGCCGCTGAGCGCCGTAAACAGCCGCTGTCGTGCGAGATGGGCCGCCTGGTCGACCGACGCGTTTTCGGCATCCCAGGGCTTGGCGGTCATGCCGGTGCTTGCCACCAGTTCTGCAACTTCGTCGTCCGATACCTTCCTTGCGCTGTCGAGGATAGTCATCCGTCCATTGATCACGTCGAACGCGAGATGCTCCGCCCCGCCGATCTTCGGGCCGACCACCTTGTTCAGGATCGCGACCTCTTCGGCGCAATCGAGGCCTGAAACCTGAAAGCTGCGCCCGGCATACGGCGCGGGCGTTACTGGAGCGACGTTGCCACAGCTTCGACTGCCTCCGCAGCAGCCGTCGCCGGATGCCTGCGGAGCGTCGGTATCATCATGGCGGTGGATATAAGACGGCATGAACGGACCTCGGGATTCGGACAGTTCAGATCGACATAGCACCTACAGCAACTAGAGCTTCAAGTGAAAAATCGGTTGGTCTTCATGTCCCGTTTTTTGGTAGGTCTGACAGCGGATTGCCCCGTTTTGGCGAGGCAGAAAGCAAATGCGAAAGGAAACTCAATGCAATCGATCATGCAAAAACATAACGTGATGGTCCTGCCCACGTTAATGCTCGCCGTCGGGTGTGCCATTTCACCGAGCGACAGCAGCAATACCGCAAACGCGATCGGGAACGTGCCCGAAAGCGTGGTGGCAATGGCGGCACCCGATCAAGACGTTTCGACCGCCCGCCTCAGGCCGGGAGACGGCTGTTATTGGTACGAGCACAACGGCCCGGTGGAGGTGACCTTGCTCCCCCTGCGAACAGCGAACGGCAATCCGATCTGCGCCGCGCGCCCAACCTGAGATCGCTCGACCGACCGCAAGCACGTTGGCCGACCGAGCGCCCCCTCAGCTGCGGGCTGTGACGCTGTCCTCTGCCGAATACAGGTAGGCCGTAGAGCCAAGGTCTACATTCGGATAGAGATCGTTGATGTGGGCCATGACCATCCGCACGCATCCTGAACTCGCGCGACCGCCGATGCTTCTCGGGTAGGGCGTGCCGTGGATCCGGAGATAGGTGTCGCGATCCCCGACATAGAGATAGAGCGCCCGTGATCCGAGAGCGTTTTCCGGCCCTGGTTCCATCCCATCGGCCCATTGTGCGTTCACGGGATCGCGTTCGATCATGTTTTGTGTTGGCGTCCAGTGCGGCCACCTGACCTTGCGCTTGATGTTATAAACACCCGGCTCGTAGAGGTTGCCCCGCGCGATCGCCACGCCGTAGCGCATCGCGGTTCCACCCTGTTCAATGTGGTAGAGATATCGCGCGACCGCATCGACATGGATATCTCCCGGTACGAGACCGTCCTTCGCGACGACTCGTTGCGGCAGGAACCGCGGGTGCAGACCCCAAGGATTGGAGGTTTCGGGGACATAATTTGGAGGCGTCACCTGTGCGTCCCAGGCAGCCTTCTGCGCCTCGGTGGGCCAAGTATCGGGTCACGTCCGTCAACGTGGTGGAGAATGCGGGGCGGCCTGAGGTCATGATCAGGCGGCTTCGGTCGTGATGCTGAGGATGGGATCGACGTCGCCGGTGTCGATCTTCGAGAACGCCTCGACCTGCATGTAGCGGTGCTGGGTCGCCCACTCGTCGTTCTGCTCGAAGAGCACGGCGCCGATCAGGCGGGCGATGGAGGCTTCGTTCGGGAAGATCCCGACGACGTCCGCGCGGCGCTTCACCTCCTTGTTGAGACGCTCGATCGGATTGGTGCTGTGCAGCTTGGTGCGGTGCTGGGCGGGGAAGGCCATGTAGGCCAGCACGTCGTGCTCGCTCTCGTCCATGAGCGCGGCGAGCTTCGGCCAGCGCGGCCGGATCTGGTCGGCGACGTGGCGCCATGTGGCCCCCGCCTGCTCGCGGTCGGGCTGGCTGAACGCCTGGCGGATGGCGGCCGCGACCACGGTGTGCTGGCCGCGCGGGACATGGGCGAGGGCGTTCCTCATCCAGTGAACGCGACACCTCTGCCAGGTCGCCTCGAAGACGCGGGAGATCGCGGCCTTCAGGCCGGTGTGCGCGTCGGAGATCACGAGCTTCACGCCGGCGAGGCCGCGCGCCTTGAGGCCCCGCAGGAACTCCGTCCAGAAGGTCTCGGCCTCCGACGGTCCCGTGCCGAGGCCGATGATCTCGCGCCGGCCGTCGGTGTTCACGGCGACGGCGATTATGGCGGCGACGCTCACGATGCGGCCGCCCTGGCGGACCTTGAGGTAGGTCGCGTCCAGCCAGACGTAGGGCCAGTCCCCGGTCAGAGGGCGGTTTAGGAACTCGCCGACCCGCTCGTCGATGTCCTTGCAGAGCTTCGAGACCGTGCTCTTGGAAATGCCGCTCAGGCCCATGGCCTGCACCAGCTCGTCGACCCGCCGGGTGGAGACGCCGCCGATCCACGCCTCTTGGATCACCGCCACCAGCGCCTTCTCCGAGGTGCGGCGCGGCTCGAGGAAGCCGGGGAAGTAGGAGCCTTGCCGCAGCTTCGGCACGCGCAGGTGCAGCGTGCCGAGCCGGGTGTCGAGCGCGCGGTCGCGGTAGCCGTTGCGCCAGGTCGTGCGGCCCTCGGCCCGCTCGTGCCGACCGGCACCGATCACCCCCTCGACGTCGGTCTCCATGATGAGCTGCAGGACCGCCTCGGCGATCGCGCGGAGAAAGTCCCCGTCGTCGTGCTTCTCAAGCAGCTCGGCGAGGTTCATGTTGGGCTTGGTCATCGGCGGTCCCTTCGGCGACGGGTTGAAGTCGGCAAACTCCACCCTGACCGTACACCTCGATGGCCACCCCGCTCTCCACCACCGGCGCGGCGGGAAACTCCACCACCTCCGCGGACGCTAACAAGTATCGGCGAGGAGTGGGCCGGAGACCGACGCTGAAAACAGCGCTGTGGTTGATCGAACGAAGTGTCGTCTTGTCAGCATTTGGCAGCCTTTGTTCTGGGCAATTGCGCAGGCTCGCGAGGCACGAGCAGCGCTTTCGTGTCTCGATATGCAACCTCCACCAACTAGAGCTTCAAGGCATTTCTTTCCGCTAGCGCCGCACAGGTCAAAGGGGCGTGTGCAATCCCGTTGTTGCCGCTCAGCCGACCTTGCAGCCCCAGAAGGACGTGTGGTCGGCCGCGAAGTAGCCGTCCGCGACCCGGAAATACCCCTGCAGCTCGACAGTGTCGCCTGCCGTCAGCGGCACCATGGTCTGCAGCCAGATCGCGGTGGCGAGAGAGACATGGGTGGCGGAGATCTCACCCATCGAGCCGCGGATTTCGGTCGTGCCGTTCAGGACCAGCCGCCCGCGCATTCGGGCGGTCGTGCTGGCATTGACCTTGTACATGAGCGTCGCGCCGAAGAGGTAGGTGCCGTCGACCGGGGCCACGAAGTGGTTGCTCGCGGCGTCGAAGGCGCCCTGGTCGTTATCGTCGGTGTTGTTGAGACCGATCTTCGTCCAGGTGCCGACGCCAACATAGTTGTCGTAGTTGGTGTACGCCTTGAAGCGCGGCAGCCGGGGCTGATCGACGATGCCGGTGGCGTTGTCGACGCTCAGCCCGTCGAAGAAGGTGCTGCCGTCGGCCGAGACCGCGAGCCGGAACCTGTCGGAGCCGAACAGCCCGACCAGCGCCTTGGTCACGAAGCCGGTCTGCAGCGTCAGCCCGAGATCGTCGCCCGCGGCCTCCTTGTTCATGGTGTAGAACAGATCGCCGGTGCCGCCCTCCGCCACGGTCTTCGCCGTCCAGAGCGCGGCGTTGAGCTTGGCCGAGAACGGATTCGACTCATCCGCGGTGGTCCCGAGCCCCAGCAGCGCAATGCTTTGCAGCGCGTCCGGGGTTGTCCCGATCCATCCCGAGCCGTCATAGACCAGCAACAAGCCTTCGTCCTCGACCCATGCCCGCCAGCCGGTCCGGGGTGGCAGGCGCAGCCAGGCGCCGTCGGCCCAGAGCGCGACGTTCAGGTCCCAGCCTGCCCAATCGCCGGTGGCGCCCGAGCCGACGATGTAACGGTCGCCATCGGCCGGAGAACTAGGCGGCGCCGTCAGGTCCCGGTCGAGAACGGAGAGCTGGACGAGCCCGTCGAGGATCCGCAGCGCCTCGTTGTGGGTGACATGCTTCTGGGCCTGCGCCGCCTGGATGTAGGGCAGCAGTAGGTGGGTCGTGGCGTCGGACATGGGATGGCCTTCAGAACAAGAGCGTGACGGTCTTGGGCGCGCCCCGTCCCACGAGGGCGGAGAGCTGGAAGATGCGGACGACAAGGCTGTCGCCGGGGCCGAGCGGCGCACCCCAGTCGGTGGTCTGGGCGGCGGCGCTGTAGACCGCGCTGGTCGTGGTCGTGCTCAGCACCCGCTTCACGGTGGCGCCGTCGACGATCTCGACCTCGTAGGCTTCCAGCTCCTCGGCCAGCGGCGCCTCGAGCCCGCCCCAGCTGTCGGCGGCCAGCGCGCGGGACCGGCGCGTCCAGCGGATCGTCAGATCACCGGGCGTGCGCGGCTTTCGCCATGGTTGCTCGAGATGGACGACGGAGAACGGCCGCAACCCCACACCCTCGGGCGTGAAGGTCTGCGCGACGTAGGTCTCTTCGCTGACCGGCCGGCTCGCCGGGCCGATGCGCCAGTTCCACGGGATGCCGAGATCGGCCTCGGCGATCGGCAGCGAAGCAAGGCTGTCGTCGAGCACCACCACACGCGCGCCAGCGAGTGTCGGGTTGCCCATGGCCCCCTCGGTACCGCGCTGGCCGCGGAGAAGCCGGGTCAGGCGATAGCGGCTTGGCGCGATTAGCTCGACCTCGCCCGCCTGCACGATTTCCCAGACGCCGGGCGCGCTCTCGATGGCCAGCGCGTTGGCCCCTCCGAACAGCGTCAGGTCGGTCACGCTCTCCAGTGTCCCGGTGAGCAGATCGACGACCAGTACATTGCCGAGGTCGAACCGCGACGTCGGCCCTGCGTAGAAGTCGGAGACCAGCGTCCCGATCCGGGCGCGCGTGCCGAAGCTGGTGAGCAGCTCGAACCCGTCAGTCGTGGGGCTCCGGAAGACAGCGATCTCGCCGGGCCACGGGACGGCATGCGCCGCCGCGAAGCTCCGATGCGCGGGCTGGTCCTCGGTGAGCTGCGGCAGGTCGAGGAGGATCGCTTCGGGCGCGCCGAAGACCACTGCCTGCGACAGCGCCGAGAGTCGCGGCGCACCGGGCGGCAAGTCGTAGGCCTCCCTATCCTGGCGCACCGCCTCGATGCCGCGTGCGTCGGCATCGGCAATCGAGATGAGCCGCAGCGGTATGGACCGGCCGTCATGTGCGAGCGTCACCACATCGGCCGGGTCGAGCGCGAGACGTGACGGCGGCAGCCGGAAGACCGCGCTCTCGCGTCCTACCCACGCCTCCATCAGCGCGCGGCGGCAGCGGCGCTCGGCCTCCTCGGGTGGCACCGCCATCGGGAAGGACTCGGAGGCGATCCGGGTCGTGTCGACGGTGATGCGTCGGGCCTCGACCTGCGCGGCGTCGTAATCCTCGTCCGCGCGGGCGACCTGCCATTTCAGGGCTTGGGGGAGTTCGGTCTCCTGGTCACGGGTCAGTTCGAGGACGTCGCCCTCGCGGGCCGCGACGAGAGCGTCGGGGCGGACGCTCGCCACCGCTGCCCGGCCGCGCATGATGAAACGGATCACGCCCTCGGTCTCGACGGCGTCGAAGCCGAAGTGCCGCGCGAGCGTGGTGATCGAGGCGCGCGGGCTTTCCAGCGCGGTGATGGCGTAGCCCTCGACCGCGCCCCAGAGGCCGGAGACGTCGATGAGGGTCTCGGGGAGCCCCGCGCGCAAGCAGAGGTGGCGGACCAGCGCGGCGAGCGACACCGCGCCGAGGCGGCCGGTCAGCCAATGGCCGAGCCGCCAGTTGCCGCCATCGGTCCAGACATCGGTCAGCGCTGGGAAGAAGGGATAGGGCCGCGCGTCCCAGGTCCAGGCGGCGCATTCGGGGACGTGCACCATCCGGCCGCCGTAGACCGACGAGACCGGGTTGTTCGCGGCATCGCCCCAGAACAGGTAGGTCGCCTCGAGATAGGCGCGCTGGATCGCATCGTCCCGCCAGCCGCGGGAGAAATGCGGCGTGAAGCTCTCCGACGACTTCGGGTCGAAGAAGACGTTGGGCTGGTTGGTCCCACGGTCGATGGCCGGGCAGCCGAGTTCGGTGAACCAGATCGGCTTGGATTGCGGCACCCAGGCGGTCGGTGTCCCGCTCTCGACCCCGCCCGGGCGGTTGTAATGCGCGTTGGACCACCAGGCGCGCAGATCCTTGTAGCGGAAGACCCACGGCTTGGCGGCCGCGCCGTCCGTGATCGGGGTGCGCATCTGCGCGGAGCGGTCCGCCGCGCTGGCGTAGAACCAGTCGAAGCCTTCGCCGCCTGCGATGTTCCCCTGAAGGTAGGCGCGGTCGTAGATCGCGGGCCAACCCTCGGCCGCGTCGAGATGCTCGAACCCGTCGCGCCAGTCCGACAGCGGCATGTAATTGTCGATCCCGACGAAATCGATCTCCGGGTCCGCCCAGAGCGGATCGAGATGGAAGAACACATCGCCGCTGCCGTCGCCGGGCTGGTGGCCGAAATACTCGCTCCAGTCGGCGGCGTAGCCGATCTTCGTGCCGGACCCGAGGATCGAGCGCACATCCGCGAGCAGA
>JBMYPI010000123.1:0-7071 GCA_049600155.1 Rubricella sp.
CGGGACGTGCGCCCGCACCCTTCCATCTGCGGATCGATGAGGAAGTAGTAGTAGATGTCGTCGGGCTTCTCGAAATCGCCGGTGATCGAGTTGATCAGATAGGCGACGAGACCGTCACGGCGGCGCGAGAGGATGCGGTCGCGATAGGGCTCGACCTTCTCGGCCCAGTCTTCCTCCGTCTCGAAGCGCGAGCGGAAGCCGGCCTGGAGCGCCTCGGAGCCCGCCGCGAGCGTGTCGTAGTCCTCCGACGCCATCTGCGTGAAGGCGGACGCGCCGACGCCGAGTTGACGGGCGGTCTCGACGCCCTCCTCGAGCACGTCGAGCGCCTCGAAGGGGTCGGTCGGCAGAACCAGCGCCGCCTGAAGCCCGGTCGCGAGGGACACGTCGCAATCGAGCAGGTCGGCCAGCGCCTGCGGATCGCCCGTGGTGAAGGCCGTTGCAGGCGCGTGCGCCCGCAAGAGCGCCTCGAAATCGGTCGTGTTGCCGGACCGGTCCAGTGCCCGCGCGCGCAGCGCGTAACCGTCGATCCGCAGAAGCGTCGCGACCGATATGGCGCGCGGATCGGCCATCGCGAAGAGGCCGGCGCGCTCGGCCGCGATGAAATCGAGCCGTTCCGGCGTCAGCGCACTGCCGTTGAGGGCAAGGCAGAGCGGCCCGGCCTCCGCCAGGAGCGTCTCCAGTGGCGCGGGCGGCCCATCGCCGGTCAGCGCATCGATCATGGCGGCGCTGGACAGGTCGGTCCCGAGCATGGCGACGGCGGCGGCGAAGACATCGGGCTCGGCCGTCAGCGCGGCGCTCGCCGCCGCCGAGATGACGGCAGGCGCGTGGCGGGGCTCCAGGACAGCGTGCAGCGGCGCGCCGTCAGCGCGGATCGCGGCCGGCACCTCGATGCCCGTCGCCGGATCATCCGCCGGAAGGGCGAGCGGCGCGGTCGGGTCATAGGCGGCCGTGAGCCGGAACGCGCCGTCCACATCCGTCACTGCGGCGGGATTGGCGGCGAAAATCGCGGCGGAGGTCGTTTCGTTGATGCCATCGACGGTCGTGAACAAGGTGTCGGAGAAGGTCAGCGACTGCGCCGAGGCGACCGCCGCGATCATGTCCGACGCGGCCACGGCCGGGTCGGGATAGAGCGCCGGGTCCGACGGGGTGCCGCCGGTGATGTAGAGCACGTCGTCGATCGACCGTTTGGCGGCCTCCAGTTGCCCCTTGAAGCGGGCGAAGGCACGGATCTCAGCGAAATCGGACAGTTCCGACCCCGCGACGCCGGGCGCAAGCGCGATCAGCGCACCGAGTTCGGACATGTCGATATCGAGCGCGTCGGCGATCAGGACATGGCGATACAGGAGCGAGAGATTCTCCTGGCTGGCGCCGAAACCGCGCGCGGCGAGGTCGGGCACGCCAGGTGCGCTTTCGGCCAGCGGATCGATGCCGAGCGCGGGCGCGAGCGCGCGCACCAGGTTCGTCAGCCCCTCGTCGTCGAGCCGGAGGCCGGCCTGCAGGCGAAGCACTTCAGGCGAGGCGGTCGTCCCCACTGGGCCGAAGGCAGGCAGCAGGATCGTGTTGGCGCCCGCGGGCCACGGCGTCGAGCTGTCGTAGGGCTTCCCGTTGAAGAGCCGATCCATGAGGGCGGTGCCCTCGTGCTCGGTCGCGCGCAGCGGGATCAGCGTAAGGCAGGCGATCGACTCCTCGAGGGAAAGATCGAGCATCTCACGCAACAGATCGACGCGCAGCAGCGATCCCAGCGTGGCGACCGTCAGGTCCGCGCCGGCGAGGCCGGCCGCCTGAAGCTGGGAATGGGCGACATCGAAAGCATCGAAACTCCAGCCCAGGGCCCGCGTGACGAGCGCCATCCGGCGGATGCGGTCGAGCGCGACGCGGGTGAAGTTGCGCGCCTGCTCCATGTCGTTCTGGACGCTTTCGGCGGACCGTTTCGCACCGCGGATCTCGAGCGCGTCCGTCCCGTTGCGGGTGGCGAAGCCGGTCTCGATCGCACGGCCGAAATCGTGGCGGTCGAACCCGGTTCGGGAATAGATCCGCTTGGGTTCGAAAGGCGATATCCGCCCGCCGGACTGCGTGAATTCGTGGCCGTAGAGCGTGCGCAGCCGCGCAAGCCCGGTTTCCGGCGTGGTGATCTGGGCGAGTTCCTCGGCGGACAGCCCAAGGCCCATCCGCACCATGTCTTCACCAGTCAGGCCCATCAGAAGCGCGATATCGCGCAGGGTCATGTCATGGTGATCGAGGAACACCTCGATCTCCTCCACCGGCAGCACGAAGGGTTGCGAGAATCCGTCCACCACACCGGGCAGCGTATCGCGATAGACGAACCGGGCGACGGCCGCGCGGTCGGACAGATCGCCCGCGAAGCCGAGTTGATCGGCCATGTAGGCCTCGATCACCTCCGAAACGATCTGGAGCGTGGGGATCAGCGTGTTGGTGTTCTCGCAGGTGAGCGGCAGCGTCCACAGGTCGGGCCTCCGGACCTTGAGCGCGAGCGGATGGTCCGCATCCGAACCGGTGAACGCGCGGGAGGTGACGCTTTCCTCCACGAACCGCATCAGATCGACGAAATAGGCCGCGGGACCGAGGATGGAACGGCAGTGCGTGCAGTCGCAGAAATCCTGGCTTCCGAAATAGTCCTCGAAGCCGGGGATGTCCTTCAGGGCCTTCTCGATCCCCGTCGGCGGATTGGCGAAGGGCGTGCGGTCGAACCAGTCGCGGTGCTTGTCCAGCACACCGCCCCACATACCCACGACGCCCGGCGCGATTTCGAGCGCACGGTCGTGCAGAAGCTCCGCTTCCGCCATGTCGAGAACGCCCGTCACCGTCATGTCCGAAATCGGCGTCGCCGCGATCTGCAGCGCGGAATGGAAGCCCGCCTCGGCCGCCTTCGCCGTCAGTTCGGGGGAACCGGCCACGGCATGGATACGCTGGTAGGACTGCGCGAACCCGAAAACGGCGTCGCGATCGGCGGCGGGCACGCCCGTGAAATCGAGAGACTCGCGGCCCGGCCCGCCCCGCGTCAGATCGAGTTCGAGAAAGCCGTCGTTGTTCTGCAGGAAGGTCTGCGCCGCGGACACCCTGCGCTGGACGCGCTCCAGCCGCTGGCGCGGATTGCCCTGCCCCGATTGCAGCGTCGCCGCGATCCCGAGCCCGGGAAAGCGGCCCTCGAGTGCCCGCACCTCGCCATGCGCTGCCAGAACCTGCCGCGACTGCGCGGCCGTAAGGCCTTCGAGCATGTCCGGGGTCAGGACGGGGGCCGTGAAAAGCGGCGCCTCGACCCGTTCCTGCGCTGAGGTGAGCCGTTCGACCGCCGATCCGATCCGCTGGGGCTGCACCGCAAGGCGCTGGGCAAGCGCGATACCGGGGTGCAGGGCCTCGATCCTCGCGCGCGTGAACCGTGCCCATGTCTCGGGCTTCAGGGTCTTGTCCTCACGGGCGTCGGCGAGGTCGAGCCAGAACCGCTCCGGGCGGGCGGCGAGTTTCGTGGTATCCGGCGCGCGCGCGATCTTCTCGGCCACGCCCGGATCGGACCCGATGACACGGGCGACCGTATTGACGCGCTCGAACTGGCGCGCTTCACGTTCGGTGAGGATCTGACGCTCCACCAGTCCGGCGGCACCGCCGGGGATGTCCCGCCCGATCACCACGCCGCCATCCACCAGCTTCTGGACGCTGTTCTCGCCCAGGCCCAGCGCGAGCCCCGCGCGCGCGCCCCGCCCGAGTTCGGCGAGGGCGGACAGCCCCGGCGCGCCCGCGACGACGGCATCGCCGCCGACGACATCGGCGATCACCTGGGGCCGAGGGCGGGGCGCCTCCCGGGGGACCTCGCGTTCGACGGGCTGGCCGCCGAGGATCGCCTTGGCTTCCTCGATCACGGCATCGGGCGCATCGGCTTCGCGCAGGGCGGCGAGCGTCACCTCGTCGAGCCGCGTCCCGGGGTCGGGCTGCAGGGCCGCAAGGTCGATCCTTTCCGCGAAGGCGGCCAGATCCGAAGACCCGACCGAAAGCGTGGATCTGACCGTTTCGGTGGCGTTGAGGCGGGCGATGTCACGCACCGCTTCCCCGACCCCGTCCTGGCGATCGAGAAGGTCGGAGACCTTCCGCCCGGATTCGCGCGAGAGCGCGACCAGTGTCTCGAGTTTCATTCAGGCCCCCAAACTTTTGCCAACGAAACGGGAGCCAGTTTACAGACTGTCGGAGCGAATAATCCGAAAAAAAGCGTGAAAAAGACAGATCATTGCGTGAAGCTCGATCAACGCGTAATTGTCTGCAAATGACCCTAGGTCAACTTAGCGCTGAACGCAGGGCTGTCGCGACATCTTCGGCATCCTGCGGATCACGGCCTGAAACGACGCCCAGCACATGGGTGGGCGATGGCAGGGCTTCGAGCGCGCGGCGATCCACGCACCGGAACGGCACGAACGCGCCCTCCTCCACGAAAGGCCGCAGCCGGCGAAGCGTTCGTTCGATGGGGTGGGCGGAGGAGGCAACGAAACTCTCCGTCAGCGCGTTGCCGCTCCGGTCAGCGATGGCGTCATGGAACAGCACCTGCTGGGTAGAGAAGTTGATCCTGAAATTGGGGTCGAACACGATCGGATCGGCGCCGGGGCGCACCCCGATATCGAGCGCCGCCACCCCCCGGAATCCCAGGCGCGCCGCCCGGTCGGCCGCCTCCCGCGCGATCGCCGCAAGCGCCGGTGGAACGCCCGCCCGACCCGTGATGCGGCTGCCGCTCTGCCGGGCCGGTTCCGCGAAACGCTGCTCGGCCATCCCGATCATCTGCACCGCGTCATCCGTGACGGCGAAGTGGACACAGTAGCACCGCTCGACCGCAACGGCGTCCTCGACAAGCACGATATCGCCCGGGCTTTGCGCGGCGAGGTTGTCGAGCGCAGCGGCCAGCGCCGATGGTGTCTCGACGGGATGGACCGCATGGCCGGTTCCCGTCGCGACCGGGCCGAAGACCTTGAGAAACACCGGATGGGTGGGAGGCGTGGCGCGCAACGCGTCGAGCGTGGCGAACCGGCGGGGCGCGAGGTAGCGCGCGGATACGAGCTCCGCAAGCCGGGCCTTGTCGTTGAGCCGCCGCCACAGTGCATCCGGCACGAGGAGCCCATCATCCGAGGCGATCCGGGCGGGCAGCGGATACGGTCCCGCAAGCCGCAAACCCCCGTCACGGATCCCCCGTGCGATCCGCTCGAACTCCTCCGGCGTGTCGTAGAGGTGCATCCGTTCCGCGATCGGAAGGCCCGCTTCCCCGATGAGCGCAAGGGCGTCGGGATGGGCGACCGAGCGGTGCCGGATCGTCGTCCTGCCGTTGAGGGCACCCAGCATCAGTCCTGTCACCGTCTCGCAGTTCCAGGCCTCGAGCCCCACGAGGACGACGTCCTCGGGGTCGGGGCGGGCCGCATAGGCGACGCCCGGCGGAAAGAGCCGGTCGGGCGGAAGAACGGGAGCGAGGACCGGTTTCACCGGAAGGCTCCGATCCCGTCGGCGAGGAGCCGCAGACGTGGCGTGTCGGCCGGTCCGGCGAAAGTCGGTGTCTTGTTGACATCGAGCAGGATCGCGCGACCGTCATGCTCGACATAGTCGAACTTCGCGAAATCAACGGCGAACCGCCCGCGCCACTCGGCCACCTCGGGCGGCGGTTCGAAGAGGTATTCGTGGCGAACCATCGTGCCCGTCTTTACCATCGGGTCGGTCGCGAAGAGGCGATAGCCGTATCCCCTGTCACCGAAGCAGAGCCACCCGCGGAGGCAGTAGAGATCCCCGTCGCGCTCGGGCATGAAGCGTTCGACGATCAGCCGCTCGTCGCGCCACACCCAGTCGGGAACCGCTGCGATGCCGGGCAGGACGGGATAGCTCGATCGCGGCAGGATCCGGGTGTGCTGCCACGCCCGTGCGCCGAGCGACCGCACCAGACGGCCGAGGCGGGAGCGCGCCGCGCGGCGGCGTTCGGGGCCGCCGAAATGGTTCAGGACGGTCTTGACGATTACGGGGCCGTCCCAGTCTTCCCCGGCGGACAACGACAATGTGCTCACGCGCGTCTTGGAGATGTCGTGACAGTTCGCGTTCACCACGGGCACACCCTCGGGCGGCGCGGGCAGATCTGCCGGTTCGAGCGTCGTCAGATCGTGGTGAAGGATGCACAGGTCTGCCGTGTCCCGATAGTCACGCCCGACCGATACCCGCCCAATGCCGTTGGCCGTCCAGAAGGCCGCCAGCGCGCTCAGGACGTAGTTCCCGCGAAGATCGGCATCGAGATGAGAAACGGATATGAGCACGGTCGCCGCCCCCGGACAGCTGCAACAGGCCGCACTGAAACCCGGCGCGGCGGGGGAGGCAAGTGCTCACTCCCACTCCGGCGCCGTGCCTCCTGCCAGATCGTCGATGATCGGGCAGTTGGGCCGATTATCGCCGTGGCAGGCGGTCACGAGGCGCGCGAGTGTCCGTCGCAGCCCCTGCAATTCCGCGATCCGGCGATCTATCTCCTCGAGATGAGCCTCGGCGATTCCCTGCACGTCGCCGCTGGCGCGGCTGTCGTCTTCCCACAGGGCAAGCAGTTTCCGGCAATCCTCGATCCCGAAGCCGAGCCGCCGCGCCCGGCCGAGGAAGGCAAGCTTGTGCAGATCGTCTTCGCCAAACGCACGATAGCCGTTCGCGTCGCGCCCCGGGCGAACGAGGCCGATCTCCTCGTAATACCGGATCGTCTTGGCGGGCAGACCGGTGCGGCGCGCGGCGGTTCCGATGTTCATCGCCATCACTCCGCCGGGCGGGGAACGGGCGTTGCGGCACGCGCCGGGGCGGCGCGGCCGGTCCCGGGGTCGGTCCAGCCCCTGATCCGGCGCAGCCTCAGCGCGTTGGCCAGAACGCAGACCGAGGACAGCGCCATCGCCCCGGCGGCCAGCATCGGCGACAGGAGGATACCGAAGACAGGGAACAGCACCCCCGCGGCCACGGGAATGAGCGCGGTATTGTATCCGAACGCCCAGACGAGGTTCTGCCGGATATTGGCCATCGTGGCGCGACTGACCCGCAGCGCATCGACGACGGCGCCGAGATCGCCGGACA
>JBMYPI010000124.1:0-7041 GCA_049600155.1 Rubricella sp.
CGACATGCGCGAACCCCGCGTCGCGCGCGATCGCGGCGAGACCGGAGAATGTGCCATCGGCGACCGTGAGCCGCCCCTCGTAGGCCCGGCCCCATGCGGCCGCCGCCGTTCGCGCGTCGGGATCGCGGTCGATGCCGATCACATGCTCCGCGCCGGCATCAAGAAGCGCGCGGGTATAGCCGCCCGCCCCGAGCGTCCCGTCGATCCAGACGCCGGTTACGGGAGAGGCCGCTTCCAGCACCTCCCGCAGAAGAACCGGAATATGCGGCGCCTCGCTCACAGCCCGAATTTCTCCTGTGCCGCGTGGAGAAGCGCGAACATGTCGCCATCGGCCGATTGCGCCCGCTCCATCGTCGCCAGATGCGCGTCATAGGCATCGGGATCCCAGATCTGGAACCGGTCGGTCATGCCGACGAAGACGACCTCGTTGCCCTTCAGCCCGACCCTGTCGCGCAGGGGTTTCGACAGAAGAAGACGCCCCGCCTCGTCGATTTCGAGATCGGAGGACTGGGCCGACATCATCCAGGAAATCTGCTCCCGCTCGGGGCTGAATACCGGCATCTGGTCGATCAGGGTGTCGATGCGCGAGATCCCGTTGACGGAGAAGCCTTCGAGGCAGGCGCGATCCTTGCGGCCATATATGAGGGTGACGGCAACGGGATCGTCCGCGGCGCGCTCGGAATCGTCGGCGGCGAGCACCTTTCGGAACGGCGCAGGCACGGAGACACGGCCCTTGCCGTCCACCTTGTGCCGCCACTCGCCTCTGAACCGACGCGCCACCGGTCCGCCTCCTTGTCCCCCGATCGAGGGGCCGGATGGAACAACGGCGGGACACACCTGCCCGCGTGTCCCGCCGCCTGTCCCTCGAAGGCCTGCCCCCTGCGCCCCGCCGCCTCTTGCGGGCGGCTGTCGGGCTGGAGGGCCTTCATGCCGGAAGGGGTGGCCGCCTGTATGAAACCTGCTCTCGTCTCTGGTTCGGTCCGGGTCTGACGCCCGTGTTCCGCTTTGAGCCGCCTCTTCCTGACACCACTCTATACACGGGTATCCATCCCACAACAACACATTTCATGACACAAACCTGCCATTTTGTGGCTCTTTGCCCACCACGGATGCCACCAACGACCCCGACGAAACAAGATGTGGTAGGTGGGGCGCCACATATGCGCAGATGCTGATTCCCGCACCGGTGGGATGCCGGTTCGGTCAATTGGGAGGATAAGCGTGCGGATGGCCTGTAAGCCGGGTTCTGTCCGGGCGGAATCGCTCCCGCCCTGGACGGTCATTCATCTGGACGGCGAATCGCTTCACCGTTCTCGCGGCCTACCCGGATCGCTGGGGAGGAGCATCCCTGTGGCCCGAAGGCCCGCGCGATCCCTATTCGGCCTTGCTCCTGGCGGGGCTTGCCGTGCCGCCCCTGTCGCCAGGGGCGCGGTGGGCTCTTACCCCACCGTTTCACCCTTGCCTCCGGTCGCCCGGCGGCGGTCTGATCTCTGTGGCGCTTTCCCTCGGGTTTCCCCGGCCGGGCGTTACCCGGCGCCATCGCTCCGCTGGAGCCCGGACTTTCCTCACGGAACGGGCTTTCACCCATATGCCCCGCGCGACCGTCCGGCCATCCGCACAGGCGTGAGTTAAGAGGTCGGCGCGATCCGGTCAACGAGGGCCTGTGCGGCATGAAGGCCGGCCAGCGGCCCGAACCGCAGGCGGAAGGCGGAAAGAAGCGCCTCGGCGCCCGCCGCCGGATCGTAGCCCGCCGCGCGCATCAGATCGGCCACGCCATCGGAGCCGCCTGTCCCCTCGACCCAAAGGGCATGGCCCGCCCGCGCAAGGCCGCGCCAGTCGAACCGGGCGCCCGGATCCCCCTTCCGCTCCGGTGCGATGTCGGAATGGCCGAGCACCCGCTCCGGCGGGATCGCGTGGCGCGCCCTGATGTCGGCGAGGAGCGCCTCCAGGGCCCTCATCTGCGGCACCGGAAAGGGATGATCGCCCCGGTTCTGCAACTCGATCCCGATGGAGCGGGAATTGACGTCACTCTCGCCCTGCCAGTGGGAAAGGCCCGCATGCCAGGCGCGGCGGTCCTCGGCCACCAGTTGCCAGAGCGTCCCGTCGAGATCGATGAGATAGTGTGCGGAAACCTCCGCCGCCGGATCGCAGAGCCGCGCGAGCGAGGCCTCGGCGCTCTCCATCGCGGTGTAGTGGAGGACCACCATGTCCACCGCCGCGCCGCCCTTGCGGGGGCCGTGGTTGGGGGAGGGCCGCTTGAGCGCCCTCATCGCCGCCCCTTGCGCGGGCCGGGCTTGCGGCGGAGCGATTTCGAGGGATCGGCGGCAGGCTTCTCCGCCGCGAGGCCGAGCTGGTCGCGCAGGACCTTGGGCCGCACCTCCTCGACCCCGCCGCGCTCCAGATCGCCGAGCTGGAACGGGCCATAGCTGATACGGATCAGGCGGTTCACCTTCAGGCCCACCGCCTCGAAGGCGCGGCGCACCTCGCGGTTCTTGCCCTCGCGCAGCGCCACGGTGAACCAGGCATTGGCGCCCTGCTCGCGGTCCATGCTCACGCCCATGGGGCGAAACCGTTCGCCATCCACGGTGATCCCACCGCGCAGCGTCTCCAGGGCCGCCTCATCGGCCTTTCCGTTCGCGCGGACCCGGTATTTCCGCACCCAACCCGTGGAGGGCAGTTCCAGCCGACGCTTGAGTTCCCCGTCATTTGTCAGGAGAAGAAGCCCCTCGGAGTTGAGATCGAGCCGCCCGATGCTCATCACGCGCGGCATATCCTCCGGCAGGTGGTCGAAGACCGTGTCGCGGCCCTTCTCGTCGCGCGCGCTCGTCACGAGGCCGAGCGGCTTGTGGTAGCGCCACAAGCGTGTCGGCTCCGCAGCCTCGACGGGCTTGCCGTCCACGGCGATGCGGTCCCGCTCGGTGACGTTCAGCGCGGGGCTCTCAATCACCTTGCCGTTGACGCTGACGCGGCCCTCGCCGATCAGGCGCTCGGCCTCCCGGCGGGAGGCGACGCCCGCGCGGGCGAGCCGTTTGGCGATCCGCTCGCCGGGGATGGTTTTCTCTGACATGGCACCGCGATACACGGCCCCGCGCGCCGCCTCAACGGCGATTGCGCTCGGGGCATCGCCCATGCGAAGGGAGGCGCATGTTTCGCAGCCTGATGGATATCGCACTGGAAGAGGCCCGCGCAGCCGCCGCGCGCGGTGAGGTGCCCGTCGGCGCGGTTGTCGCCCGGACCGATGGCACCGTGATCGCGCGGGCCGGAAACAGGATGCGCGAGCGACACGACCCCACCGCCCATGCGGAGACTCTGGCGATCCGCTCGGCCTGCGAAACGCTGCGGCAGGAGCGGCTCACGGGGCTCGACCTCTACGTCACGCTGGAGCCCTGCCCGATGTGCGCCGCCGCGATCGCCGCCGCCCGCATCGCGCGGGTCTATTACGGCGCATCCGATCCGAAATCGGGCGGGATCGAGCAAGGCCCGCGCATCTTCTCCCATCCCCAGGCGCACCACGTGCCTGAAGTCTATTCCGGTATCGGCGAGGCGGAGGCGGCGGCGCTGATGCGGGACTTCTTCGCTGTTCGTCGCTAGTTGCGGGAATCGGTTCTGCGACCGATATTCCCGTGATGTCCATCACCCCCGCTTTCCTCGACGAGTTGCGCAACCGCGTGAGCCTTTCGGCGATCGTGGGGCGGAAGGTCACCTGGGACATGAAGAAGACCAACCAGGCCAAGGGGGACTGGTGGGCGCCCTGCCCCTTCCACCTGGAGAAGTCCGCCTCCTTCCACGTCGATGACCGCAAGGGGTTCTACTACTGCTTCGGATGCCACGCGAAGGGGGACCTGATCTCCTTCGTCCGCGAGACGGAGAACGTGGAGTTCATTGGCGCGGTGGAGATCCTCGCCCGTGAGGCCGGGATGCAGATGCCCGCGCGCGATCCCGAGGCCGCGCGACAGGCGGAGAAGAGGGCCAGCCTCGCGGACGTGATGGAGATGGCCGTGCGCCACTATCGCGCCAACCTGTCGGGCGCGCGGGCGCGGGAGGCGCGGGCCTACCTGGAAGGACGTGGCCTGACCGCCGGGACGATCGACCGCTTCGGCATCGGTTTCGCGCCGGATGCGCGCCATGACATGCTCGACCATCTCAACGCCAAGGGCGTGAGCGAGGAAATGGCCGTCGAATGCGGCCTGGCTATCCGGCCCGACGATGGCGGGCAGCCCTATGATCGGTTCCGGGGGCGGATCATGTTCCCGATCCGCGACGGGCGGGGCCGCTGCATCAGCTTCGGCGGGCGGGCGATGTCGCCCGAGGCGCGGGCGAAATACCTTAACGGCAACGATACCGCGCTCTTCCACAAGGGCCAGACGCTGTTCAACCTCGACCGCGCCCGCGAAGCGGCGGGGAAGACGAACCGGCTGATCGTCGCCGAAGGCTACATGGATGTGATCGCGCTCGATCAGGCGGGGTTCTCCGACGCGGTCGCGCCGCTCGGCACCGCCGTGACGCCGGAACAGCTTCACCTGATGTGGCGGCTCGTGCCCGAGCCCGTCATCGCGCTCGACGGGGACGCGGCGGGCCTGCGGGCGGCCCACAGGCTGATCGATCTTGCCCTGCCGCTTCTCGGCCCCGAACGGGCGCTGCGCTTCCTCATCCTGCCGAAAGGCCAGGATCCCGACGACCTGATCAGGTCGGACGGGCCCTCCGCATTCGCGGCGCTGCTCGACAGGACCCGCTCTCTCGTCGATCTCCTGTGGGAGCGGGAGACGGAAGGCCGGCCCGTCGACAGCCCGGAGCGGCGGGCTGCGATCGACATGGCATTGCGCAAGGCGCTGGAACGGATCGAGGATCGCAACCTGCGCCGCCATTATGCGGATGCGATCCGCGAACGGCGCGCGACCCTGTTCGGGCAGTGGCAGCGGCAAGGGCGGGGCGCGGCAGCCGGTCGCCGCGCCTTCGGGCGTGCCCCGGTCGCGGAGGGCCCGCTGCCCTCGACGCGCGCCACGGCCCTCGCGAGCGGTGCGGGGCAGGCCGACGCGCGCGTTCGGGAAAGCGCCATCCTTTATGGCTGCCTCAACCACCCCGCGCTCGCCCTGAAGTTCGAGCCGCTGCTGGAACGGATGGTCTTCGCCTGCGCCGATCTGGGGCGGATGCGCGATGCGCTCCTCGCAGCCCTGGCGGACGGCGCGGGCGCGCCATTGACGGACCGCGTCGCGGCCCGCGTCGGTGATGAGGCGATCGCGGGGCTTGAGGCCCTTGGACAGGTCCGGATCAATCCCTATCTCTCGCCTTCAGCGGAAGAACATCTGGCCGAACGGGCGATCGCGGAAGACATCGCGCGCCAGATCGGGTTGATGGGGATGGACCAGGAGTTGCGCGACATGGCACGGCTCCTCGACACCGCACCGGAGGAGCCGTTGAGCTGGCGGATCGCGGAGGCGTCGTCGCAGAGGGATCGCGCCCTGCGCGGGCGCACCGACGGCGACGGGGAAGATGAAACCGACCGGAAACTCTCGGAGACCTTGTCGAGTTTCGTTGAGAACCAAATATGGATAAAGAAGCGTTAGGTTACGATGCGAATCGCCGATTCGCGACCGGCGCGGGGTGATTCGTTCATCCGAACCACGATCACGGAGACAGTGAATGGCGGCGAAGGACATCGAGCAGGACAAGGACGACGAGACCCAGGACGCCGGCGCGCCGATGCTCGACATGAGCCAGGCCGCGGTCAAGAAGATGATCGCCCAGGCCAAGAGCCGCGGCTACATCACCTATGACGAGCTGAACCAGGTCCTGCCTGCCGAGGAGTTCTCTTCCGAACAGATCGAAGACGTGATGTCCATGCTTTCGGAGATGGGCATCAACGTGATCGAGGCCGAAGAGGCCGACGAGGAGGATGGCGACAAGGCCGACGACGCGGAGGAGAAGACGTCTTCCTCCCGCGAAGTCGCCACGACGACCACGTCCACCGAAACGCTCGACCGGACGGATGACCCCGTCCGCATGTATCTGCGCGAGATGGGCTCGGTCGAGCTTCTGTCCCGCGAGGGCGAGATCGCGATCGCCAAGCGGATCGAGGCCGGGCGCAACACCATGATCGCGGGGCTCTGCGAAAGCCCGCTGACCTTCCAGGCCATCACGATCTGGCGGGACGAGCTTCTCGACGAGGCGATCATGCTGCGCGACGTGATCGACCTCGAAACGACCTTCGGCAACCAGCTCGATGATGACGAGGAGGAGGAGCCCGTCGTCGCACCGGCCGCCGGGACGGAAGACGCCCCAGCCGCCAACGGCGAAGGCGATGAGGGCGGCGAGGCCTCCAACACCGAAGACGAGGACGACGAAGACGATCAGCAGAACCTCTCCCTCGCCGCGATGGAAGCGGCGCTGAAGCCGCGCGTGCTGGAGACGATCGACCGGATCGCGGCCGACTACGAGCGCCTGTCCGCGATGCAGCGGGAGCGGATGGAAGCCACCATGACCTCGGCGGCGACCTTCACGACCCAGCAGGAACTGGAATACCAGCGCCTGCGGTCCGAGATCGTGGAGCTGGTCAATTCGCTCCACTTCCACAACAACCGGATCGAGGCGCTCGTCGATCAGATCTACGGCATCAACCGCAAGATCATGTCGCTCGACAGCGACATGGTGAAGATCGCCGACCGGGCCCGGATCAACCGCCGAGACTTCATCGAGGAGTATCGCGGGGCGGAGCTCGAACCGGGCTGGCTCGAGCGCGTCTCCGGCCTCAAGGGGCGGGGATGGGATACGCTCGCCGAGAAACACGGCGAGGAGGTCGAGCGGATCCGTGCGGAGATGTCCGAAGTCGGCCAGTATATCGGCGTCGATATCTCCGAATTCCGCCGGATCGTGAACCAGGTCCAGAAGGGCGAGAAGGAAGCGCGGATCGCCAAGAAGGAGATGGTGGAGGCGAACCTCCGCCTCGTGATCTCCATCGCCAAGAAATACACCAATCGCGGGCTGCAGTTCCTCGACCTCATCCAGGAGGGGAACATCGGCCTGATGAAGGCGGTCGACAAGTTC
>JBMYPI010000125.1:0-6976 GCA_049600155.1 Rubricella sp.
ATCCCCAACGCCGCCCCATGGAAGCCCGTTCCACGGACTTTTTTGCCGTGTTCAGACAGGGATGAGGGCGGCGCCGATCCTGCGACCCTCGCCGAGGAGCACGTTGTATGTCCGGCAGGCGGAGGGTGTGGCCATCACTTCAACGCCGATCCCGGCGGCCTCCAGCGCCTCGGTGAAACCATCGGGCGCCGCGGCGATCTCCGCGCCCGTGCCCAGAAGGACAACGTCGATCGCGGCGGCGGCGGCAAGGATCGGCGCGGTGGCGTATGCATCCCAGCGCGCCGGGCCGTCGGGCAGAAGAAGAAGCGCCCCTTCGTGGACCTCGCCCTTCAGGCGGAAGAAGCCCGGGCCATAGCCGTCCACGGGGACCGAACCGTCGAAAACGACCTCGTTCAGCCGCATGGCGCCCTCCTCATGCGTCGATATTGGCGAATTGCGTGCCCGCCCCGCCGTCGCCTTCCTTCGACCAGTCGCGCTTCACCCCCAGCCAAAGCAGAACGGCCGAGGCGACGAAGATCGACGAATAGGTGCCCACCACGACGCCCCAGATCATCGCGAAGGTGAAGCCGCGGATCACCTCGCCCCCCAGGACGTAGAGGGAGATGAGCGCGATCAGCGTGGTGACGGAGGTCATGAGCGTCCGGCTGAGCGTCTCGTTGATCGAGAGGTTCAGGACCTCCTTCAGCTCCATCTTCTTGTAGCGCTTGAGGTTCTCCCGCACCCGGTCGAACACCACGACGGTGTCGTTCAGGGAGTAGCCCACGATGGTCAGGATCGCCGCGACGATGGCGAGGTTGAACTCCAGCCCGACCAGCGCGAACACACCCATCGTCAGGATCACGTCATGGACGAGCGCGGCGACGGCACCGAGGGAGAATTGCCACTCGAACCGCAGCCAGATGTAGAAAAGCACCGCCGCGATGGCCAGCGTCACGGCGAGGATCCCCGCCTGCACGAGTTCGCCCGACACGGTCGCGCCGACGCTCTCGGTGGCCAGGATCGTGAGGCCGGGAATGGTGGCCGTCAGTTCATCCACGACGAGGTTGATCGTGCCCTGCTGGACGGCGGGATCGTCGCCCTGCTGCTCGATCCGGATCATCGCGGAATGCTGGGCCGCGCCCGTGAGTTCGGCGGCGGGATCGGAGATCTCCGTCACCGTCACATCGCCGATATCGAGGGAAGAGAGCACGTCGCGATAGGTCGCGATCTCCACCTCCTCGGGCGTTTCCGTCATGATCATCGAACCGCCGCGGAAATCGATCCCGAAATTCAGGCCAACCGCGAAGAGAAGGACGATGGAGGCGACGATCCCCAGCACGGATGCGCCGAAGGTGACGGGGACGAAACGGAAGAAATCGATCCTCGTTTCCTGGGGTGCAAGTCTCAGCCGCATCGCGCAATCCCCTCAGATCGTGACCGTCTTGGGACGGCGTGCGTTGAACCATGTCGCGACCAGAAGGCGCGTGACGAAGAGCGCGGTGAAAACCGACGTGACGATCCCCACGCCCAGCGTGACGGAGAAGCCCCGCACCGGCCCCGAGCCGATGGCGAACAGGATCACCGCGGCGATGAATGTGGTGATATTGGCGTCCACGATGGCCGAAAGCGCCTTCTCGTAGCCGAGCTCGATCGCGCGCGCGGGCCCCTTGGCCCGTTTCAGCTCCTCACGGATGCGCTCGAACACCAGAACATTGGCATCCACCGCCATGCCCACGGTCAGCACGATCCCGGCGATGCCCGGCAGGGTCAGCGTGGCCCCGATGAGGCTGAGAAACCCTATAATGAGCGCGACGTTCAGGATAAGCGCCACATTCGCGAACAGGCCGAACAGGCCATAGGCGGCGAACATGAACACCAGAACGGCCGCGAAGGCCACAATCGTCGCGAGCCGCCCGGCCTCGATGGAGTCCTGCCCGAGCTCGGGCCCGATGGTGCGCTGTTCGAGCACCACGAGTTCCGCCGGGAGCGCGCCTGCGCGCAACAGGATGGCGAGGCGGTTGGTCTCCTCCGGCGTGAACCGCCCGGTGATCACGCCCGATCCGCCTGGAATGTGGGACTGGATGACCGGCGCCGAGATCACCTCGCCGTCGAGCACGATCGCGAAGGGATTGCCGATATTGGCGGCGGTGTATTCGCTGAAGGCCCGCCCGCCGCTGGCGTTGAAACGGAAGCTGACGACGGGGCGGTTCTCCTGGAAGGTCGCCTGCGCATCGACGAGCTGTTCCCCGGAAACGACCGGGCGACGCTCCAGCACATAGTAGAGGCCCTCCTGGTCGATCGACGGATAGGTGACCGTGCCCGTGCCGCCCCGCTCGTTCGCGTTCGTCGTGGAGTTGATGACCGGGTGGAAGGCGAGCCTCGCGGTGGTTCCGATGAGGTCGATCACCTCCTGCGCGCTGCCCACGCCCGGCACCTGGATCAGGATCCGGTCCTCGCCCTGGCGCTGGATCGTCGGTTCCCGCGTACCGCTTTCATCCACGCGCCGGCGCACGATCTCCAGCGAGGTCTGCATCGTGCGGTCGTTCGTCAGCCGCTGCTCGGCCTCGGACAGGGTGATGCCGATATCGGTATCGGTCAGTTGCACGATCTCGATATCGGTGGCGCCGACGCCGGTGAGCGAGGGCACCGGGCGCTGAAGCTCCCGCAGGGCCTCGATCGCGGCATCCATGCCTTCGGGCGCGCCGATGCGGATCACCAGTTCGGACGGGTCGGAGGCTTGCCGCCGGACCGTCCCGATTTCGTCGCGCAGGGGGCGCAGGGTCGAAAGGACCTCGGGCCAGAGCCCCTCCATCCGCTCCTCGTAGACCTCCTCGAGCTGCACCTCGACCAGAAGATGCGCCCCGCCCCGCAGATCGAGACCGAGATTGAGAAGGCCCGAAGGCAACGCATCGGGCCAGAGGGCCGCATCGGCGAGAACGGCATCGTCCGTCGCGCCGAGCTCGACCATCTCGCGCGCGTCGTTGGAGCGCTCCACCCGCTCATACCAGAGATTGGGCGCGGCCAGCGTCAACCCGGCCAGACAGGTCAGGATGATGGCCGCCTTCTTCCAGAGCGGGAACTGGAGCATGGGAGGATTATTCCTTGGCCGGTTCGGTCTTGCTCAGGACGGAGGCAACGGTCTCGCGGATCACGCGCACCTTGACGCCCTCGGCGATCTCCACCTCGATCTCGCCGTCTTCCTTCACCTTTGTGATCTTGCCGATCATGCCGCCCTGGGTGACGACCTGGTCACCCCTCCGCAAGGCCTCCACCATCGCCTTGTGCTGCTTCACCCGCTGCTGCTGCGGCCGGATGAGGAAGAAATACATGATGATGAAGATCAGGATCAGCGGAATGAAGCTGCCGAAGGCACTTGCCGCGGAACCGGCTTCCTGGGCGTAGGCGGGCGTGACGAACATGGGGCTCCCTCTTGGTTCGGCCTGTGCGAAAATCGCGCGGACCCTAGCCGCGCACCCTCCGGTGCGCAAGCAGATGTGGCTCTATCTGGTGGCGCGATGCGGCGGTTCAAAGGCCGCACCCGCCGCTTTCGGGCATGGGGCGTTGCATTCGGCCCGGCGATCCACCATCCTGCCTCCGGCTGATGGTGGGCCGGGGTGCAATATGTCGTTCGTGCAGAATACCGCAGACGTTTCGGCGGAGGATTTCGATGGCGAGGTCGTGCTCGTGAACTTCACGACCGGCCGCTACTTCTCCCTCCGCGGCGCGGGCGCCATCTTCTGGAAAGCGCTGGAGCAGCCCGGCTCCGCCGAGACGCTGGCGGTTGTCGCCTCTCGTGCCTACGGCGATGCGGCCTATCGCGGCGATGTCGAGGCACTGCTGTCGCAACTGGCCGAACAGTCCCTCGTCCTTCCGTCCGACGCGGATCCGGTCGCGCCGGATACCCCCGTCGCCGGAGAGGACTATGCGCCCCCCGTGCTGGAGGTCTTCGACGAACTGGAAGAGCTGATCGCGCTCGATCCAATCCACGACACCGAGGAGGGTTGGCCCCAGCGGGCGCCCACGGCTTCTTGACGGGCGAGGCGTCGCACCGCGCCCTTGCCGAAAAGGCCGTCGCATCCGGTCTCGACGCGCTCGATGCCGCCTGGGCGCGGGCATCGGAGCGGCGCGAGGAGGGGCTGCGTTTCGGCCCGCTCGGACTGCGCCTGCGGATCGGCGGCGGCCGGCTCGCCGGTGCGCTCCTGCCCGCGGTATCGCATGCACGGGGCGGCCCGGTTCCGCGCGATCATCCGCTTCTGACAGCCGTCGACCTCGCGGCCGACGGGGCGGCGCTGCCCCACGGCCGATGGCCGCTTCCCGTGCGGTCGCGGGACGATCTCGCCCACCAGTATCACGAGGCGGCGGCGGACCTGTCGCTTCTGGCCGATCTGGGCCGGGGCCTTTGGCGCTACGGATCGGGCGGCGAGGGCCGCTATGGTTTCGCGGTGCGCGACGGCGCGGCCCTTCCCGACTGGGACGAAGGCGCGCCGTTCCGGCATGAGATCGACTGGATCGCGCGGCGGCATGGCCTGCAACTGGCCCATACGGCGGCGATCGGCCTCGGGGGCTTCGGAATTCTCCTGACCGGGCCGGGCGGATCGGGAAAGTCGACGACGACCGCGGCGGCGGCGCTTTCCGGCTGGCAGGTCGCGGGCGAGGACTTCACCCTGCTGGAGCCGGGCGCGCCGCCGCTGGCGCACATGGTCTATGACACGATGAAGCTGGGGCCCTTCGGCCTTTCCCTCGATCCCGCACTGGAAAGCGCCGTCGTCAATCCCGCCCGAAGCGGCGAGGAGAAGGCGCGACTGCACCTCTCCACCCTGCGCCCCGACGCGATGGCGGGTTCCCTGCGGATCGGGGCACTGGTTGTGGCGCGCGTCTCGGGCGAGGCCCGCTCCATCCTGACGCCGATCGGACGCGCCGAAGCGATGCGGGCGCTCGCCCCCTCGACGATCTTCCTGCTCAAGGTGGGGCGGGAGGCGGTCTTCCGTCGGCTCGGCGCGCTCGTCTCGGGCCTGCCCTGCTACCGGATCGATCTCGGCCGGGATCCGCTGGAGGCGGTGCGCGCACTCGAACCGCTTTGCCAACGGGTTGCGGCATGAGCGGCGATGTCTGCGTGATCCTGCCCGTGCGCGACGGCGCCGAATGGATCGCGGCGGCGCTCCAAAGCGTTCTTGCGCAAGCCGATCGCATCGCCGAGATCTGCGTCATCGAGGACGGATCGCGGGATGGCACGCCGGAACTCCTCGGCCGAATCGCCGCGCGCCAATCGCGCCTGCGGGTCATCGCCGGGGACGGTCGCGGCCCCGCCGCGGCGCGCAATCTCGGTCTCGCGGCGACACGCGCGCCGCTTGTCGCCTTCATCGACGCCGACGACCTCTGGCCACCGGGCAAGCTCGACCGTCAACTCGCCCGCCTCGACACCGATCCCGCGCTTGGCATCGTCTCGGGCCTCGTGCGCTATTTCTCGCGCCTCGAGCCCGGGACGCTGACGCCCGATCGCTCCGAGGAGCCGTTCGAGACCGCGCATGTCAATCTCGGCGCGGCAGTGTTCCGCCGCGCGGTGTTCGACGCCATCGGCACCTTCGACGAGGCGCTGACCTATTCGGAGGATGTCGACCTCCTCTTCCGCGCGATCGACGCGGGCATCGGCCTCACAGTCCTGCCCGAGGCGACGCTCTGGTATCGCCGCCATCCCGGGCAGATGACCCACGGTTCGGGCGAAGCGGAGAAGCGCGATTTCCGCGCTGTCATGGCGCGCACGGCGATCCGCCGTCGGCGGCTGGGGATCGCGGCGGGCCGCAGGCTGGCCGATTTCGTCGAAACCAGCACGGATGCGGGCGCATGACGGTTTCGCTCGTCATACCCGCCTTCGATGCCGCCGCGACACTGGGCGAGACGCTCGACAGCGTCGCCGCGCAGGACAGGGTGCCGGACGAGGTGATCGTCGTCGATGACGGCTCCGTCGACGGGACAGCGGATCTCGCCCGCGCGCATTCCGTCGTCTCGCGGCTGATCGGGCAGCCCAATGGCGGGGCGGCGCGCGCGATCAATACGGGCATCGCGGCGGCGCGGGGGGCCTGGATCGCGATACTTGACGCCGACGATCTGCTGCCCTCAGGCTCGATCCGCGCCCGGCTCGACGCCGCGGGCGCGGAAACCGATGCGGTGATCGGCATGCTCGAGAGCTTCCTCTGCCCATCCCTGCCCGCCGCGAGCGCGTCGCGGTTGCGGTGGAAGGACGGGCGCCAGCGCGGGTTCGTCGGCGGCGCGATGCTTCTCCGGGCGTCGCTTCTCGATCGGGTGGGCCCCTTCGACGACAGCCTGCGCACGGGCTTCTTCATCGAATGGTTCGGCCGGGCGCAGGCGTCGGGGATGCGGATCGCGGAGACCGACGCGGTGGTTCTGCGGCGTCGGATCCGCAAGGGAACGCTCGGCGCGCGGACCGGCGCGGGCGACGGGCTTTCACGCGACATGCTGGAAATCGCGCGGCGGCGGATCGCGGAGCGCAGGCGTCATGGCTGATAGCCCCCTGCCCGGCTGGCCCGATGGGCCTGTTCACCTGCTCCTGCAGGCCCGGCTTTCCCCACTGCCGCGCGCGGCCGAGGCCTGGGCGGAGTGGCAAGCGCACCACACGGTCGACGATGCCGGCTGGGCGGAGGTCCGGCTCCTGGCGGGCCTTGCAGGCACGCGGCACGGCACGATCTCCGATGATCTGGCGCGCCGGATCGACGGGTTGCGGAAATTCGTCTGGGCGCGCAACAGCCTCCGCCTCGACCGGTCCGTGCGGATCCTCGATGCGCTCGCGGCGGCGGACATCCCGGTGATGCTCCTGAAGGGCGGGGCGCGCGTGGCGCTGGAACCGCGGGCCCTCGCCGCCCGGTTCCTGCGCGATCTCGATCTGCTCGTTCCGCCCGACAAGCACAAAGGGCAGCCCCGGGATCGCCATGCCCACCGAAGCGTGCCCGGGCGTGCGGTACCCCATCACCACCCAGATGTT
>JBMYPI010000126.1:0-6940 GCA_049600155.1 Rubricella sp.
ATGGTGTTCGGCGTGCGGGCGGGCTTGGAGAAATCGACGTCGAGCCCTTCGGCCTGCGCGGTTTCCTCGATCACGCCATAGATCTCGTCGACCCGATCGGCTCCGAATTTCGCGGCAAGGTAGGCGCGGCGGTCCATCCCTTCGACCGGCATGTCGGGGTTCAGCATGAAGGGACGCCAGGTGACCTCGAACGGGTTGCCGCCCGCCGCCTCGATCCCGGCGCGCAACCGGGCCAGACCGATATAGCACCATGGGCAGATCGGATCGGAAAAGATGTCGAGCCGGGTCATGTCACGCTCCGATGGACTGGATAGCACAGGTAGGCACCGGGGCAGGGTATTGCCACCCGCCCGTCACGAGAACATCGCGCGCAGGTCCACCGTGGAGCGCACGCCGATATCGGCCCAATGCTCCTTCAGGAAATGATCCATCGCGTCACGACCCGTGCGGTGCAGGCGCTCGATGAGTCCGGAATCGGGTTGCAGCTTCGTCGCGACGGAAAGGGCCGCCATTGCGGCATCGTCGCGGATGGAGTGGATGAGAACGTCCTTGAACCGGTCGGAGGTCAGCCGCTCCTCGTGGATCAGGCGCTGGACGAACTCGATCGCGCGCAATTCCCGCAGGAGCGACGAATTGAAGCTGATCTCGTTGATCCGGTTGAGGATATCGGCTGCGGCGCGGGGCACTTCCGGCCGTTCAATCGGATTGATATGGACGATGATGACATCCCGCGCGACCGTCTCGTAGAACAGCGGGAAGAGGGCGGGATTGCCGATATAGCCGCCGTCCCAGTAGGCCTCCATCTGGCCTGTCTGCCGATCGGGGATCTCGATCGCCTGGAACAGCGTGGGCAGGCAGGCGGAGGCGAGGATCGCGTCGGTCGAGATCTCTTCGCCCTCGAACACCTTGATCTTGCCCGTCCGCACGTTCGTCGCGCAGATGAAGAGTTTCGGCCCCGTGTCCTCCTTGCAGACGGCGACGAAATCGAGGCCATCGATCACGTCCCGGAGCGGGTGGTAGTTCAGCGGGTTCAGGTCGTAGGGCGACAGAACACGGGTCAGGCCCTCACCGGCCACATGGGCGGCCTGCACCTGCGCCGCGATGAGTGGTGACATTTCCGCCATCGGTGTCACGGCCTTGAGCCAGGCGAGAACCGGATTTGCGAGCGAGCCGAGGCGCGCGACCTCCCCCCAGAAATCGGCAAGGGCGGCTTTCGCGCCGTCCCGCCCGCCATGGAGGAGGCCGTGCTTGAGCACCGCCGCGTTCATCGCCCCGGCCGAGGTGGCCGTGATCCCCTCGATCTCGATCCGGTCCTCTTCCAGAAGCCGGTCGAGCACACCCCATGTCAGCGCGCCATGGGCGCCCCCGCCCTGGAGGGCGAGGTTCACGACCTTCCGGTTTGTCCCGCGTCGCGCCATGGCGGATCAGAGCGCCGTCCAGCCGCCGTCGACACTGATCGTGGTGCCCGTGATCTGTTCCGCCGCGTCGGAGCACAGGAAGACCACCGTGCCGCCGATCTGCTCGACCGTGGCGAAGGCCTTGGAGGGCTGGCGGGTCAGCATGACCTCGCGGATCGCCGTCTCCCGGTCCATCCCGTATTTCTCCATCGTGTCGGGGATCTGCGCCTCGACGAGCGGTGTCATGACGTAGCCGGGGCAGATCGCATTGGCGGTGATCGGCTCTTCTGCCGTTTCGAGCGCCGTCACCTTGGTGAGGCCGACGACACCGTGCTTGGCCGCCACATAGGCCGATTTGTAGGGCGAGGCCGTCAGACCGTGGGCGGATGCGATGTTCACCACGCGGCCCCAGCCCGCGTCGCGCATCTGGGGCAGGGCGGCGGCCGTGGTGTGGAAGGAGGAACTCATGTTGATCGCGATGATCGCATCCCACTTCTCGACCGGGAAATCCTCGATCGCGGAGATGTGCTGGATGCCCGCGTTGTTGACGAGGATATCGACCCGGCCGAGCGTTTCGACCGTCTGATCGATCAACGCGCGGCATTCCGTGGCGCTCGACATGTCGGCCTTGATGTAGCGCGCCTGCACGCCGTGCCGTTCGGCGATTTCCCGCGCAAGGGCGTGATCCTCTTCCCGGTCCGTGAAGGAATTGATGACGACGGCCGCCCCGGCGCGCGCGAGTTCCTCCGCAACCCCCAGCCCGATCCCCGAATTCGATCCGGTCACGACAGCGACCTTGCCCTTGAGCGTCATGATGTTCCCCATGGTTCTGAACAGTCGGGGGAAACCGTACGTGCTGCGTGCGCGAAAGGGTAGTGGCACCGCACAAAAAAACGCCCTCCACAAGGGAGGGCGCAAGTCATTGAGGCAGGTTTCATACAGGCAAGAAACCTATCGAGCAGTGGCTTCAACATACGGAACTCCGCGCACAAACCCAAGAATTTTTTTGAGGCTCCGGGTGGCGGCGTGTAGTCTCGCGGCCAACCATACGAACGAGCAGGCAGAAATGGTGCGCAAATGTCACGACTGATCCGACCGATCCTCCTTGCAGCCCTTCTCGCGGGGACGGCGGCCGAGGCCGAACCGATGCACGGGATCGCGATGTATGGCGAACCGGCGCTCGCGCCGGGTTTCACCCATCTTCCCTATGCCAATCCCGACGCGCCGGTCGGTGGCGCGATCATCTTCGGTGAGGCCGGCGGCTTTGACAGCCTCAATCCCTACATCGTCCGGGGCCGCGCCCCGTGGGGCGTGCGCGCCCATGTCGTCGAATCGCTGATGGGCCGAAGCTGGGACGAGCCGTTCACGCTCTACGGTCTTCTCGCCGAATCGATCGAGACGGGCCCCGATCGCGAATGGGTCGAGTTCACCCTGCGGCCCGAGGCCCGATTCTCGGACGGAAGCCCGGTGACGGTCGAGGACGTGATCTTTTCGATGGAGATCCTCGCCGAAGACGGGCGTCCGAATTTCCGCTCATCATGGGACAAGGTGACGAGCTGGGAGCAGACCGGCGAACGCTCCGTTCGGTTCAATCTCGAAGGCGGGGATCTCGAGCTGCCGCTCATCCTCGGTCTCCGGCCGATCCTTCGCGCGGCGGATTGGGAAGGGCGCGACTTCTCGGAAAGTTCGCTCGACCCGTTTCACGCCACCGGTCCCTACACGATCGGCGATTTCGAGGCCGGGCGGTTCATCGAATTCGTCCGCAACCCCGATTACTGGGGCGCGGATCTGCCCTTCAATGCAGGTCGGCACAATCTCGATACGATCCGCTACGAATTCTTCGGTGACGCCGCCGCCGTCTGGACGGCCTTCACGGCGGGAGAGACGTCCGTGTTCCGGGAGGGCGATCTGACGGCCTGGGAAAGCAATTACGATTTCGCCCGGGCGGCGGCGGGCGAGATCGCACAATCGGTCGTTCCCCACCAGCGCCCTTCGGGCATGAACGGTTTCGTCTTCAACACCCGGCGGGACATCTTCGCCGACTGGCGCGTGCGGGATGCCCTGATTCATGCGTTCAACTTCGAATGGATCAACGACAGGCTGAATGCCGGCGCCTTTCCCCGCATCACCAGCTATTTCGACAACAGTCCGCTGGCGCATGACGGCCCCGCAACGGGGCTGGAGGCCGAGCTTCTGGCGCCCTTCGCAGATACCCTTCTGCCGGGCACGCTCGAAGGCTACGAGATGCCGCAATCCGACGGGGATATCCGCAATCGCGGCAACCTCCGGCGTGCGACGCAACTTCTCTCCGAGGCGGGCTGGACCATCGAGAACGGCGTCCTCACGAATGCCGACGGGGAGGCGTTCACCTTCGAGATCATGCTGCGGTCGAGCGCGAACGAGGCGATCTCGAGCATCTACGCCGATGCGCTCGAGCGGCTGGGGATCGAGGTGGAGATCAACCTCATCGACAGCGCGCAGTATACCGAGCGTCGTAATGCCTACGACTACGACATGATCGTGAACAATTGGGCCCTCAGCCTCAGCCCCGGCAACGAGCAATGGCTCTATTGGGGCTCTTCGGGCCGCGAAACGGAAGGCACCCGCAACTACATGGGTGTGGCCGATCCGGCGGTGGACGCGATGATCGAGGCGCTCCTGACCTCCGAAAGCCAGGAGGGCTTTCTTGCCGCGACGCGCGCCCTCGATCGTGTGCTGACGGCGGGGCGCTACACGATCCCGTTCTGGTATACGCCCGTCAGCCGGATCGCCCATGACGCCGATCTGCGCTTCCCCGAAACGCTCCCGCTCTACGGGGACTGGATCGGCTTCATGCCCGACGTCTGGTGGAGCGAACCTGCCGAGTGACCTCGGCGGAGACTTTCTTCACCCCGGCCGCGCGTTCGGCCGGGGTAGGGGGGGTCACCAGCCCGGCGGAGATGATGAGCTTCGCGGCGTCCTCCACTTCCATATCCAGCAGCACGACATCGCGCCTCGGCACGAAGAGCAGGAAGCCCGACGTGGGGTTGGGCGTCGTCGGCAGGAAGACCGACAGCAATTCGTCGTCGAGCTTCTCGGCGACTTCGCCGCGCGTTTCCGTCGAAACGAACGCGACCGCCCAGATGCCGGGGCGTGGATACTCGATCAGCGCAGCGGTGGAGAAGGTGGTGTTCGACTGATTCAGGATCGTTTCCGCAATCTGCTTGATCCCGTTGTAGATCGACCGCACGAGGGGCAGGCGATCCACGAGGTTCTCACCCCAGCGCAGGATGGAACGGCCCATGATGCCCTTGGCGAGGGCGCCGACAAGTGCCGTGAACAGGAAGAAGATGACGAGGCCGAATCCCGGCACATCGTTGCCCAGATAGGTCGAGGGATTGTAGATCCGCGGGACCAGCGGCACCACCTGGGCATCGATGAAGGTGATGACCGACCACACGAGCCAGATCGTCAGGCCGATCGGCGCGACGATCACCAGACCCGTCAGGAAATTCCCCCGGATCCGCTGCAGGAGGGGGACGCGCGCCTTGCGCTTGCCATTCGTCTTTCTGGGCTTCCGGGCCATGATCGGGCTCGTCTCAATTTCGCGTAATCATTATTATGTCATGCATGGCTGTCATGAACCGCGGGGAACGCCTTGAAGAACTGGGCTTCCTGCTTGTCCGACCAGCGCACTCTCAGGTGCACACCATCCTCGCGCGCGGCGTCATCCTCGACGAGTTTTCGCGCCTTCAGCCACGCGAGCGCATCGCCCGCGCTGTGCGGCAGAACGAGATGTTCCTCATGCTCGGCGGGCCGCAAGGCGGCGTCGATCCGTGCGATGAGCGCCGGAATGCCGTCACCCGTCAACGCCGAGACCCCGATCACGTCGTCGCGCCGCTCCGCCGCGACCCGCATCGCGGAGGCTTCTTCGGGATCGAGCGCGTCGATCTTGTTCCAGACCTCCACGATCGCCCCACGTTGCGCATCCGTGATTCCGAGGCCATCGAGGATCTCGCGCACATCCTGCGCCTGCGCTTCCGTCTCGGGATGGCTGATGTCGCGCACATGCAGGATCAGATCCGCGTCCAGCACCTCTTCGAGTGTTGCTCGGAACGCAGCGACGAGTTCCGTCGGCAGATCGGAGATGAACCCCACCGTATCGCTGAGGATCACACGCGGCCCCCCGGGAAGATCGACGGCCCGCATCGTGGGATCGAGCGTGGCGAAGAGCATATCCTTCGCCATCACGCTTGCGCCCGTCATCCTGTTGAAAAGCGTGGACTTTCCCGCGTTTGTATAGCCCACGAGCGCGACCGTCGGATACGGGATCTTCTTGCGCGCGCCGCGATGGAGGCCGCGTGTCTTCACCACTTTTCCGAGTTGGCGGCGGATACGGACGATCTGCTCGTCGATGGCGCGCCTGTCCGCCTCGATCTGGGTTTCGCCGGGGCCGCCGACGAAGCCGAGCGCACCGCGCTGGCGTTCCAGGTGCGTCCAGGATCGCACGAGCCGCGTGCGCTGGTAGCTGAGCGCCGCCAGATCGACCTGAAGCACACCTTCCCGCGTCGCCGCGCGATCGGCGAAAATCTCGAGGATCAGGCCCGTCCGGTCGAGGATCTTGACCTTCCACTCCCGCTCCAGATTGCGCTGCTGCACGGGCGAGAGCGGCCCGTCCACGATCACGAGACCGATACCAAGATCGCCTAGCAAAAGCTTGATTTCATCCAGTTTTCCGGATCCGAACAGCGTGCCGGGCCTGGGGTTGGACAGGGGGACGACAGCGTCGTGAACCACCTCGAGACCGGGCAGCGCGCAGGCGAGGCTGACCGCCTCCGCCAGCGCATGGCGCGGTTCGCGGCGGCCCTGCCCCGTTTTCAGATCGGGATGGAGAACGGCCGTGCGCATGGCATCTCCGCTCAGGATGCATCCTCCCCATCATACAGGTTGATGGGCTGGGAGGGCATCACGGTCGAAATCGCATGCTTGTAGACGAGCTGGGACTGACCGTCCCGGCGAAGCAACACACAAAAGTTGTCGAACCACGTCACCACGCCCTGAAGCTTGACCCCGTTCACGAGAAAGATCGTGACGGGCACCTTCTGCTTGCGAATGTGATTGAGGAACGCGTCCTGCAGATTCTGCTTATCGTTGGCCATGTTTCTTACTTGCATTTCCTTGCCCGTTTCGGGCGTTTTGAGGCATTTTCGCCTGCTTGTGGAAGCACTTTGGCATACTTGCCTGCCCTTCGCACCTGCAAACATAGGGTCGCGGTGCCCTGCGAAAAAGGGTCACCCCCGCCAGAAGACGGGATTGAGCAATGCGAAGAAGGCAAGCGACTCCAGGCGTCCGAGGATCATCATGAACGACAGCGCCATCTGAACGCCCCCGGAGAGATCGCCGTAGCGCAGCGGGGACTCCAGCACCGTCCCCGTGCCCGCACTGGCATTGGCCAGTGCGAGGACCGAAAGGTTCAGCGCCGTCACGAGGTCTATCCCGAAAAGCGACAGCACGAGCATGCCCGCGGCGACGGAAACGACGAAGAGCATCAGGAAAACCCATGC
>JBMYPI010000127.1:0-6895 GCA_049600155.1 Rubricella sp.
GCTTTCACTGGCGCTGGGGATCCCCGCCGTCGGTGTCGGTGCGTTCGATGCTTCGGCCCATGGCGCGCAGGGGCCGGTAACGGTCGTGCGCTCGGCCCGCGCCGGGCAAGTCATCTTGCAGAGGTTCGTGGATGGTGTCGCCGTCTCGCCGCCCGAGCAGGCTGCGGAAGCGCCCGCCGATGCGGTAGAGGCCCGCGTGAACCTCATCGCGCTGGCGGAGATCGCCGCGCGCCGTCTCGCCTCGGGCGATGACATCCCGCGCCCCGCACCGATCTACATGCGCCCACCGGACGCGGCGCTCCCCTCCGAGCCGCCGCCGAAGATCCTCGACCGATGACGCCCGAAGCGCTCGCCGAATTGCACGCGCGCTGTTTCACGGATGCGCCCCCTCCATGGACAGCGGCGGCGTTCGCCGGGTTGCTGGGCTCGACCGGGTGCCGGCTTCATTCGATCGATGATGGCTTCCTGCTCGCCCGTCATGCCGGTTCGGAGGCGGAGATCCTGACGATCGCCGTCGCGCCCGAGAAACGCCGCCGCGGCCTCGCGCGGTTGCTGATGGAGCGGTTCGAGTCCGCCGCGCGCGAGGATGGTGCACGTGAAGCTTTCCTCGAAGTTTCCGAACGGAACGCCGGTGCTGCGGCGCTTTACGCCAAACGCGGGTTCCATATCATTGCACGCCGCCCGGTCTATTACGCGGACGGCTCCGACGCGCTCATCATGCGCAAGGGACTCGAGGGCTGATTCCGCAGCGCGATGGTGTCGGGGCTTGCGCCCGTCTTTATTGCAGTGCAGCGTCGAGAAAGCATCGGGCAAGGACCGACTGTTGCCCAAATCGGTGAGATTTTATAACCGATCCGTGACATTTCCGTTTCCGCCTACCGGAAGGACCAGCAATGCCCGAGTTCAAGAAGATCCTGATCGCCAACCGTGGCGAGATCGCAATCCGTGTCATGCGGGCCGCGAACGAACTGGGGAAGAAGACCGTCGCCGTCTATGCCGAGGAGGACAAGCTCGGCCTGCACCGCTTCAAGGCGGATGAGGCCTACAAGATCGGCGAGGGGCTCGGGCCCGTGCAGGCCTATCTGAGCATCGACGAGATCATCCGCGTCGCGAAGCTTTCGGGTGCGGATGCGATCCATCCGGGCTACGGGCTTCTGTCGGAGAACCCCGATTTCGTGGATGCCTGCGCGGCGAACGGCATCACCTTCATCGGCCCCAAGGCGGAGACGATGCGCAAGCTCGGCGACAAGGCGAGCGCGCGGCAGGTCGCCATCGCGGCGGGCGTGCCCGTGGTGCCGGCGACGGATGTGCTGTCCGACGACATGGCCGAGGTGAAGAAGATGGCCGACGCGATCGGCTATCCCCTCATGCTCAAGGCAAGCTGGGGCGGCGGCGGGCGTGGCATGCGCCCGATCCTCAAGGCCGAGGAGCTGAAGGACAAGGTGCTCGAAGGCCGACGCGAGGCGGAGGCGGCCTTCGGCAATGGCGAGGGCTACCTGGAGAAGATGATCCAGCGCGCCCGGCACGTCGAGGTGCAGATCCTCGGGGATTCCCAGGGCAACATCTACCACCTCTGGGAGCGGGATTGCTCCGTCCAGCGTCGCAACCAGAAGGTCGTCGAACGCGCGCCGGCGCCCTACCTCTCTCCCACCCAGCGGGAGCAGATCTGCAACCTCGGCAAGAAGATCGCCGAGCATGTGGGATACGAATGCGCGGGTACCATCGAATTCCTGATGGATATGGATTCCGGCGAGTTCTACTTCATCGAGGTGAACCCTCGCGTCCAGGTGGAGCACACGGTCACCGAAGAGGTCACCGGGATCGACATCGTACGCGCCCAGATCCTGATCGCCGAAGGCAAGAGCCTGATGGAGGCGACGGGCGTCGCCAGCCAGTATGATGTGGAACTGTCGGGCCACGCGATCCAGTGCCGGATCACCACCGAAGACCCCACCAACAACTTCATCCCCGATTACGGACGGATTACCGCCTATCGCGGTGCGACGGGCATGGGTATCCGTCTCGATGGCGGAACGGCCTATTCCGGCGCCGTCATCACGCGGTTCTACGATTCGCTGCTGGAGAAGGTCACTGCCTGGGCGCCGACGCCCGAGGCCGCGATCGCGCGGATGGATCGTGCGTTGCGCGAGTTCCGCATCCGGGGCGTGGCGACCAATATCGCCTTCGTCGAGAACCTGCTCAAGCACCCCGATTTCCTCAACAACACCTACCATACGAAATTCATCGACGAGACGCCGGAGCTGTTCGACTTCAAGCCGCGGCAGGACCGTGCGACGAAGATCCTGCGTTACATCGCCGATATCAGCGTAAACGGGCATCCCGATGTGGCGGGCCGCCCCAAGCCGCCCGCCGGGGCGAAACCGCCCAAGGCGCCCGCGAACCGGGCCGATGCACCCGCGCCGGGCACGCGCCAGCTTCTCGATGAGAAGGGGCCCCAGGCCGTCGCCGACTGGATGCTGGCCCAGAAGCAGCTTCTGATCACCGATACGACGATGCGGGACGGGCACCAGTCGCTGCTGGCCACGCGGATGCGTTCCTATGACATGCTCAAGGTTGCGGACGCCTACGCCCACAACCTGCCGCAGCTGTTCAGCGTTGAATGCTGGGGCGGTGCGACCTTCGATGTCGCCTACCGCTTCCTCCAGGAATGCCCGTGGAAGCGACTCGTCGACCTGCGGGAGAAGATGCCGAACCTGATGACCCAGATGCTCCTGCGCGGGTCGAACGGGGTGGGTTACACCAATTACCCCGACAACGTCGTGCAGGCCTTCGTCGCGCAGGCCGCGAAATCAGGCGTCGACGTGTTCCGTGTCTTCGACAGCCTGAACTGGGTCGAGAACATGCGCGTCGCGATGGATGCGGTGCAGGAGAGCGGCAAGATCTGCGAAGGCACGATCTGCTACACCGGCGACATCATGGACAGCGCCCGTCCCAAGTATGACCTGAAATACTACGTCGCGATGGGCAAGGAGTTGCGGGACGCGGGCGCGCATGTCCTCGGCCTGAAGGACATGGCAGGCCTCCTGAAGCCCGCTGCCGCGCGGGTGCTCATAAAGGCGCTGAAGGAGGAGGTCGGCCTGCCGATCCATTTCCACACCCACGACACGGCCGGCATCGCTTCGGCCACCATCCTCGCGGCTGCCGAGGCCGGCGTGGATGCCGCCGACTGCGCGATGGATGCGCTTTCCGGCAACACCAGCCAGGCGACGCTCGGAACGGTCGTGGAGGCGCTTCGCCACACCGATCGCGACACCGGCCTCGACATCGAGGCGATCCGCGAGATCTCCAACTACTGGGAAGGGGCCCGCTACCAGTATGCGGCGTTCGAAAGCGGCATGCAGTCCCCCGCTTCAGAGGTTTACCTCCACGAGATGCCGGGCGGTCAGTTCACCAACCTGAAGGCGCAGGCGCGCAGCCTCGGGCTGGAGGAGCGGTGGCACGAGGTCGCCAAGGCTTATGCCGACGTGAACCAGATGTTCGGCGATATCGTGAAGGTCACGCCGTCCTCGAAGGTCGTCGGTGACATGGCGCTCATGATGGTTACCCAGGGCCTCACCCGTGCCGATGTCGAGAATCCGAAGAAGGACGTCGCCTTCCCCGATTCCGTGATCGACATGATGCGCGGCAATCTCGGTCAGCCACCGGGCGGTTTCCCGCAGGCGCTGTTGCAGAAGGTGCTCAAGGACGAGAAGCCGAATACGGAACGCCCGGGCAAGCATCTGCCTCCCGTCGATCTGGAGAAGGTGCGCAAGGAGATCTCCGAGAAGCTCGGGGTGGAGATCGACGATGAGGATCTCAACGGCTACCTCATGTATCCCAAGGTGTTCTCCGATTACGTGATCCGGCACGAGGAATACGGCCCCGTCCGTGTTCTGCCCACGCCGACCTTCTTCTACGGGATGGAGGTCGATGACGAGATCGAGGTCGATCTCGCGCCGGGTGTGACGCTCGTGATCCGCCTTTCCGCCATCGGGGAGACCAACGAGGATGGCGAGGTGCGGGTGTTCTTCGAACTCAACGGTCAGCCCCGCGTGATCCGCGTTCCCAACCGCGCGATCGCGGGCACGGCGCAGGCCCGCCCGAAAGCCGATCCGACGAACGAAGCCCATGTCGCCGCGCCGATGCCCGGCGTGATCGCTTCGGTCGCCGTGAGCGCCGGGCAGAAGGTCAAGTCCGGCGATCTCCTCCTGACGATCGAAGCGATGAAGATGGAAACCGCCCTGCACGCCGATCGCGACGGCGTGGTGAAAGCGGTCCATGTCCCGGCCGGCAGCCAGGTGGACGCCAAGGACCTTCTGGTCGAGTTCGAAGCCTGATGGTTGCGCCCCTTGAACGGGGCGCATCGCGACCACACTTCCTGCATCCGAACGGCGCGGCCCTGCCGCAGACCACCGGGGCGTCACGTTTTGCGGAAAATCTCGGCTTTGGCCTTGATCAACGCCCCAGTAAGCCGAAATGATCAGTATGCGGCGCATGCGTTCCTGCCTGCGCCGGGCGGGCGATGCGCCCGCGAAATGGAAGGATGCAACCGGTATGCCGTCGTTTTCACCGACCCTTGAAGCAGCCATCCACAACGCGCTGAGCCTCGCGAACGCGCGCCGTCATGAGCTTGCCACGCTCGAACACCTCCTGCTCGCCCTGATCGACGAGCCGGACGCGGCGCGGGTCATGAAGGCCTGCCGTGTCGATCTCGAAAAGCTCCGCCAGACGGTGACGAAATTCCTCGACGAGGAACTCGAAGCGCTCGTCTCCGATGTCGATGGCTCCGAAGCCGCCCCCACAACGGGATTCCAGCGCGTGATCCAGCGCGCAGCGATCCATGTGCAATCCTCGGGCCGGACGGAAGTGACAGGTGCGAACGTCCTTGTCGCCATCTTCGCCGAGAGGGAGAGTCACGCGGCCTATTTCCTGCAGGAGCAGGACATGACCCGCTATGACGCGGTAAACTACATCTCCCATGGCGTCGCCAAGGATCCCGCCCATTCCGAGCCTCGCCCGATCACCGGATCGGAAGAAGCCGAGGGCGAGGACGCCTCCTTCACGACGACCGAGAAGGAAAAGGGCGACAGCGCGCTCGCAAAATACTGCGTCGATCTCAACGCGAAGGCGCGAAAGGGCGATGTCGATCCCCTCATCGGCCGCGAGGACGAGGTAGAGCGCTGCATCCAGGTGCTTTGCCGCCGCCGGAAGAACAACCCGCTTCTGGTGGGTGATCCTGGTGTGGGCAAGACCGCGATCGCCGAAGGGCTCGCGCGCAAGATCGTGGACGGTCAGACGCCCGAGGTGCTGTCTAAGGCCACGATCTACTCGCTCGACATGGGCGCGCTCCTCGCCGGAACCCGCTACCGCGGCGACTTCGAGGAGCGTCTCAAGGCCGTCATGAAGGAGCTGGAGGACCATCCCGACGCGGTGCTCTTCATAGACGAGATACACACCGTGATCGGCGCGGGCGCGACCTCCGGCGGCGCGATGGATGCGTCCAACCTTCTCAAGCCCGCGCTTCAGAACGGCGGCCTGCGTTGCATGGGGTCGACCACCTACAAGGAGTTCCGCCAGCATTTCGAGAAGGATCGCGCGCTGAGCCGCCGGTTCCAGAAGATCGATGTGAAGGAGCCGACGGTCGATGACGCGGTGAAGATCCTCAAGGGTCTGAAACCGATCTTCGAGAAGCACCACAACATCCGCTACACCAACGACGCGATCTCCACCGCGGTCGATCTGTCGGCGCGCTACATCAATGACCGCAAGCTTCCCGACAAGGCGATCGACGTGATCGACGAGGCGGGCGCGGCCCAGGCGCTCGTGGCCGAATCCAAGCGCCGCAAGACGATCACCGCCAAGGAGATCGAGGCCGTCGTCGCGAAGATCGCGCGAATCCCGCCGAAGAACGTCTCCAAGTCGGATGCCGAGGTCCTCAAGGATCTGGAGGCCAACCTCAAGCGGGTCGTCTTCGGGCAGGACAACGCGATTGAGGCGCTCTCGGCTGCGATCAAGCTCAGCCGCGCGGGCCTGCGCGAGCCGGAAAAGCCGATCGGCAACTACCTGTTCGCCGGGCCGACGGGCGTGGGCAAGACCGAAGTCGCCAAGCAACTTGCCGACACGCTCGGGGTGGAGCTTCTGCGCTTCGACATGTCCGAGTACATGGAGAAGCACGCCGTTTCCCGCCTGATCGGCGCGCCTCCGGGCTATGTCGGCTTCGATCAGGGCGGTCTTCTGACCGACGGCGTGGATCAGCACCCGCACTGCGTGCTGCTGCTCGACGAGATCGAGAAGGCGCATCCGGATGTCTACAACATCCTTTTGCAGGTCATGGATCACGGCAAGCTGACGGACCACAACGGCCGCCAGGTCGATTTCCGGAACGTCGTGCTGATCATGACCTCGAATGCGGGCGCGGCCGAGCAGGCGAAGGAGGCCATCGGCTTCGGCCGCGAGCGGCGCGAGGGCGAGGAACAGGCCGCGATCGAGCGGCAGTTCACGCCGGAATTCCGCAACCGTCTCGATGCCGTGATCAGCTTCGCGCCTCTCGGCAAGGAAACGATTCTGAGCGTCGTGGAGAAGTTCGTTGTTCAACTCGAAGCGCAGCTCATGGATCGCAATGTTTCCATCGAGTTGACCCGCGAGGCGGCGGAATGGCTGGCCGACAAGGGCTATGACGACAAGATGGGCGCCCGGCCGCTGGCCCGCGTGATCCAGGAGAACGTCAAGAAGCCGCTGGCGGAGGAGCTTCTGTTCGGCAAGCTGACGAAGGGCGGTGTCGTCCGCGTCAGCGTCGAGGACGGTGCGCTCAAACTCGAAGTGATCGAGCCGGAGCGCAAGCGCCTCTCCGACGACAAACCACCGCTCCTGCCCGCGGGCTGAACGGCAGACTATG
>JBMYPI010000128.1:0-6893 GCA_049600155.1 Rubricella sp.
CGCAAGGAGGCCATCGATGCGGTCATGATTCCGCAGGCGGCGGTGCTCATGGACCAGGGAGGGGGCTATGTGCTGCTGGTCGACGATCAGGACGAGGTCGTCGGACTTGTCCGGAGCCTCGGCCAGCGCCACCGCCGCCGCATCGGCCCCCACATGCCCCGCGATGCAGGGCAGGACATGGACATTCGCGTGGCGATGGATCGGCAGGCCGAGATCCGCGGCGGTGAGGTCGAGCGCGTCGGAGGTCGCCAGCGCGAAGGGCGCCTGGCCGAGCTCCACCGGGTCGATCCCGAGCACGAGGTGGTGCATCACCGGATTGGCGACGAGCGTCACCTCGAACACGAGATCGGGCGCGATCCCGGCCTCCGCCGTCACCGCACGGACGAGGTCGGCGAGGCCCGCGCGCACGGCCGCCGTCATCTCCGCCGCGCCGCCCTCGTTCATCATGGCATAGCTCACGCGGCTCATCAGATCCTCGCCGAAGCGGATCTGCGGATTCATCAGGCCGGATGACGCGATGACCTTGCCGGTCTGAAGATCGCACAGATGGGCCGCGATCGTCGTGGAGCCAAGATCCACGGCGATCCCGTAGAGACCGCCCTCATGCAGCCCCGGCCAGACCTCCACGATGCGGGGGCGGGCGTCATGCGCGCCCTGGAAGAGCCCGACGGTCACCTGCCAGTTCCCCTTGCGCAGCGCCGTTTGCAGGCGGGGCAGGAGAGCGGGCGGCGCGATCGGGTCCTCGATGCCCCATTGTTCCGCAAGCGCTGCCTTCAGCCGCTCCAGATCGCCCGAGGGGTGGTGCATGTCCGGCTCGGCGACCTCGACCATGTAGGCCCGCGTCGCCGGTTCCATGACTATCTCGCGCGTATCGGCGGATTTGCGCACGACCTGCCGATGGACCTGGCTTTCGGGCGGCACGTCGATCACCACGTCGCCCTCGATCCGTGCCTGGCAGCCCAGCCGCCGCCCGTCGATCATGCCGCGCTTCGATCTGTAGCGTTCCTCGACCGCGTTCCAGCCCGTCAGCGCATCGGGCGCCGATGTCACGCCGTGCTTGGGAAATTCACCGAACGCCGGCTGGACCTGGCACTTGGAGCAGATACCGCGCCCGCCGCACACGCTGTCGAGATCGACGCCGAGCCTGCGCGCGGCATCGAGAACGGGGGTTCCCGCCGGAAACCGGCCCCGCTTGCCCGAAGGGGTGAATATGACGAGGGGATCCTGTGACATGGTCCTCTCTTCCCGTCCGCGTTTGCCTATGGAGTGGCGGTATATAGGCCACGCTCGGGAAGACAACAGCCCCGCCCGCGTCAGGCGAGGCCGAGCCAGTCGAGGATCGCCGCGCGGTCGCCATCGAGTGCGGGCGCGGGGCGCCGCACGGCCCGCTCCTCCAGACCGGAAAGCTTGATCGGATTGCCCGCCGCGTAGAACGGTTCGTCCCCGTTGCGGGGGATTTCCACCACCATCTCGCGCGCCGCGATCTGGGGATCGGCGAGCGCCTCGGCCACCGTCTGGATGGGCCCCGTGGGGATGCCGGCCTCTTCGAGCTTCGCGATCCAGTGCGCCTTCGTTTCCCCGAGCGTCACCGCCTCCACGAGCCGCTTGAGGAGCTTGGCGTGTCTGCACCGCTCCGCATTCGTGGCGAAGCGCGGATCGGTGGCGAGCGCGGGAAGATCGAGAACCGCGCAGAGCTTCGCGAAGAGCGCGTCATTGCCCGCCGCGATGACGAACAGCCCGTCCTCGGCGTGGAAGGTTTCGAACGGCGTTATCGAAGGGTGGCGTGCGCCCGTCGGCCCGGGCGGCGTTCCGGTGATCGTGGTGATCGCGATGGCGTGCTCCAGCATGGAGAAGAGCGTGTCGAGCATGGCGACGTCCACGAACCGGCCCTTGCCGGTCTTCTGGCGATCGACGAGGGCCGCAAGGATCCCGTGGGTCAGGAACATTCCCGCGCACATGTCTCCTATGGAGGCGCCGACGCGAACGGGATCGCGGTCCTTCTCGCCGGTGATCGACATCACGCCGGATCGTGCCTGCGCGACCATGTCGTAGCAGGCCTTGTCCTTCTCCGGCCCCGTATGGCCGAAGCCCGAGGATGCGGCATAGATCAGCCCCGGCCAACGCGCCTGGAGTGCCTCCCAACCGTATCCCAGCCGCTCCATCACGCCGGGGCGGTAGTTCTCGACCACGATATCGGCCCGATCCAGCAGTGCTTCGAAGATCGTGCGGTCCGCCGGTGCCTTGAGATCGAGCGCGATCGACTCCTTGTCCCGATTGAGCGAGGCGAAATAGGCGCTCTGGCCATCGGCGAAGGGCGGGAAGGCGCGTGTATCGTCGCCGATCCCGGGACGCTCCACCTTGATGACCCGCGCGCCGAGTTCGGACAGGATCATCGTCGCATAGGGCCCGGCCAGCACATGGGTGAGGTCGATGACGGTGATGTCTTCAAGCGGTGCGGCCATGCGATGATCCTTCCGTGATGTCCGTTTCAGGACAGCACTAAGGCGCCGGCGGTGCAACGCCTTGATCGGGATCAGTCATGCAACCGTCATTCCGCGGCGATCTGGATGACCGGTTCCATGCGCGCCAGGATATCCTCGGCGAGATGACATTTCACACGATGCCCGTCCGCCAGCGTGCGCATGGGCGGAACCTCGGTCTCGCAGAGGTTGCCGGGCACGTCGCCCTTGTGCATGCAGCGGGTCTGGAACGGGCAGCCCGAGGGCGGATTGACCGCCGAAGGAATGTCGCCCTCCAGCACGATCCGCTTCTTGGCGACCTTGGTATCGGCGATCGGAACCGCCGAAAGAAGGGCCTCCGTATAGGGGTGATAGGGCGGGGCGAAGACCTGTTCGGTCGTGCCCATCTCCACCACATGGCCCAGATACATGACCATCACCCGATCGGCGAGATAACGCACGATCGACAGGTCGTGGCTGATGAAGAGCATCGTCGTACGGTTGTCGCGCTGGATCTCCGTCAGAAGCTCCGTCACCGCCGCCTGCACCGAGACGTCGAGCGCGGAGACGGGCTCGTCGGCGACCACCACCTTGGGATTGCCCGCGAAGGCGCGTGCGATGCCGATCCGCTGCTTCTGCCCGCCGGAAAGCTGGCGCGGGCGGCGTTCGGCGAACTCGCGGGGAAGCTTCACCAGATCGAGCAGCTTGAGCATCCGCTCGCGCCGGTCTTCAAGGCTGTCCCCGATCCCGAATTTCTCAAGAACACGAACGATCTGGTCGCCGATCTTGTGAGAGGGGTTAAGCGTATCGAACGGGTTCTGGAACACCATCTGGATATCGGCCAGCGTGCGCTTGTCGCGATCCTCGACAGGCTCGTGCCCGAGGTCGTGATTGCCCAGAAGCGCCTTGCCGTCGGTGGCCGTCTCGAGGCCGAGCAGAACCTTGGCGAGGGTCGATTTCCCGCAGCCCGATTCCCCGACGATGGCGAGCGTTTCGGCTTCGCGCGCCTCGAAGTCGATCTGTTCGTTGGCCTTGACGACGCGCCGTTCGCGACCGCCGAAAATCGCATTGGCGGCGACCTCGTAGTATTTCTTCATGTCCTCGACCTTGAGGACGGGATCGCCGGGTTCGGTCTTCTCCGCCGTCACGGGCGGTTTGGGCGGGTTGGCCCAGTCGATCTCCTCCCAGCGGATGCAGCGGGTCTCGTGCCGGTCGTCGTCGGGCACCAGATCCATCGCGATCTCGGCAGCGTTGCAGCGGCCATCCACGAAATAGTCGCAGCGCGGGCCGAAATTGCAGCCGGGCGGGCGTTCATGGGGCAAGGGGAAGTTCCCCGGTATCGCCACGAGCGGCCGCGCCGTCTTGTCGGCGCCGGGCAGGGGGATCGAGCGGAACAGGCCTTGCGTGTAGGGGTGGCGCATCCTGTCGAAAACGTCGCGCACCGATCCCGTCTCGACCGCCTCGCCGGAATACATCACGCACAGCCGGTTGCAGACATCGAGCACCAGCCCGAGATTGTGGGAGATGAACAGCATCGACGTGCCGTATTTCTTTCCCAGATCCTTCACCAGATCGACGATCCCGGCCTCGACCGTTACGTCGAGCGCCGTCGTCGGTTCATCGAGGATCAGGAGGGACGGTTTCGACATCAGCGCCATGGCGATGACGATGCGCTGCTGCTGGCCACCGGAGAGCTGGTGGGGATAGGCCTTCAGGATCCGGTCGGGATCGGGCAGGCGCACATCCTCGACCACCTGCCGGGCGAGGGCGAGCGCCTCCCTCTCCGACATGTTCTGGTGGATCATCGGAACTTCGGCGAGTTGCTTGCCCACCCGCATCGCCGGGTTCAGGGAGGCCATCGGCTCCTGGTAGATCATCGCGATCTCGGAACCGCGGATATGGCGAAGCTCCTCCTGAGACAGGGTCGAAAGATCGCGGCCCTTGAACCTGATCGAACCGCCCACGATCCGCCCGTTGACGCCGAGATCCTGCATCACGCCGAGCGCGACGGTCGACTTGCCACAGCCGGATTCGCCAACGAGGCCCATGGCCTCGCCCCGTTCCACGGTGCAGGAGAAATCCATCACCGCGGGGATTTCGCCCGCGCGGGTGAAGAAGGAGATGGAGAGGTTCTCGATCTCCAGGATCGGGCCGTCGTAGTCTTCGGTCATTCGCTCTCTCCCGTCCGGCCCCGGACCTGATCCGGGGCCTTGCTGGCACGGGCCCCGGGTCGTGCCCGGGGCGCCTCGCCGTCTAGTCCTTCAAACTCTGTTCCCGCAGCCCGTCGGCCAGAAGGTTCAGCCCCAGAACGAGGCTCATCAATGCAAGCGCGGGCACCAGCGCCACATGTTCGACCGAGCGCCAGATGGCGCGCCCATCGTTGATCGAGAGGCCCCAATCGGGGCTTTCGGGGCTCACGCCGAGGCCGAAGAAGCCGAGCGTGCCGAGAAGGATCGTCGTGTAGCCGATGCGCAGGCAGAGATCGACGATCAGCGGCCCGCGCGCGTTCGGCAGGATCTCCCAGAGCATGATGTACCATGCGCCCTCGCCCCGCGTCTGCGCGGCGGCGACGTAGTCCCGCGTCTTGATATCGAGCGTCAGGCCCCGGACGATCCGGAACACGGTGGGCGAGTTCACGAACACGACCGAGACGAAGATGTTGAGCGTGTTGGGGTTCATCTCGAGCAGGCCGAAGGGATCGGCATTGAACGTCAGGCTGACATAGGCCCAGCCGCCGATGATGAAAACGGCCGCGAGCTGCATCGCCAGAAGGCCGGGTCGCGTCGAGAACCGGCTCCAGAACAGCATCGTCAGGAAGATGATCGGAAACAGGAACATGATCCCCGCGAGCACCGTGGGGATCGGGGTTTCCCGGATGCCGGGGTTCACGAGGAGGTAGAACAGCAGGATCACGGGGAAGGCGAGCACGAGGTTCGCCGCGAAGGTCAGCACCGTGTCGATCCGCCCGCCATAGAAGCCTGCCGGCAGGCCGAGCGTGATCCCCACCATGAAGGCGAAGAGCGTCGCCATCGGCGCGATCGCCAGCACCGTCTGGCTGCCCGCGATCAGGCGGCTGAACACGTCTCGCGAAAGGTTGTCGCCTCCGAAGAGGAAATATTCCACGCCGTTCTCGGGCGTCTGCATCGGTGCGCCCGGGAGCGCCTGCCGCATGCCCGAGAACTGCGAGAGCGGATCGAGCGGCATGATCGTTTCCGCGAAGATCGCCGTGAACACCCAGAACAGCACGATGAACAGGCCCAGAAGGCCGATCCAGCTGTCATAGAGCTGACCGTAGAGGCCGAGGCGCCGGCGGAACAGCGCGCTCGGCACCATGATGACGGCGAGCGCGATCCAGACCGGCCAGAGATGTCCGGCTGCGCCTGCGAGGATCTGGAAAAGACCGAGGGGCTCCTGCATGGGTTCGCCTTCTTGTTATTGCACGCGGATGCGCGGGTTGAGGTAGGCGTAGCCGATATCGGAGATCAGCTGCGTCGTGAGCACCACCGCCACCGAGACGAGCGAGCACGCCATGAGGAGATCGATATCGTTGTTCTCCGCCGCTTCCACGAGGGCGAGGCCGAAGCCCCGGTAGTTGAACATCGCCTCCACGACGACGACGCCGGTCAGCAGCCAGGGGAATTGCAGCATGATGACGGTGAAGGGCGCGATCAGCGCGTTGCGCAGCGCGTGGCGGATGACGATGGTGCGGAACTTCACACCCTTCAGCCGCGCGGTGCGGATGTATTGGGAGGTCATGACCTCCGCCATGCTCGCGCGCGTCATCCGTGCGACGTAACCCATCCCGTAGATCGCCATCGTGATGACCGGCAGGGTGAAGTTGTAGAATGTCAGGTTCAGGCCCGCGCGACCGTTGGCCGAAGCGGCCGAGCCGTTGAGGTGGAACCATTCGGGGAACCACGCATAGGTTTCCCCCAACTCGCGGAACCAGCTTGCGAAGATCACCGTGAAGATGATGCCGGATACGTATTCCGGCGTCGCCGTCGACGCGATGGAGAAACCCGAGAGCGACCGGTCGAGCGCGGAACCCTCGCGCATACCCGCCAGAACCCCCACCAGAAGGGCGGAGGGCACCATCACCAGCATCACGAAGAACATCAGCGCGCCGGTGGCGGCCAGTCGCTGCGAGATGATCTCGAGCACGGGGGTGCGGAAGCGGGTGGAGTAGCCCCAGTCCCCCGTCACGATCCCGCCCAGCCATTCGAGATATCGCTCGAAGAAGGGCCGCGCGTAGCCGTTCCGCTCCAGCCACTGCTGGATCTCGGCATCCGTCATCCGCATGTTGCCGTCCGAGAGGGCCAGCGTGCGGAGGTTCGGCTCCAGATTGGTCAGGTAGAAGACGATGCCCGTCAGGATCAGCATCGTCAGGGCCATCACGCCGATGCGGCGCAGGACGAAAGTGAGCATTACGCGATC
>JBMYPI010000129.1:0-6892 GCA_049600155.1 Rubricella sp.
TAGACACGGATTCGCGATCCTTCGGGGCGTGCGATGACCCGCACGAGATCGCGTGCCCGGACCGGATCGATGGACTCGCTCGCGCCGTCGCGTTCCACGGCGAAGGCCGCAAGCGTTCGCGTCACGGACTCCGCCTCGGAGACCATCGCCGCCGTGCGTTGTTCGATGAGATTCTCTTCCTGCTGGCTGAGAAGGAACAGGCCGGCGACGAGAACCCCGATGGCGACCATGTTGAAGATGAAGATCCGCCGCGCGATGGGCGACCGCGACATCATCTGGTCTTCGGTCAGATCACGATCGACCTTGATGCCGACCGCATCCTCGAACCGGGGCAGAACCCGCGGCGCGCCGCTGCGGGGGCGGGCCTTTCGCCCTGACCCGGTCGGCAGGTTCGTCACGGTATCAGGCCTCGTTGTAGCGGTAGCCCACGCCGTAGAGGGTCTCGATCGAGCTGAACTCGTCATCGACCGCGCGGAGCTTCTTGCGGATGCGCTTTATGTGGCTGTCGATCGTGCGATCATCGACATAGACCTGATCGTCATAGGCGGCGTCCATCAACTGGTCGCGGTTCTTCACGAACCCGGGCCGCTGGGCGAGCGCCTCCAGGATCAGGAATTCCGTCACCGTAAGCGAGACCGAGGCGCCCTTCCAGGTCACGAGATGGCGGCGGTTGTCCATCGTCAGGCTGCCGCGCACCATCACGCTGTCGGCGTCGGGGGTGTCCTCTGCCGCGCGGGCGTCGCGGCGGCGCAGGACGGCGCGAATCCGCTCGATCAGAAGACGCTGGGAAAACGGTTTGCGCACATAGTCGTCCGCGCCCATCCGCAGGCCCAGCACCTCGTCGATCTCCTCGTCCTTCGAGGTCAGGAAGATCACGGGCATGTCCGTTTTCTGGCGCAGTCTGCGCAAGAGCTCCATGCCATCCATTCTCGGCATCTTGACGTCGAGCACCGCCAGATCGGCCGGCGCCGTGCTGAGCGCCTGATAGGCGGAAGCGCCGTCGGTATAGGTCTTGACCGAGAACCCCTCGGCTTCGAGCGCCATCGACACCGAGGTCAGAATGTTCCGGTCGTCATCGACCAGTGCGATATTGGACATGCCGTCCGTCTCCCCGCGCGCGCGCCTCTTCTTTCCAGACAGACTAACCGAAAAAAAGGGGGGGGCAAGCGATGGAACCCGATGCGGGGCCCTGCGTTGAAATGATCCATAAGGACGCGGTGGATTCCGCGAAACAACATGTTATAGGGAGGCCCTCACCGCCCGCCAGCGGATGCGCCACGGGGCGCGTCTGAACCGGAACTGGCCCTTTCGCGGCTGTCGGGCTTGGTTGCCAAAACGGGGCGAGGACGCCATGCATTCCTCCCGCCCCAGTTGTCTGGAGTTCGCCGTCAATGGAGACTGGCAAGGTCAATCCGGCGTTCAAACTCGATCGCACGGGGCTGGGTAAAGCCGAAACCGTCCACTACAATCTTCTCGAACCCGCGCTCATCCAGTCCGCCTTGCGCCGTGGCGAAGGCGAGCTCGGTCAGGGCGGTGCATTCCTCGTATCCACCGGCAAGCACACCGGCCGCTCCCCGCAGGACAAGTTCGTCGTGCGCGAGGCGAGCGTCGAGGACAGCGTCTGGTGGGACAACAACAAGCCGATGGATCCCGAGGCCTTCGCGCGCCTCAAGGATGATCTCTTTGCCCATGCGCAGACGAAGGAACTCTTCGTTCAGGACCTCTATGGCGGCGCTGATGCCGACTACAGGCTGAATGTCCGCGTCGTCTCCGAACTCGCATGGCACAACCTCTTCATCCGGCACCTCCTGCGCCGCCCCGATGCGGAGGAACTCGAAACGTTCGAGCCGGAATTCACCATCGTCAACTGCCCCTCCTTCGAAGCGGATCCGGAGCGGCACGGATGCCGGACAGGCACCGTGATCGCCATCAGCTTCGAACAGAAGCTGGTGCTGATCGCGGGCACCTCCTACGCGGGCGAGAACAAGAAATCCGTCTTCTCGATCCTCAACTACCTGCTGCCGGAGAAGGGCGTGATGCCGATGCACTGCTCGGCCAACCACGCGCCGGGCAAGCCCGAGGACGCAGCGATCTTCTTCGGCCTCTCCGGCACCGGCAAGACGACGCTTTCGGCCGATCCGTCCCGCGTTCTGATCGGCGACGATGAGCATGGGTGGTCGGACAAGGGCATCTTCAATTTCGAGGGCGGCTGCTACGCCAAGACGATCGACCTCTCGGCCGATGCCGAACCGGAGATCTTCGCGACGACGTCGAAGTTCGGGACCGTCATCGAGAACATGGTCTATGACGGCTACACCAAGAAACTCGATTTCCACGACGACAGCCTGACCGCCAACATGCGCTGCGCCTATCCGCTGCACTACATCTCCAACGCGTCCGAAACCGCGCTTGGCGGGTTCCCCCGCAACGTGGTGATGCTGACCTGCGATGCGTTCGGCGTGCTGCCCCCGATCGCGCGGCTGACCCCCGCCCAGGCGATGTATCACTTCCTGTCGGGCTTCACTTCCAAGGTCGCCGGGACCGAGAAGGGCATCACGGAGCCGCAGCCGACCTTCTCCACCTGTTTCGGCGCGCCCTTCATGCCGCGCCGCCCCGAAGTCTATGGCGCGCTCCTGCGCGACAAGATCGCGGAACACGGCGCGGCGTGCTGGCTGGTGAACACCGGCTGGACGGGCGGTGCATACGGCACCGGCTCCCGGATGCCGATCCGGGCGACGCGAGCGCTTCTGTCTGCCGCACTCAACGGCACGCTCAACAAGGCCGAATTCCGCCGCGACGAGAATTTCGGCTTCGAGGTTCCCGTCAGCGTTCCCAACGTGTCGGACGTGCTGCTGAACCCGCGTCGCACCTGGGACGACAAGGCGGCATATGACGCGCAGGCACAGAAGCTCGTCTCGATGTTTGCGGAGAACTTCGCCCAATACGACCCCTTCGTGGGGGACGACGTCCGCCAGGTGGCGCTGACCGCCGCATGACGCCTGTCGGCGTCGATGGATGCAAGGGGGGCTGGCTCGCTGTCGCGGGCCGGCCCCCGCGCCTTTCCGCCCGCTTCTTTCCGACCTTCGCGGATCTGCTGGAGGCCCATCCCGACGCGATGGTCGTTGTCGACATGCCGATCGGCTTTGCCGAAGGGCGCGAGGGCCGGATCGTCGACGGGTTGATGCGGGGGCGCCTCGGCTCGCGACGCTCTTCGGTCTTCGCCCCGCCCTGCCGCGACGCGCTCTATGCCGAGGACTACGCCACCGCGAACGCGATCAATCGGAAGGTCACCGGCAAGGGCCTTTCGAAACAGGCCTGGATGATCGCGGCCAAGATGCGGGAAGTGGACGCCGCGATCACCGCCGATCTTCAGGGGCGCATCCGGGAGGGCCATCCCGAGGTCGCCTTCACCGAAGCCGCCGGTGCGCCGATGACCCACCACAAGACGAAGCTGCACGGGCTTTTCGCCCGGCTTGCCGTGTTGCAGGGGCTGGGGATCGACCCCGCGAACCTGATCGATACGCTGCCCCCGGATATAGCCGCCCAGCCCGATGACCTGATCGATGCCTGTATCCTCGCCCATGTCGCTGCCCGCTGCATCGACGGCACTGCCCTACGCCTGCCCGACGATCCGGCCCGGGATGCCCGTGGCCTCGCGATGGAGATCTGGGCGTGAGCTGGGCCGTCGCCGCCGGACACGAGGCAACGGCCGAGGCCGCCGCGGAAGTGCTGCGCGCGGGGGGAACGGCCGTCGACGCCTGCATCGCGGGCGCGTTCATGGCGGGCGTGTCCGAGCCGATCCTCGCATCTCTGCTCGGTGGCGGATTCCTGATGGTCGCGACCGAGCAGGGCGCACCGCGCTGCCTCGATTTCTTCGTGGAAACGCCGGGCAGTAAACCCGCCGAAGGCGACCTCGATATCCGCGAGATCCTCGCCGATTTCGGGACGACGACACAGGGGTTCCATATCGGCGCGGGGACGGTCGCCGTGCCGGGCGTCATTCCAGGCCTTTTCGCCGCGCATGAGGCCTATGGACGCCTGCCGATGTCCGAGCTTGCGGCGCAGGCCGTCGGAACGGCCAAAACGGGCCTTGTGCTGACCCCGTTCCAGGCCCGGCTTCTGTGCATCGTCGAACCTATCGTTCAGGCAAGTTCGGGAACCCGTGTGCTCTTCACCGACGACGGCAAGCCGTTGGAAGCGGGCCGGCGTTTCGCCAACCCGGCCCTCGCCGACGTGATGGAAACGCTTGTCGCCGAAGGCGTCCGTTTCGGAACGGAGGGGGAGATCGCCGGCGCGCTCGCCTCCCTGCCCGGTACGGCCTTGCGGCGGGAGGACATGGCCGCCTATCGCCCGGAATGGCGCGTGCCCCGGATGGTCGAGAGAAACGGGTTCGGCGTCGCCCTCAATCCCGGCCCCTCCCTTGGCGGCGTGCAGATCGCCCTCGCACTCGGTGCCCTGCCCCACAACCCGGGCGTGAGCGACATCGCCTCCTGCTTCGCGGCGATACTCGACCAGCGGCATCTCGGCGATGAAACCCTCTTCGATCCCGAAACGGTCGAGGCCCTCGCGGTCCTTCTTCGGAAGCGCGCCGCGAAACGCGGCACGACCCATATCTCCGCCGTGGATGCGCAGGGCAACGGTGCCGCGCTGACGCTTTCGAATGGGGAAGGCTGCGGGCTCGTCCTGCCCGGCACGGGACTGATGCCGAACAACATGCTGGGCGAGGAGGATCTCCTGCCCGACGGGCCCTCGAGCTGGCGGGCGGGCGAGCGCCTCGCCTCCATGATGTGTCCGACCGCAATTCGAGGGACCGAGGGCGGTTTGACCATGCTCGGCTCGGGCGGGTCGAACCGCATCCGCACGGCGCTCACGCAGGTGATCGTCAATCTCGTCGATCGCGGCATGACGCTGGAAGAAGCGATCCTTGCGCCGCGCCTGCATGTGGACGGAGCCCCGGCGCGGCTCGACGCGGAGGGAACCCTCGGGGAAGCGGATCGCGACGCGCTGCGGCGCGACTGGCCCGAGGCCGTCTTCTGGGAGGAGCAATCGATGTTTTTCGGCGGGGTGCATGCCGTCACGACGGACGCGCGAGGGGTTCAGGCGATCGGTGATCCGCGCCGCGCCGGTGCCGTTCGCATCGGCTGAGTGGGGTCAGACGCGGGCAGGGACCAGCGTCATCAGATCCGTCCCGCTTTCGTCGCGAATGGTCAGCACGCCATTCGTGATCTCTCCCGAACGCGCCGCGAGAAGACCGTCGATGATCTCACGCTCCAGGTCGATCCGGTCGCAGGTGGCGCGGGTCGTCACGATCGTCTCGAAACGCAGTATCGGCCCGGTGCCGAGGTAATTGCCGTTGATGTGATTGCAGGGCGCTTCACCGGAGATGAAGTTTCCGGACATGTCGACGACAAGCGCATCCTCGACCTGCCGACCATTGATCACCGCGAGTTGCCACGGCGTCTCGTGAAGGCGCGTGGGCGTGGGCATCGGCGCGCTCGGCGCAAGGCTTGTGGTCTCCAGCGTGCAGGCCGAGAGAGCGACGGCGGCGAGAAGGATCGAGGCGGACTTGAACATGGAACCCGTATGATCTCTTGACGATGGGCGGACAGTCTCACGCCGCGCGCCGATCCTCAAGCCCGCCGGCTTCAAACCCTGTTGTGCTTGACGAGGAATCGGGCCGACGCGCGCAGGGCCTCCTCCGCTGGGCGGAATTCCACCCCGAGCACTTCCCGCGCCTTCGTGTTGTCGAGGTCGTAGCGGCGGCCGAGATCATGCCGGATCGTCCCGATGGACGGATCGAAAAGGCCGAGAAGGCGGATGAGGGCGTTCGGCGCGACGCGCGTGGGGATGCGCCGCTCGGGGAACTGCTCCTTGAGCACGCGTGCCGCCTCGGCGAACCACATCCAGCCGTTCGAACCGATAAACCGCTGGCCGATGCTTTTGTCCCGCTCCATCGCGCGCACATGCATGAGGGCGATGTCGCGCACATCGACAACGCCGAACCCCACCTGCGGCAGCATGGGATCCTTCCCCTTCAGGATGCGCTCGACGACCTGAAGGGAGCTACCATAGCGCAGATCGGCGGGCGGGCCGAGGACAAGGGCGGGATTGATGACCGTCAGGGCGATGCCGCTGCCGTCCTTCCCGACGAAATCCCAGGCCGCCTGTTCGGCGAGCGTCTTCGATTTCGTGTAGGCGGTGTTCCGGTCGAGCGTGGGATCGGACCAATCCGCTTCGCTCACCGCGCGTTGGCCGGTCCAGTCACCATAGGCGACCGATACGACCGAGCTTGTCAGGATCACCCGGCGAAGATCAGCATCCCGGGCCGCCCGAAGGGCGCGCAGCGTGCCCTCCACCGCGGGGCGGATCAGGTCCGCCTCATCCTTGGGCTGACTCAGCGGGAAGGGGGAGGCGGTATGCATCAGCACATCGACGCCGGCCATCGCCTCGGCCCAGCCCTCGTCGCTCGTCAGATCGAGTTCCACGAAACGCAGCGCCGCGCCGGGATCCTGCCCCAGATGGCTTTCGGCCATCGCACGAACCTCCTCACCACGTTCTGTCGAGCGGACCGATCCAACGACATCGTGCCCGCGCTCCAGAAGCGCCAGAACGATATGCTTGGCGATGAAACCGGATGCGCCCGTGACGAGAACCGTCAATCCCATGACTCCACCTCTTTATGTTAGCGACCCTAACATGTGGTCCGGTCGACAAAAGGCAAGGGCCGCCCAAAAGCGGCCCTTGATCGACGATCCATGGAGGGGGAAAGGATCGTCAGGTCTTCGCGTGGTTTTCCAGAACGCGCCGCGCGATCACCTGCGCCTGGATTTCCGCCGCGCCCTCAAAGATGTTCAGGATGCGGGCGTCACACAGGACACGGGAGATGGGGTAT